>CAYGWD010000017.1:0-21126 GCA_964353745.1 uncultured archaeon
ACCACAATAATAAATTAGGAAAATAAATATGATAATATGAAAAAATTGTTTTTAATCTTGATATTAGTCTTGCTTGTGTCCGGATGCACTGGTTTACCATTTGATATACCTTTCTTCTCTTCAGGGGGTACCCAAGTAAAGGAATTACCGCCAGATGTGATATCAATGCATAATATAACTGTTCTACCTTCAACATCTGTTCGTGCTGAAGACGAGTTCTCAATTTATTTTGAATTGTTAAACCAAGAAGAATTTAATTATACCGATGTAAAATATGACCTTTATGATACTGGTTTGTGCATTCCTACAGGAGGAAATCCTACTCTTTCTTGTTACCCTCCAGGTTGTGGTTTTTCTCTTGGTCCTCAAGAAATAATGCAAGTTGAGTGGACTTTTAAAGCTCCCAATGCAGATAAAATAGCACATCTGAAAGTGACTTGCCCTATAAGATTTAGATTCGATTTCTCATATCAAGCAAAGTCACAGATTGATGTTCTTGTTATAAGTAGTGAGCATTTTTCAGAATTGCAAAAAGCAGGAAAAGCAACAACCTTTTCACCGACTGTAAATGTCGGAAGAGGTCCTATAAAGACTTACTTTGATTTTGGAACATCTTTGCCTGTAAAGAACAATGCTAGTTTGCCCGTATACATAAAAGTAGAGGACAAGGGAACAGGAATGTTAGAACAGATTGAAGCAGGCGATTTTATTATAACGTTTCCTAGCGAGTTTGACTTCAGCAATGTTGATTGTCCTTATTTTGGTTGCGATAAATCTACTGGAATTTGTACAAGCAATGCTCCTATTCCTATAATAAGCAAAAAATCTCTTGATATAAGATGCTCAGGCATCAAAACCCCGGACGTCATTAGAGGTTCAAGCGGTTCTGAAATACCCGAAAAAACATATTTCATAAGCTCATCTCTTGACTATGATTATTACGTAGCAGGAGAGGTTGACGTCCAAGTAAACCCATGATTTTTATGAAAAAAATAATATTAATACTTTTACCAATAGTCTTGATTTCTTTATGTTCATATCTTCCTGATCTACAATTGCCTTTTCTGACAGGAAACACGCAGGTCGCTGGTATAGACTCAGGAAGCCCAGACCTTTTTTTGAATGTGGAAACAACTTCTACGGACATCAAGGGAGGTAGAGGCGTCCAAGTTATTTTTGAGTTGAGAAATAAACAGTCCTATGTTTTGGACAATGTTGAATTAAAGGTTTATGATTACCCGTGTTTTAGTGCTACTAGTAGTGATGAACTTCATATGTGTCCTACTTGCCCCACAAACTGTAGCGGAGGAACACTAAGGGCTAACCAGAGTTGCATCTGGTCCTGGAGGTGGGTCTCTGACACTTCGGATGTGGACAGGGACTGTTCTATAAAGTTTTTTATAACCTACGAGGCGAAAAATTCTATTTATCAGGACATAGCAATTCTGCCAGAGACAGAGTACATTCAACGGCAGGTGGCAAATACACTTTCTAACATTCCTGTTCATTCGTCCTCAGCGTCTGGCCCATTGAATGTATATGTAACATTTTCCGAGGCGCAGCCGTTTATTGCAGGCGAGGAAGGTTATGGCATGTACATAAATTATAATAACGTAGGGAATGGTTTTTTCGGAGACCTTAGTGGTAAAATAAATTTGACAGCTCCAATTAATATAGAGAATTTGAATTGCGGCACTGATTATCCATCTCTAACTTTGAATAGAAATTTAGATTTTATAAATGGAAGGGCTGTTCCCACAAACTGTAAATTTAATACAAACTCAGCTTCCACAATAGATATAAAATCTTTGTCAATAGACATTGATTACACTTACACTCTTTATAATTCTATTTCTATTACAGTGAGGGCATAAGATATACCCGAGACATACGGAGGACAATCTGGAAACGTGCCTACGTCTACCAGATCTGTATCGTATGCCTTAACCACAAAATATAAATACGTACTTGACAATTCTATATCAATAACGGTGAAGCCATGAAAAAAATATTAATATCATTATTGGCGATAGTTCTAGTTGCAGGTTGCACGATACCAGGATTACCTAATCTAGGAACAACGACCATAGGCACCAGCGGCAAAGGACTAGAGATAACAACTTTTACAGCAGAGCCTACTCCGGTTTATAGCAACGCCAGGGTTAGAGTTACCATGGAAGTTGAAAACCAGGGAGGAACCACTGTTAATAGGACTAAAGCTTTGTCTTATTTGACAGGTTCTAATGTAGACTTAGGAAGTAGTGACGATAGATACTGGCGCTCAAGCGATTATTCAGTAGATAAAGAATACAAAACTTTTACAAGAGACATGAGGGCAGTAGACGTGGTAAGAGGAACTTCGGCTGATACGACAAGATTTACTTGGTCATTGACAGCTCCAGTCATTCCAGCAGGTCAAACAAGAACAGACACTTTCTATGGAAGAACTTATTGCGATTACACGACAGGTGTAAACGGGAACGTCTGGGTTTATACAGAAGGAGAAGCAGACGCAGCAAAAGCAGCTGGTAGGTCATTGAATGCAGCATCCTTTACGTCCACATCAGGTCCTGTGGGTTTGAGTGTAAAGGTATCTCCTGATCCGATAATCTACTATAGTGATACCACTGGCGGTGAGACATTTTCATTGTATATAACTGTCTCAAACTTGGCAAGCGGTACAATATATCTGACAGGTAAAAATTATGGCAGCACTCCATTAATAGCAGATACAGAATATAATCAAGTAATGGTTAATGTGGATCCTGCAAGTGGATTAAATATTACGAACTCACCAGATTGCACAGGCCAACAAGAACTACCAGCAGGCAAATCAACGACCTTGGTTTGCGATTTCACAGTATCAGCACCACCAACAACATTCCAATCATACCCAATAACAATAACAGCAGACTATGGTTATTTCACAGAAAGATCTGCAACCGTGACTGTTCAAGGAAAATAAAATTCTGAAACGTAGATTTTCCGTAGTGCAAACAATATTATGCTCTTAAACATAAATCTATATATATACGGTTTACAATCTTATGATAGAAATAAAAGGTGATTTTAAAATGAATAAAACGATTTTAATAGCTACGCTAGCCATAGTTTTCGTAGCAGGCTGTACGCAAGCTAATTTAACTACAATATTTCAGCAAACGACTAACACAGTAATAGCAGGCGCAGGAATGGTAATGACAGATTTCTCAGCGGATCAAACAGATGTTTTCGGCGGTCAGACAGACAGGATAATGATGACTGTCAGCAACATGGGCGGTCACTCAGTTCCAGATTCAGATTCATTAATTTATTTGACAGGTTCAGCTGTAAGTCTTAGTGGCGATAACACCATTTATTGGACTGGTCCAACAGAAACTTTGATTAAAAAGTTTGTTAAAGAAATGAAGCCAGCAGACCCGATAAGAGACACGCCAGCAGACGAGAAAACAATCTCTTGGTCCTTGAAAGCTCCAAATGTTTCAAGAGGTCAAAAAACAACCTACCTTTTCATAGGAAGAGTCTATTATGACTATCAGACAAAGGTCAATGGAAACATATGGGTTTATTCTGAGACTGAGGCGGATACATCAAAGACAGCTGGCAAGACATTAAACAAGGCAACATGGAGTGCAACGTCAGGTCCAGTGGCAATAAACGCTAAGGTATCGCAAGACCCTGTTATACTGTATAGTGGTGAGAATACAATAACTCTAGTAATAAAGGTAAGCAGTGTAGGCGGTGGAGTATTATACAAGCAAGGATCAATTGATTATTCCATAACTGATCCAAATAGTCTTGCATTAACATCAGACGAGATAAACAGAGTTTTAATCAGCGGTAATGTAGCAGGTACTTCTTTGCCGAGCGATTGTACGAACTCAGGTCAACCAGTAGAATTAATTGGCGGTAAGGCTGTTACATTGACATGCGATGTAACAATAACACCTCCAGCAACATTCCAAGGTTACCCGATAACAATAACAGCAGACTATGGATACTTTAACGAAAGAACAGCTAGCGTAACGGTTTCAGGCAGATAATTTTTTCGATTTTTTAAGTAGAGAAGAAATTCTCTACTCTAATTTTATTATTTTTAAATATAGCTATCTATACTTCTCTGAGGTTGCTTCTTAGCAACGTTTCCATTTAATATTAATTTACCGTAGACACCATCATAGCCTGGTTGAACTTTTAATTTACCCTCCCTGTTCTTGATTATGATCTCGGCAAGTTTCTCATCGACCAAAATCTTTAATCTTTCTTCATCAGCATTCAAAAGGACGTTTAACTCAGAACCGAATTCTTTTGTTAGTTTCGTGGACTCTTCCCAGACTTTCTTGGAAAACGGCTGAGTGCCATAGAACTCTGCTATCAGCTCTGATAAAGGCAGCAATGATTTGAAGGGTATGGCGTTTCTAGGAACAAAGCCTTCTTCTCTATCAGCCAGTTCATCGACTCTGTGCAGGACGCCTATCGTGAGTGGTTTGCCACAAACAGGGCATAGGTTATGGTATTTTATTGCTTCCTTTGGATCTATGGAGACATTGTGAATCCTATGTCCATCCCAGTGGTATTTCCCATAAGCAGGGTCAACCTCAATCGTGTACAAGAACTTTTTTGGATCCTTTTCTTTTATGGTGTTTATCACTTCTTTGTATTTCATTTCTGTTTCAAATACATTTAATTCCCTTCCAAGTCTTGAGGGCCATGGGCTGTGGCTATCGCTATTCGAAACGAGAGCGAACCTGTCTAAAGCAGATAATCGCCAGTTCATTGAAGGATTGCTAGATAAACCGGTTTCCAGCGCGAATATATTTTTTATTTGGTCTTTGAAACAATCATCTATTGAATCAAAGCCGGATTTGCTTCCAAACAATCCAAACCACGGTGTCCAGCAATTATGAACAGCTGCAGATTCAGTCAAGTATGAATTATCTTCCTCAACCTCCAAATTAAGAACATTACCGTCATAAAAGTCTCTATCAATTTTTCTTATGGGCGTATAGATAAATTTTTCATCCAACCATCCGTGTTTTATCTTTGTTTTAGGTATACACTTCTTAAATGCAATATCTTTTAGGAGGCCGAACCTATCTTCAAAGAAAGTTAATCGATAAAGTACAAAATTATCATGCTTTGCTTTAACCTCTCTGTTTTTTATAAAATGCTTACCTCTTTTTCTATGAGATTCTACAGTATCGATTATGAAAGATGGCACTATTCCAGACCTCAAGCAAATAATTTTCATTTGGTTTGCTAATAGTCTAGATGATGTGCTTCCTTTATCACCCCTCCACCAACCCTTAAGAATTTCAATCTGTTTTTTTTCTGGCAAGTAAAGAATAAATTCTGGCAATTTCTTATTAAAGGCTCTATAAGGTTTTTTCGTGTAAAATAGTTCTTGGAACTTTTTAGTTACGGATTTGGAATAAAATATTATATCATTTTCTGTTTTTCCTTTAGAGGATTTTATATTAAATAATTTTCTCATTAGAAAACAGACATCAAAAATATAGCCTCTCTCATTCACATTAAATGTAAAGACAATTGCTTCATTACCTTGCGTATAACCCTCTGCAATGTAATAACCAATCAGTCTACAGAAATCTCTATCTAATTCAATTTTTTTATCCTCAAAATCTATATAATCGATATCTGTGTTTTTTTCCTTAAATCTAGGATAAACCAAAACATCTCCAATCTCTAGGTCTTTAGCCTGTACCCATTCAGGCTTGTAATTTTTATATGATTCTGAAATGCACCTTTTCAAATGAGTTTCAGACGGTTTACAGATGCCACTGGTCCAAGAACAGTTTTTCATGGTTTTTACGGCCAAAAAAGGATGCTCAGGTGTTGAAGGGGTCTCGACAGAAAAATACCATGGTGTAACTTTAAACAAAACTCCTTTGTATCTATGGGAAAACAGCTTGGTTACCTTTCTTTTCAAACCTGTGTGAGTATAGACGGAATCTCCTATTTTTATGTCTTTGATGTCTTTGATTTCTGGATTAGCAAGGATTTTTGTATTTGGCAATAAACAATGTGCAGGTATTATCATTATTTCTTTAGAGATATTGATCAGATTTTCCACCATTTCTGCGCAGTCTATTTTTGTTAGTATGGGCCTTCCGTCGCTTTCTAACTTGCCATAATTTTTAAGAAACTCATTTATATGTTCTACCACTTCGAAGCTAGGAGCTAGAATCACGTTATGAACTTTTCTTGTTTTTCCGTCATTGTATATGTTTGAAACCTCTGCTTGAAGAATGAAAAATATGTCCTTATCCTTAAACTGGAACAAACCATTGTTTTCTTTTAACTTTTTCTTTAACTCGTTCAACCAGTAAGGATGCGTAAAATCGCCAGTTCCTAGAAGATTCACGCCCTTGACCTTTGCATACCTTTCCAAGTTTTCTATGTCCATCTTGTCAGAAGTCGCCCTACTATAATGGCTGTGCAAATGCAAATCTGCAAAAATTTTCATTTAATCACTTCATTATTCTAGCAATAACAACTCCGCCTATCAAGTCGACTATAAGGCCTGATATGGACCAATAAACCAAAAGCATTGTTGGCAGATTAATCAGCAAGTACATCGTCAGAGACATTGGTATTCCTAGCAAGAACAAAAGAAAACCAAAGTACAAGCCGTGCTTAAATGTTGTACCATTGAAAAATCCCTGTTTAAGTATCGTTCCTACTGGCAAGCTTTTCTTCACAATTTCATATACCAATGCATAAATTATTCCTGCGATTATTCCGAACACGATTGAGTATACGTAGAACTCTGTCGGTGGAGGTCCCTGTGCAGGCATCATTATAACGCTCCAAACTGAAAAATATTTGGGGTCTGTGTAAAAATTCATTGTTGCAAATGACTCTATCGTATGTATCAATTGAGCTATTATCGCGAACAATATTCCAGATGCAATAATTTTCCATGCTTTCATAATATCACTTAATGGGCCAGGAGAGATTCGAACTCTCGATTTCTACCTTTTTGATGCCGATTGTCAAGGTAGCGTTTGCTATTAATTTTCCTGGAAACTACCAAGAAAATTAATCATAGCCACTAGACCACCGGCCCATCTTATTTAATTTAAATAACAAATATTTATAACAATTATTTCTTCTGTATTAACTTGTCTAAAAGAAGTCTTATTCTTTTAACCTGAGGAGCTCTTTTGATTATAACCTCAGGATTATCCTCCCCTCCCGTGCTCCATAATCTGATTGTGCCAATCTTAAAAATCCTGTCAAAAAGATCCTGAGTCAATTCGTAATTAGCCACCTTCTCCCAGTATATGGAGTCTTCTTCAATGTTTATTATACCCCTCTTCTCGATGACTCTGAAATTGGTTATTGCATACTTGTCGTTCTTTCTTAAGAACTCCGGGATGGCTATTAAAATGGTTCCGGCAGCAGAAAAGAATGCTAAAAAGTAAAGGTTGTAGTTTGAGATTGCGGAAGGTATTGGCAGAACACCGAGAAATACTAGTATGCCAACAGCAATCACAAACACTGCGATTATATACCAGCGAAGATATGCTAGTCTAGTCGGATGGAATATCAAATAAGTTTGTTCAGCCATAATAAATTGTTGTTTTTGTTTAAATAAAACACTTGTGCGCCGACCGGGATTCGAACCCGGATCGTGAGCTGTTTCCAATGTATTTGGGAAGCTCATATCCTAACCATTAGACTATCGGCGCATGAATAGAAATAGATTATTAATTATAAAATCTTCTTCTCTAAGACCTTTTTGTTTCTAAAGTCAATTATCTCTATTTTAAGGTTCTTTAATTCCATCTTCATGTTATCGTCCAAAGCTTCCGTGTCTATAACCAGGACAGAATTAAATTTCTTTTTTTTGGCATCGTTCAGAAGTATTTTTGCGTCCATGTATTTTCCGGCAAATCCCCAAGCCTCCGCTATCTTTTCCATCTGCTTTATTCTTATATCATCAGCTCCGATGGTAAATATAGCAATCATCCCAATATACCTCCAAAAGCTTCTGCTGCTTTTTCTTCCTCTTCTTTAATCTTTTCTTTTGCTTTGCTCAAGTATTTCTCGTCAACACTTTCAACAAACTCTTTTATAAGTTCTTTACACTTTGCTATTCCTTCTTCAGTTCCATCGATTAAAAAGAAGCTTCCATCTTTTTCTATATCTAAAGATTTGGCATCTCTGATGGTTATGCTTTGCTTGGCTGCCACATCAAAGTCGCTTTTCAGTTTTTCTTCCGCCTTTCTTACATTTTCCTTTTTAACAAATGCTGCCCAATCCATTCAATCACTTTATATCATTTTTGATATTAATTATATAAACTTATATGAAATTAGCCCCAGGCCAGATTCGAACTGGCGACCTTCTGTTTTCTTGCTTTGATACGAGATTCGCCTTTCTATCAGACGCTCCACCAAGCTGAGCTACTGGGGCATAATACTATTAAAAATTCTAAAATTATATAAATATCATGAAAGAGGCCATGTTCTATAAACAGTTAAAAGATGCTGTCAAATGCGGCCTTTGCGCTAGAAACTGCATTATACCAGAAAACCAAACAGGCTTTTGCAGGGTTAGAAAAAATATTAAAGGAAAGCTATACTCATTGGTCTATGGCAGACTAGTCTCTGTGGCAGTGGATCCGATAGAAAAGAAGCCGTTGTACATGTTTGCTCCAGGTTCTCATGCCTTGTCGATGTCCACCATTGGATGCAATTTTAAATGCAATTTCTGTTGCAATTATGGTTTGTCTCAAGAATGGATAGATATAAGCGGAGAAGAATATTCTTCTGAAAAGTTGATAAAATTGGCAAAAGAGTACGATGTTCAAGGCTTTTCCTATACATATGTCGAGCCGACAGTATTCTATGAGTTCTCTTACGATACTGCAAAGTTAGCTAGAAAGAATGGCTTCTATAACATGTGGGTCTCGAATGGATTCACATCTCCAGAGGCAATAGAAGAAATTTCAAAATATCTTGACGCAGTTGTTGTTGATTTCAAAGGTTCTGCAAACCCAAAATTTTATAAAGAATTTTCCCAGGTTCCTAAGGTAGAACCAATATTCGATGCTTTGCTGGCATACAAGAAAAACAAGGTCTACATTGAGATAACAGATTTGCTGATTCCTAAGTTTGGAGATGATTTAGAAGACGTGAAAAAACTTTGTAAATGGATTGTTGATAATTTAGGCGACGATACACCTTTCCATATAATTCAATTTTTCCCGACTTTTAAAATGACAAATTTACCAAGAACACCTATTGAAACTATGGAGAAAGCGTATGAAATAGCAAAAAAAGAAGGATTAAAGTACGTTTACTTGGGGAATGTTTTCGATCATAAGCTAGAGAACACCTATTGCCCTAAATGCGATGAACTTGTTATCGAGAGAACAATTTTAGGCGTTCAAAAGTTCTCATTAAAGAAGGGGTTGAGTTGTCCCAAATGCGGGGAAAGGATACCTATTTTTGGAGAAAAATGGATACCAAAGCAGCTTTGGAAATAAATTTAAAGCTTTGGAAATTAAATTAATTCTTATGATACATGAAGAGGAAGCAAATAAAAAAGTCGAAGAAGGGTGCTTTAGGGCATGGATCGCTTTCAATGCTCTGGCAATAAACGAAAATGTAGCAAGAGAGAGCTTAGAAACTCTGATTAATAAATTAGACAAAGACGATAGAGTAAAGATTTATAAAAAAGTTTTTGGGGAAGCAAAGAGGGTTGAAAAACCACTTAAGAATATAGAGTTTGGTTATTCGGTGACTTGCGAAGTTAATCTCGTATCTAAAAGTTTTGACAATCTTGTTCAAGTCGTGATAGAATATGGTCCATCTGCCATAGAGATATACGAACCAGAAAAATTTGTTTTAAAGGTAGGGGAAGCCCAATCGATTTTGAATTCGATTGCGTTTATGATGCACTCGCTTGCAGCAGCCGGAGCCGGTGGCATAGTTGTTATGAAGGGCGAAGAGTGATAAAATGAAGAAAATTTTTATTTTATTATTCCTTATCTTACTCTCAGTTCCATGCTTCTCAAAAGAACTATACCAGTACGGAGTTACAGCAGAGATTTTTGAAAACAATACTGTTAGCTACAAATTAACCTTGATTTTTGTAAATAATACCGATCAAACTTTTATATTTCCAATAAGCTCTTCAAACAATGTTAAAGTTGAATCTATTGCTGACTGTAACGTACAATCAGGAATGCTGGAAACAAATATATTATGTAACTTGAAAGTTTCAAATAGGACCGTTGTAGTTATAAGTTACGATTCAAACCAGAAAGTTAGTAAAAAAGACAATTATTTCTTGTTCGAAGACTCCTTTAAAATAAACAGCGACTCTGACACAGCTTCTTTTTTAATTAAACTGCCAGAAGGCACGGGTTTAAAGGAACCAATAGAAAATTCTTACAGCCCTTCAGGTGCTCTAATCGGTTCTGATGGCAGGAGAACGATAATAAATTGGATAGAAAATGACTTGAAAAAAGGTAAAAAATTTGACGTTTCAATTGCGTACGAAAAAATAGGTGAAGTCGTTATCTCAGAAATTCCCATTCAGATTATATTGTTTATCGCATTTTTAATAATTGTAGGCTTTGCATTTTTCTACCAGTTCTATTGGAGGCACAGACGTGTAAATTTAATTATACCAATATTGAAAAAGGACGAAAAAAAAATATTTGATACCATTATGAAACATGGAAGCGGTGTCAATCAAAAATTAATTGTCAATGATAGCGGTTATTCGAAGGCAAAAGTATCAAAAGTTCTCAAAAGTTTAGAGGAAAGAGGAATTTTAAGACTTGAGCGAATTGGTAGGAGAAACAAGGTACATATAGGGAAGAATTTTGATAAGAAGCCACAAAAAGCCTCCGGAAACAATTAAATGGCATAAATACTTTTATTTTATATTCAAATCATATGAAGAAACAATACGTAGATACCTCGTGAACAGTCTCTTGGAGTTTATATATCCCTCCTTAACGCAATTAACTTCTAACAATTGGTGCCAAAAATATCCAGAAGTATTAATCTTTTTGGCGCGTAAGCGCATTTTGGCGCCAGAAATTAAGCGCATTCACCGCGCAATAAAAAATATGGAGGAATAAAATATGCAATTTAGAAAATTGGCCGCAGTAGCCGGTTCAGCTCTTATGGCTGGATTAGCACTCGCAGGCCCAGTAATAGCAACACAAGTAACTCAATTAGGAAAAATATCAGATATGGTCAGCGTATCAGGTACAACAGCTAGCTTCCCAATATTTGTAATTGGTGCAACTGCTCAAACAGCAGACGTAGCAGGTGCTGTGAATATAGCTACCAACTTGGCATCAAATGCCGTAGTTACTTCGAGTGTAACATCAACTGTACCAGGAGAGAGTGTTACAGGAGGAGCAAAGATAGCTACAAGTGGTATATATCTAACACCTTATACAAACCCGCAGAATGTCAAGGGAATTATGACAGCTTCGGATATACCTGCTTTATTGACCGGCGGAACTTATGCAACATCTTCCGGAGGGTCTTACCAATACAAACAATATTTGTACATATTGGGTCAGTCTTCGAACACAAACCCTGCACAGATAACATTTACCAGACCAACAACCGAAAGCACTCCAAGAGTAACATTTAAGACACCAGGCTCATCCACATTGTGGACATACAAGGTGACATTTTCAACACCCGTTTCACTATCTGGTGTAATAAGTACAACATTGTTACAAACCGCAATTCAAGGTACAACAATAAATCTTTTAGGTAAAGACTTTATTGTATCAGATTGTACAGCAGGCGGAACAGGAGTAGCAGGAGGCGAATATATATCTGATATAACACTGCTTGGAGGTAATAACGTAGTTACTGTAGAAACAGGAACACCAAAAACAGTGACAGCCAGTTCAAAAGATTATACAGTTACATTAACAGGAGTCGCTGCACAGACAGTAGGTTCATCCACATATTATTCTGCCATTGGTGACATAAACGGCGAATCATTCACACTAAAGGCAGGAGAGACTAAAACCATGTCCGATGGGACAATGATTGCTGCAATAAAAGTCTTCCAAGGTAAGACAGGAGCAGCAGACTATGCAACAATAGCAATAGGTGCAGACAAAATCAAATTAACTAGAGGAACAGGACAAGGAACAGATGCAGGTGCATCAGGAACAGTAACAAAAGGAACGACGGTAGTGTCTGAATTATCAACAGATATAGTTTCAACTGATACAGCTGGTTGGTCAACATTGATAATAAAATACACACCAAGTTCAGATGCTTGGCTATCTGCAGGAGGACAAGTGACAGATCCAATCGCATCAACATTTAACTTGAAATTCAACAGCATCATTCCAGATCTCACTGACACAGCAAATAGACAAACAATATCATTCACCCCTTCTGGATACAACATGTTATTGACATATAAGAATGCTGCAGATGCTGAAAAACAAATGTGGACACTTTATACAACAGATGGAACGACATGGAAATGGGCACAAGCACCAGCAGGTTCTCCAACAAATTACGACAACAACTATAGAGATGTTGTATTCGACGAGGGTGCGAACATAAGTGCAGTCGAACAAGATTACTTTGTAATACAGAAGGGAGGATTCTCTCACACGATGCAATTCACAGCATACACAAACTCGACAAAGACATATACATTTACAGATGAGTCGGGAAACAGTTTGACGGCAGTAGGTTCAACAGGTGTCGCTAACGACACAGCAGACTTGATAGTTGATGGAAACACATATAAAATCTGGCTGTATGAAGACACCAAGAAAATAGTTCACATTGACTTAAACGGAGACAGCTATATTGCAAGTTATACAACAGGTACAGCTGCAACATTGAACACCGGTCTTTACGGAGTAGATGCAACAGGTCGTGAATACACATACCTTGTTCCAAAGCTTATAACGCCAGGTCAAGGTGGATTGTATTTCTACAATGGAACTTCGGCAGCAATGACAATGACAGCAAGCACATGGAAATATCCAAAGTTAGGATTTGCAGGCTTGAGACTGGCAAGAGACGGTGCCACTACAATAACTGTCGGAGAATTTGATGACTCGACAGGTGTTTGGACTAACCAATCGTCAACAATGACAATTGATGTAAACTCTGCATCACACCTACTTGGAAACTACTCAGTTGCAAAGACACCAGGATATTACATAGACTATCAGATAGACTGCATAAACACTTCAGCACTTTGGGCAGCAAATACCGCTTGTACTGTAGGTTTAGGAAAATCTGGAGGAGCATTGTTAGGAGGTCCAGGATTTATCCTAGTTGAACAAGCACAACAAGGTGGAACGACTCACAATTGGATATACTTGCCAGTATATTATGACTCTGCAACCTCAAGGGTGTCTGTCAACACGACAGCCTATTCAGATGACAGCAACTATGTAGATAACTCAGTCCTAGGAACAAACATACAATACAAGGGCATGACGACTTACGGCTCTCTGGTAGATCACTTGTCTTCATCGCTCGGAGGCTCAGCAACAATAAACTTCCCAGGCGTATTCACGTTTGGAAATGTTTATATTATGACTCCGACAGGAACAGTAACAAGTGGCGGTACTGGAGGCACTATGACAACTCAGCAAGTATTACCAATTACAGCTGACGTTGTTAAGCTTGATACAGATTCAGACATAAGCACAGCAATACAGAACAACGATGTGATAGTAGTTGGTGGACCATGCATCAACAAGATAGCAGCTCAGGTCTTAGGCAAGACTTACCCAGCATGTGGAGCAGCATCAGGAATACCTGAAAACGCAGCTTTGATACAATTATTTGCTGATAAATTTGCAACAGGTAAGACAGCTCTATTGATAGCTGGTTGGGAAGCAGACAACACAGACTTAGCAGCTAGAATCGTTCAGACAGGATTCCCAGGTGCCACAGCAACTCAGAAAGCAGCAACAACACTAACCGTAACAGGAACAGTAGTATCTCCTAGCTATTCATAATAGCTAGATAGGGGAGAATTTTGGTTTCCCCCTTTTTTTCTTTTTCTTTTTATTTCTTAGCAACAGATGATATTATATGAAAAATTTGCTGAAAATATTCATAATATTTATAGCGGTAGCCTTTGCTATAATTTTCCTAGTAAGTGTTAATGTGGTGCCTATCAACCAGGGTCCATTCAAGGACGCTTATTCTTTGTACTACGCAGGCGACGTAAGGCACTTTAGAGCAGATTTATTCGAGGCAAACAAGACTGTTGTCTATCCTGATGAAGACGCTATAAAAAATGTTCTGTTAAACCCAGGTGTCTATAAAATAACCATAGCCTACATTCCGAATGAGACAGAGAATGCCAACTACCTTGCCTCGAGTTTTGAGATAACAAACAAATTAGGATTGGTTTACAGAAGCTACTTCAATGAAAAACCTAGCGTTTTCAAGGATGAGGATGGTAGCTCTTGCATGCTATTCTTCCAAGAAAAACAAACAAAATGTTTCAAATCGTTACCAGTGAATTTAACTGGTGATTTAGTCTCTACTGATGTGGAGCCGGCAATACTTTTGCTAGGTCCTTCTAGAACCAATCAAACAGGCGTCACAGTTAAAGGCAATCTCATAATTTTAGAAGGCAAGGATTTTTCTCAGGTAAACAGAAACTATAATGACTTGGATCTGGTGGTTGACAAGATGCTTTTGGTGCTGATGCTATCAAAGAACTAAAATATCATTTAGAGCGTTTATATCCTTGAGCCCTTCATATTTTTTGTTGTTTATAATAAGCGTGGGCGCTGTTGAAACATTGTAAGAATTCTTAATAAGATTCAGGCTGTACAAGTCCTCATCTTTGTCCAGAGCAAAAGTCATTATCTTGTCCGGATACTTCTCCTTTAGGTAGGACAGAATAAAGCCTTGGGCTTGGCAGTCATCGCAGTTCTTGATGGCATAAAAATAGAGAACCGTGTTGACGGAACTGTTGCAGTTCTTCTTGAACAGCTCCCAGTAGGACCACAGCTGTATCAGATTTATTATATAGTATCTCTTTATCGTGCCTATGTCCGGGTTCTTTACCATCTCATTGTCATAATAGCTCACCTTCTGTCCCAATTCTGCGCTCTGTGTCGCGGTTTTTTCTATCTCATAGTTTAATGTGTTGCAAGAGTTTGCTCCTAAAGAATTGGTTAGCATCATCTCAATCTCTATATCCTTTTGTTGCAGCTGAAGGCTTTCCAAGTCGCTCCTTATTATGTCATATTTTTCGTTGTTTATCAAAAATCCTAGTCCAACTCCTAGGGAAAAAACAACTAGAGTAATGACAGCTGCAATCATGTAGACTCTCCAGCTTATTTTTTCCTTCACCATTTTCTTTTCACTCCGAGTACATGCAATACAACGGCGCAAAGCCAGAAGAACGAGAACAGGGGAGAGTAAGCTATCATGTACATTACGTAAAAAAACTTTCTGCCTTTGATCTTCTCAACACCACCAGTTTTTATACCAATCCAGCTTAGCAACAGCCCTACGAGCAAGGATATTGTCAATGCTAAGAAAACAGAATCTATTCTAAACAAGTTTATATAAAAATCTGGCATTGTAAAACCATAATTTATCAAGCTCCAAAAAACAAGCGATTTTACAGAATCAATAACAAGACCGCTGGTCTGAATCAAGAGCAGCATTATAATAATGAATATCCAAACAATTGTCACAGGCATGAAAAACACTCCAAAGTTGCCGTATTTAGGGTTAAAGAAAACATACGAATATTTTTTAAAGTTTTCCAGATAGCCTCTATACCATCTCATCCTCTGCTTGAACAAATCTTTAAAGTTCTTAGGGCATACAGTGTATACGTATGCGTCAAGGCAGTTCTCTATCTTATATCCATTAACCTTTAATCTCAAAGCCATTTCCATGTCCTCTGTCAGATTCTCTGTTTCAAATTTTCCAACCTTTCTTAATACTTCAGTCCTATATATTCCTCCGGGTCCTGGCACAACGAATTGGCAATCTAAGATAGAGAACAGTTTTCTAAATATCACTGACATCAGGTATTCTACCCACTGTATTTTGCTTACCAATGTACTTATTTTCTTGATCTTAACAGCAGAGGTTACAGCACCTACACTTTCATCATTAAAATGACCAATGACTTTTTTCAGATAGTTCTTGCTTGGCGTACTGTCAGCATCCATGCAAGCAACCAATTCTGTGTCAACAAATTTCATGCCGTAATTCAAGGCTGCTGCTTTGCTGCCTTCGTTCTTCTTGTCCAATACGGTTACTCCTTTAAACTTTCTCGCAACCTCCCCCGTCTTATCCTTAGAGCCATCATTTATCACTGTTATCTTCAGTTTGTCTTTCGGATAATCTAGTCTTATTAGCGATCTTAGGCACTCTCCTATGTGACTTTCCTCGTTGTATGCTGGAACTAGAAAGGTAACAGAAGGAAAATTCAATATCTTCGGATACTTGAAAAGGGACTTTTTGTTTTGTAGATAGACCACTATCCAAACTACTGATAGGTATATTGCTACCATACTGAAAAACAGGTAAAAGATATCTGTTAGTTGCATATAAATCATTTGGGGTTATATTTATTAAAGTCTTTTTATAAACTAATGGTTAGAAAATCTCTTAAACCTAATGGTAATCCTAATATTAAGATTATAATCTTTAAAAATCTTTTGAAGAATACGTCCTCTTTTGACCTGTCAATTACCTCTAAAACCAACCAGACCACTATTATCTTCAATGGGAACATTATCCAAGGACCGGCAATGTTTATGAGAAAGGTTGGCAAAACATGCTGTTCATTATAGCCGAAGAAGGTCAATGCAGTGAAGGTTGAGCTTGCGTCAAAAAGGTGCGCAACTATTATGCCGGCGTTCTCTAACGAAAGTAATTTTGGCTTTAATTTGTGTATTCCTAAAAATAATAAGGACCAAAAACCTACAAGCATCAAGACAAAGGAGAATGCAAATATGTTTACTATTCTGGTTAGGGTCGCATTGTAAATCAAAAAACAGATTCCTATTACAACCATTACTTTTTCATAAGAAATTTTCTTCTTTTTTATCATCCTCTCCACTGCTAAGCCTATCAGCAGAGAAGCCAAGGCAATAAAAAATATGAAAAAATAGATAGGCGGGGAGCAGAAGAGGTTGCTCTGATAAACGCCCAGTTCATGGTCTCTCAATGCTCTTGTCCAACCACCATAGATTATGAAAGGTAATAAGCCGATAAGGAATTTCTTGTCAATTTTTACTTTCAATATCTTAAGAAGCTTGTAGGTTCCCAAGACAGCCAAAACCAGTATTAATCCGTAGGTTAGTGTTCCGATCGTCGTATAGTAACGGCACAAAGGAATCAGGAAATTATCGTTAATGAACTCTTCTATCATTATGTTCGCTTCCTCTTAACTTTTTCATGCGATTTTTTGTCTACGAATGTCGCTATGAACGGACAAACCAGACCCCATAGTCCTGCCAGAACCATGTGCAGCATACTATTATAGACATATGCGTATATGATAAGCAAGCTGAATACAAGGACTATCAAAGCGTTGAAATAGTTCTCTGTCAGCTTCCATTTGAAGTTAAAATTTTCATCATCTTTTTTCATTAGTATCACAAAAGTTTTAATTTACCAGTTATCTTATCTATTTTGCTATCTTCTTCAGGTCCTATTCCCAAGGCAGTTATGGTTCCAGGCTCTATTTGTGTTAGACCAGCATCATTTATCAAGGCACAAGGCAGTTTCTCTTTTTTAGCTAGCCTAAGATATTCTTTTATTTCCTTTTCACCAGAAACTTTTAAAACAACCTTTTTCATACCTTCATTAATCCATTCTTCTCTAATCTTTTTGTCAGTTTTGAGAAAAGCTGCTATGCTGGCATGTGCTGTTTGTGAACAACTTTTTCCCTTGTCCATTTTCAAATCAGTTCTTATTAGAATAGCCTGCTTCATAAAACCAAATCTGTTTTTCTTCTATTTATCTTTTTATAGCTCTAAGGAATCTTTGCAAAGCTGATACAATCGCCAAAATTGTTGTTAATATTATTAGATAAGAAGCATATTTTAAGGAAAATACAGAAACGATAAAGATTATCAAAAAAAGTATCAGCCTGTCAGTATGTTCTAAAATACCACCTTTAAGGTCTTTGAACACTTTCTTTTCAAAAGCCGCTGCTCTTGTATACGTTGACATAAAAGATCCAAACAGTAAGAGCAACAACCATATTTTCATTGAAAAAATAAAATCCGGATAGTTGTTAATAAACAAGCCTAATATTATTATGAATTCTACCGCTCTGTCTGTAATGCTATCCAAATAACCTCCTAATTTTGTCACTTTTTTAGTTTCTCTGGCAACTGCTCCGTCTATAACGTCAATGAAGGCTGTAAACGCAAATATTACGGATGCTAGTAAAAAATTTTGATTTATTAGAAAATAAAGCATTATTAAAGCAAATACTAAACTTAGAATTGTCCATTGATTAGGGGACAAAGGCATCTTGGAAAATATAAGGCCTATCCTTTTACCTAACTTATCAAAGTAAATTCTCCTTTTGTATAGCATAATTATCTTTCTATTTTTCCTTCTATAAACATTTCTACTCGTTTTCTAGCCTCGTCATCGCTCATTTGAACAGGTGGGTGTTTGCAGAAATATGCTGATGCAGAAATTAATGGCCCACCTATGCCTCTATCTAATGCAATTTTCAAGCATCTTATCGAATCAACTATTACTCCAGAGCTGTTAGCCTTGTCCTCTACGTCTAGCCTAGTTTCTATGTTAAAAAGAACATCACCGAACAGCCTGCCTTCAATTCTTATGTAAGCAATTTTCTTGCTCTTAAGCCATGGAACAAAGTCTGATGGCCCTATATGGATTTTATCATCGGGTAGTCTTTCTTTCATCTGGCTTTGAACAGATTCTGTTTTCGATATCTTCTTGCTTTTCAATCTTTCTCTTTCAAGCATGGTAAAGAAATCCGTATTTCCACCAACATTTAATTGATATGTTTTGTCTATCACAGCCCCCCTATCCATGCATAGCTTTGTCAATACCCTATGAAGTATCGTAGCTCCTACCTGGGATTTCGAGTCATCACCAATTATTGGAATTTTCGAGGCTTCAAATTTTTTCGACCAAATCTCGTTTGAAGCTATGAACACTGGCATTCCGTTGAGAAAGGCACAACCAGCTTTTAGAGCCTCTTCGGCATAAAACTTTGTTGCACTCTCAGATCCTACAGGCAAAAAATTAATCAAAACTTCTGTTCCAGAATCTTGCAATTCTCTTGCCACGTTTACAGGTTTTTGCTTCTCATCAACATTAACAATTGTTGACATGTATTTTCCAATTCCATCGAACACGTTAGACTTTTGAACAATGACTTTGAGCTCTGGTACATTAGCTATTTTTACAGTGTTGTTCGGGCTTTGCCATATTGCTTCTGAAACGTCCTTACCTACTTTGGTAGAATCCACATCAAAGGCCGAGACAATTCTTATATCAGAAATTTTATATCCACCCAGGATAGGATGCATCAAGCCAGGTATGCTGTCATTTGATTTGACATCCTTATAGTAATTCAGACCTTGAATCAGGTTAGACGCGCAGTTTCCGATACCGATGATTCCTACTCGAATACAGCTCATACTATTATATAATAGGAAAATAGAACTATTTAAATATTATATAATACTAAATTTACTTATGGTAAAAGTTAGTGAAGAAATTACTCAAAAATTTATTGGTGATTGGTTAAAAGAAAATGATTACGTTGTGAGATTTGAAGTCAAAGTTTTTAACAGTTTTATTGATGTTGTAGCTATCAAAGAGAATGAAATTACAGCAATAGAAGTAAAAGAGAATTTCTATGGGTTTAAAGATGGTATTATTCAATGTTTAAAATATTCTAAATGTGCACATAATGTTTTTCTAGCATTTCCAGAAATATTTTTGAATGACTTGAAAAATAAATATAATGTAAATGATTTACCCTTTGGACTAATCGTAGTTGATGAAAAAGGTATTGTAAAGATTATAAAAGAATCTAAAAAATTTAAAGTAAAAGAAGATGCAGCTAATATTATTATAGAACGCTTTAAGAAATCTATGAAGGACATAAAAGAAACGATGAAAATGGAAGTAGAATTATTAAACACTCCTGAAATAAAAAGAATAATTAAAAAAATTACTACCGAGTGTTTATGGTTGTACCTGTTAACATTGCTCTTCAGAGAGCCTTGCCATGCATATGGATTTAAAAAAGAAATAGAAAAAAAATTTAAATTTTCAGTTGGAATGATATCAATATATAAGGTCATCTATTTACTAGAAAGACGTGGTTTTATAGAAAAAGTTAAAATAAAACACAAATCTGGTGGTCCTGAAAGAAAATATTATAAAATAACATCAAAAGGCATAGAATTATTATCAGAAGGAAGAGATGTTATAGAGGAGATTACTAATAAATTACTTTGGGATGTGTGATGATTTAATGTTTGAGTTTTTTAGTAGCTTGCTCCAAACCTATGGGTATTTTGGTCTTTTTCTAATAAACCTGATAGGGTCGGCAACAATAATATTTCCAATACCTTCGGCAATCTTTGTTTTTGCAGCCGGTGCCTTTATGAATCCATTTTTAGTTGGCTTATCCTCTGCTTTAGGAGCCACTCTTGGAGAGTTTACAGGATACGCTTTGGGCGCAGGCGGCAGAAAGGTAATAGAAAAGAAATGGAAAAAATGGATAAAGAGAACAGAAAAAATGTTTTGTAAATACGGCGGTTTCTGGGTTATAATGCTGTTTGCCGCAACGCCTCTCCCGGATGATATAGTCGGGATAGTGGGAGGAACTTTGGACTATCCTGTCAAGAAGTTTTTTGTTGCGTCCTTTATAGGAAAATTAATATTAAATCTGGCCTTGGCTTACGGCGGCCTTTATGGAATAGACTGGGTTTTGCAGTACTTTGGACTAGGCTAGACAAATTTAACCAGTCATTAAAACAGAATATTTAATATTATTCTTTAGATTATATGAAAATAACTTGTGGAACCAACTAGTTTAGATTTCTTTAGAAAAATAATAAAATTAATCAGTTGGATA
>CAYGWD010000018.1:0-21031 GCA_964353745.1 uncultured archaeon
TACAGGTTCAGATGATCTAGACGTAATACTATTTGACAGTGCTACTACACCAATACTTGGTGATAAAGTCGTAATTCACGTTGAGATAAATCATTGTGACGACTATTTCAATCTAAATCCAATAAAACCAAGATGGGATTTAGATCCATTCATGGCAAACTACGATCCTTGGATGGATGACAAATCTATTGGCGCAACACGTCATATTGTAGATTGGCAAACGACCACCACATTTGGTGATCCTAATCCAGGAATAGACGTGCCATACATCTTAGTAATTCCATCTCCTAATTGGATTCCACCAGGTGAGGGAGTAAAAATAACAACACCATACCAATATTTCGATGACTACTACAGATCATTGGGTGTTTCACATCCACAGTGGTACTTGGGCATATAGCTTTAGCATGGTGGCTAGTAACCACCTTCCCTTTTTATTTTTTATTAAATTTTATAAAATCCGTAAAAAGATGAATGAATGAAAAAAAGCGATGTCGTATTAATGGTGTTTTTGGTATTTTCTGTATTCCTATTCATAGCCTCAAGATTGGGAGCAAGTAACTTTCTTGTGGTATTAAGCGGAAGCATGGAACCAACCATAAACATGGGTGATATGGTTGTAACAACGCCCATAACTTCTAATGCCATAAAAGTTGGTGACATAGTAGCATTTAATGATGGTAAAGAATTTCCAATAACTCATCGAGTCATTAATATAACCGAGGGCGGTTTCATAACTAAAGGTGATGCAAATGAAGATCCAGACCCTATGGTAAGAAGCAGTAGCAGTGTGGTCGGAAAAATTGTTTTCTGGGTTCCTTTTGCAGGTTATCTTGTTTATTTTGCTAGAGGGATTTACGGTTTATTGATTTTAATTATTGTGCCTGGTTTTATTTTAATAATATCTGAAATAAAAAACATATTCGGATATGTTAATGAAGATAAAATCAAAAAAAGAAAGATAGGAAAATCAAACAGATTGTTTCGTTCAATAATTCTGATTCTTTCCTTCAGCTTGCTAGCTTCACAAGCAATTATTTTTTCATCCAATGGTATCACAGGTGCTTACTTTTCTGATGTTGAAACAGGTAGCGGTAATTTCGTTGCTTGGATTCAAGAAACACCATCAACTACAATAAACAAGTGGTGGTCTGATACAAACTTCACTCCAATGTCGGATATCATGTATAACAACATATTTTACATTGTTACTAAAAAAACAGGAGAAATCACATCTACAAATCCTGGCGGATTTTTCATTAACATTAACGTTAGCAATGTTCCTGCAACAAGTTCATTAACAATAACTGATACCATCACAGGAGAAATATTGCCAACAGGAGATTTTGTTGAATGGCCTTCTTATCTACATGTCTTATTAGATGGAAGCGAGATAACAAACAAGTTTGATTATACTTTTGATGGAAAAACTTTGACTATTAATCTTAAAACTGGAGAATCTATTCCTGGAGGAAATCTTTACGCCTGGTTCCATGTCAAATATGCATTAAAAGGAACCATAGCAAGTGTAACCAACTATCCGCGTCCTTACACAAATGTAGTTTCTATAAACATAGATGGCAATACCTATTCCAGCTCACCTGCTGTTTTAACAGGACAGTTGAAAAAAGAAGATGTTGAAGAAAAGGGAGAGAAATTTGAAACACCTTTGCTAGGAGGCGGTTTTAGTGGTTCGTCATACCAAAGCACTGAAACCATCCAAAATAATTCTACAAATGAAACTTTAGATTTGACATCTCCTATTTGGTCGGACAATTTTATTAACTCAACATTGGCAGGAACAGAAGTTCAACACTCTGTTCTTTGGAGCGATGATGCCGGACTTTCAGGTTATATCTTCTCTTTTGACAATTGCGAAGACTTGATGATAAATGACACTTGGACTCCATTTGAAGGCAATTGGTCAAATGTAACCAAGACTATAAATTCAACCCTAGGATGCACAATAAAATGGATGGTTTATGCTAATGATACTTCTAATAACTGGAATGCTACTGATTTGTTTAGCTATACAACTTCAGAAATCATTCCTGAAGAAAACACAACAACAGATGTCACAAATCACTATAATTACTCTGATACAACGAATAACAAATTATTCTATGCTGGCAACAAAAGCTCGGAACAGTATCCTGAAATCTCTTTAGATCCTTTTTACGGGAATGAAGCCAATTCAGAACAATATTTAACAACTTTAAGCTATGAAAGTGGGATTTGCGATAACACTAAATGTGTTAATCATTCTGATATGGCTTCAGGGTATAACAAAGCTGTTTGGCATTCATTCATTTTCAAAATAAATGAAAATGTTAGTGATATTAAAAACATCAACATTAGTTGGGCAGGCTACTCAGAATCGAATTTGATAGACAGTAAATTCAGAGTAATAAATAGTACTGGATACGAAGATGTGTCAAACATAACGAATGAAAATCAAATTTACATTTTTAACATAACTTCTAACTTTGAAAATTATTTGAACTCTACAAATTATATTCGCTTTCAAGTTTGGGCTTTGACAGATAGTTTGTCTGATTCAATAAATTTGTGGACAGATTTTGTTAGCGTTACTGTAACAACTTAAATGCCGAGGAGGGGCGCTATAACAAGACGACCGTTGGTTAGTCTTGCTCGAAAGAGTAAATACCCAAATAAAAGGTGAAAAAATGAAAACAAAGATTTTAATAAGTTTAATAACATTAAGCTTAGTTTCAGCGTTGTTAGGAGGGATAGGAACTTACGCGTATTTCACTGACATAGAAAAGTCAACAGGTAATACATTTACTGCAGGTACATTAGATTTGCTAGTAGATATAGACGGCACAATTTATAATCCGTTAGACAGACCAATATTTTCTTTGACGGACATCAAGCCTGGCGATCATGGAGAAAAGACATTAAGTCTTCATGTAGACAATAATGCATGTGAATTTGTAACAGTTGATTTAACAAGTGATTTAGAAAATGGTTGTACAGTTCCAGAAAAGCAGGTTGAGACAGATTGTTTAACAGACCCAGATGGTGAATTAAACGATAATATACATTTCACGATTTGGAATGATGAAGGTGATATTCAAGGTTGGCAATGTGGAAATACAAGAGCATGTGCAGCTGATCCAAAGGAAGGAAACAATATAAAGGATGGTACGTATGAAAATACTCTTGTTCAAGGAACACTTACAGAAGATAAAGCTTGGTCAATTGGAGAATTGAAAGCAAGTACAGTCTACTATTATGGTGTTGCTTGGGAATTGCCATTAAATGTAGGAAACATCATTCAAAGTGACAGCTTTGATGGGGATTTGATAATAAGAGTAGACCAAAAGAGAAATCTTTACCCAGACGGTTGTCCAACCACAGGAACATTTGAATGTACAAGTAATGCACAATGCGATGATAACAATGTTTGTACAGATGATGTTTGTGTAAATGGAAAATGTCAGAGTTCACATAATACAAATCCATGCGATGACGGTAATGCGTGCACTACAGGCGATACATGTTCAAATGGCATTTGTACTGGTACCAATATCTGTGGAGAAACGGTTTGCAACGATGGTTTAGATAATGATGGAGATATGACGACTGATTGTGAAGATTCTGATTGTGCCAATGAACCTTATTGTACCGGTGCTCTTTGCGGTGATGGGATTTGCGGTCCTAGTGAAAATTATCTGACTTGCCCAGCCGATTGCCCTTCTGAAGATATTGACGGCGATGGCTATACAGTGGCTCAAGGTGATTGCGATGATTCCAATCCAACTATACATCCTGGAGCAGTGGAACTTTGCAATGGTTTAGATGATGACTGTGATAACATTATAGACGATGGCGATCCAAATGGAGGCGCAGCTTGTAACACAGGTCAACCAGGTGTCTGCTCAGCTGGTACTCAACATTGTCAAAACGGAGCACTGCACTGTGTTCAAAACATTCAGCCTTCACCAGAACTTTGCAACGGATTAGACGATGACTGCGATGGTATGGTTGATGAAGGTGATCCTGGTGGCGGCGGTGCTTGTAATACAGGATTGTTAGGAATTTGTGCTGCAGGTACAATTCATTGTCAAAACGGAGCACTTCAGTGTGTTCAAAATGTTCAAGCAACAACAGAGATTTGTAACAATGATTTAGATGATGACTGCGATGGTGTAGTTGATGAAGAATGTCTTTGCAGCCCAGGTTGTTATCCACATTGGATTGGTGATGGTTGGTGTGATGAAGTATGTAACAACGCAGCCTGTAACTGGGATGGCGGAGACTGTGATTGCAGCCCAGGTTGTTATCCACATTGGATTGGTGATGGTTGGTGTGATTCAGTGTGTAACAACGAAGCTTGCAACTGGGATGGTGGAGACTGTCTTCCATAATTAACTATATTTTCCCTTTTTCTTTTTAATTATATTTTTAAGAACTTTTCTATCTATAATTGAATTATGAGAAAAGAATATGTTGGAGAGGTAGATCAACTAGTTGGCTTTTCTTATTTCAGTTCAAAAGATCAAAAGTTAAGAAGGATTTATGCAACAGACATGTTCAAAGGTGCATTGATTAGCTCAAAAACTAATGGCGGCTTAGAAGATTTGATTTATCCTTATTCTTTAAATGAACTGGAAAATGCTTTAGAAAAATCTGGAAGAAAACAAGTCTTAAATCCAGAGATATTAGGGGTTGTACATTCTGGCGTTAATGCGAAATTATCAAAAGTATACAGAGGATTTGTAGGATCAATGTCGTTCGAAGAGGTACCAGTTCATTTTGTAAACATAAGAAATGCTCATGATTTTGAAAGGGTTGAAATGTTCTGTGATTGTAAGAAGCAATCTAAAAGAAGGTATGCAAGCGAAGTTCGGGCTGTACCTTTAAAGAGATATTGGAATTTAAAAGAAAATCCTTTTTCTGAGAGTACATGTCCTCATATTTGTGCTGTTGATTCTAACTTACGTAAAACTACAGGTGCTAACATTTTTGGTTTAAGCGATGGGTTAAATTATATAAAACCTTATTTGTTATCGTATATAGACTTTATTAAAAGATTTCCAAAATTACCGGATTATGTCCCAGACTTTGCTTATGCTTATAAATCTTCAATGTTTGGTGATGCAAAAAAGCAAATCAATGATATAAGAAGAAAGAATGATTTAAATGAATTGGAGATGTACTCAAATCCATACTTGAAGACGTACATCATAGATAAAATGGGAGTTAGCGAAGAAGTTATGAAAGAGATTGTTGGAATTGTCGGTTACTAATCATTTAGCGGCAGACCGAATAGAAATGATGTCTCCATTCTTTAACACATAGTCAGCGGAGACTCTCTTCTTTGTCTTTGCGTCAACTGCTCCGATGAACCTGCTGCCAATGTCCGTATGAATCTTAAAGGCCAAATCCAAAGCAGTCGAACCAGGTGGCATGAGGAATGCGTCTGGCAAAACATTGTTTTTCTTGTCAGAGAATTTGTGCTCGTTCTCCACCGGATATACTGCTACGTATTTCATAAATTCGAACACAGCTTTGTTCAAACATTCCTGGACACCCGTAGAACCATACCTATCTAGTATTTTTGTTTTTATCAATTGCAATGCAAGCTTTTGCTTATCGTTCAATTCCTTTTTGATCACAAAGTCTTTGCTTCCCGGAATATATTCTATAAAACCAACTTTGGCAGCGGTCCTCAAGGCAGTCTCAGCTTCCGCAGAGCAAGGTATTATTGTCAGATGCGGAAAGTCTTTTCTCATCTTCTTAATGTTCTCTTCAGCTCTTGGCAAGTCGATCTTGTTAGCAGCTATTAGCATTGGTTTCGAGAGCTTTCTAAGTTCTCTTGCAAATTTTTCTATATCATCTAGATTAATTCTATCCATAACATCTTTGACGTGCTTGTCCCTTATGCCTAGGCCGGCTAGTATTCCGCTAGCTTTGCTCTCGTCCTTGATTTTCTCCAAGTTTCTTTTAATAATGTCAGCGAACCATAAATCAATTTCATTTTCTAAGAACTTTACATCTTCCGAGGGGTCATGGCCTTCTGTTGCTTGGCCTTCTGAATCAGTTGTTCCTGACGCGTCCACGATGTGAATGAGCATGTCAGCCTGTATTATGTCATTAAGGAATTGGTTGCCTAAACCGCGGCCTTCATGCGCTCCGGGAATCAAACCAGCAATGTCCCATAGCTTGACAGGTACTAATCTCACACCGTTTATGCATTGCGAGTTTCTCGGGTTGCATTTTATTTTTAATTCGATGCAAGGGCAAGGAACTGTTACGTAAGACACGCCGACGTTCGGCTTGATCGTGCAGAATATCCTGTTCGATATCTCTACGTCTATCATCGTCGCTGCCTTGAAAAAGCTTGACTTGCCTACGTTTGTCTTGCCGCATATGGCTATTTCCATATTATCTCCTCGTTTTATGAATCGTATATATAATTTCAAAAAGAACCAAAACAATCAGGCATAAGTTAACTGAAAAAAATACCATATCATTATTTTGGTAGGCATATACCGTCAGTAAGACGGTGCTGGTTATGTAAATAAAGGCGAACTTTAGGTCAATTAATGACTTGTGCCTCTTCACTGACTCGTAAGTTTCAAACAGCCAGGCTGCTAAAAGCAGTATCGCACCAGCAATTCCTATTTCTATCATTCGAACCAACCTTTATATTCAACTTATAATAACTTATACTTTTTTATAAATGGTAATTATATAAAAAATATCATATAGAAGAAAATTTGTTTTTTTATTAAAAAGTTGTTTCATATAGATAATTTCATTTCTCGTATGGAAAAATATGAGTTTTGATGAATTTTTCAGTAGGATAGATTGAGTTATGCGGTGGAAAATGATGATACAGTTTTAAATATAGATTTACATAATTATTGTTGGTGATAAAATGGCAGAAAATGATGGTAGAAAAAGAATGGGAGACTCTGTTGGAAAACCATTTGTTATAGGCAACGGAGACGAAGGAAGAGAAGGAACAGATGGAAGAATTTTACCAGTATATTCAATTGGTGGTGGGACAGAAGGAAAACCAATTTACACAATAGGTGAAAATATCGGAGCTGGGACTGTTCACAAAGCTGCTGAAGTTTCAGATTAGTTCTAATAAATGTTCAAAAAATCTAAACTAGCTGTTTCCCATGATAATTTCATTTATTTTTCATTTCATTAATTATAAATACCGCTTATAATAATATAATCTTTATGCAGACTCCAATTTGCGAAGTGTGTTTAAAGTCCGATATTCTATGCAATGCTTGCCAGGGCATGATAGAGCAAGGTTTGATGACCGCGGACGAGGTGGAGATAGCAAGATACATATACAGACTAAGCGACAAGATGAAAAGCATCAGAGACGTTAAGGTATTGAAGATAATTAACAGCGACGCTCTGATTATTATCACAGGCAGAGGGGACGCGCCAAAACTAGTGGGCAAGTCAGGCGCTGTTGTTAAAAAAATAGCGCAGAGATTTAAGAAATCCATAAGGATTTTGGAGGAGTCTTCTAATTTCGAGGACTTTGTGGAGGAGCTGATATTCCCTACCCCTGTTAATGGCATCAACACACTGTACAGGAACAACGAGGAGATAATAAGGATAAGGGTTCCCGCTGTTCAAAGGAATCATCTTTTATTAAAGCCAGAAAGTTTTTCAAAAATAATCTCTAGCTTCTACAACAAGAAGGCCGAATTGATATTCGAGCTATAGCTTCAACGATTTTCTGATTTTCTCAATAGCCTTGTCTATTTTAATCTCAGTATTCTTGGTAGGCAAGTTCAAGATAAAATTTCCAATAATAATTCCAATCAGGGAGCCGAACAAAGTGTCTATCGGATAATGAACGCCAATATAGATTCTGCTAATGGCCGTGAGAAATGCCAGGACATAGAAGATGATTTTAAACTTCCAGTCCTTGCTAAAGGAGCTCAATATAGCATTGCCTGCAAAAACATTCTCAGAATGGCCTGATGGGAAACTGGATCCCATGTCTTCTATAAACAATATGTCTTTTACATTGTTTTCACTAGGTCTCTGCCTTAGAAAGGTCCACTTTAATGAAAATGACAGGATAGTGTTTATGGCAGCCGCATATAACAGGTATATTGAAAGTCTTTTATGGCCCTTAATCCAAAATATCACCACCAAAATGATCCAGAATAATGTTGAACCAAGATAATTCAAAGGAATGAAGATAGCATTTAACAAAGGGTTAGAGAGGCCGTTTATAATGCGGAATAGGCTCTCATCAATAGATATGGCCTGCTCCTTGAACAATATTAAGACAACTGAGAAAACCAACAGGATTATTAAAAAGGCAATTATTTTTCCCGGATTCTTCATAAATTATAAAAGGCGGATACAGTATAAATAATTAGAGTGGTTTGATGAAAAGATTGATAATTTTGTCTCTGTTCATTCTTTTAGTGTTGTCAATATCGGTTAGGGCGGAAATAACAACTGACAAAACAAGTTATATGCCTGGCGAGACAGTAAACATCAGGTTAGACTATTCAAAGCCATTGACTGATGTCAAATTCAATATAATAAACCCGAATGGAAATGTGGAAATCTCGGGAACTCCCATGAATAACATAAGCTCTAACATTTGGGGTTATAACTATACGTTGAGCACGAGGGCCTTGAACGGCACCTATGCCATAATTATAAATGCTTTGCAAGGGGGAGACGTAGTTAATGCAGGCATGCCAGTTCTAACATTTTCAGGAAGCTTTGATGTGCTGGCTTGGAACGTTAATACTTATCTGAACAAGGGTCGCTTCACTCCCGGAGAAACAATAAACCTGACAGTGTTGATAACAGACAAATATTCTGACATTTTAACGTTCAAAGTTTTTTACAGCATAAGGGATTCTCTAGGAAATAAGATCGAAGCCAAGAACCTCACTCTAACAGAGGTCAACAACGGTTTCACAGACGTTTATGAAATACCTGCTGGCTATCCTTTCGGCGCTTCTAACATCAACATAACCTTAATCGATTCTGATGGTAGGACTTCAAATACAAACTTAGGTTTCTCTGTTTCAAAATCCCTTGCCATAACTCCTGATGCAATCAATGAGACGGTGACTAACACGATTGAGAAGACTTTTGAGTTTGAGAATTTCATGGACTCTGACATTAACATAAGAAACATAGAAGTTTCTGACAGTCTGAAAGATGCGATATTGATAGTGCAAAGACCTTATCTCATAACATCGAATAGCAAGGCTGTGATGAAAATAAGGATACTTGCAGCAAACATGACTCAAGGTTCTTACAGCGGTGTGATAGACATCTCTACTGACAAGGAAACCGTACCTATCTTTGTTAATTTGAAAATAATACCATCTGCCGGTCCCGGAGGAGATACTGGGGTAAGCTATCCTGGAGACATTGACTATAGTTACATCATCTGGTATTTTGCCGCAGGAATTGTCGCGGTGATAATAACCCTGACAGCTCTAAGGTATAGAAAGATCATTAAGAAGAAGAAAGAGGAAAAGAAGAAACAGGAAGAAAAGAAAAAGAAGGAAAATAATTATTACAAGTCACAAGAAGAGTACAGAACAGAATATTATTAAACTATTAAATTGTAAATTCTTATTATGCCTACGAATGTCACAATCGATTATGCAAAGGCACAAGAGAAATATATTAATGCCAGGACTAGAGAAGAGAAAATTGCTGCTCTAGAGGAAATGATAAAAGAAGCGCCATCGCATAAAGGGGGAGAAAACCTAAGAAAAGAATTGAAGCAGAGGCTAGCAAAATTAAAAGGACAGAAGAAAGCCAAATCCTCTAGAAGGAGCCTAATCACCAAAGAGGGGGACGCTCAGGTTTGTGTGATAGGCCTAACCCAGTCAGGCAAGTCTACGCTGTTATCAAAATTAACCAATGCCGAGCCTGAGATATCTAATCATCCTTTCACAACCACTAAACCTGAAATAGGTACGTGCGAATTCGAGGGCGTAAAAATACAGATGATAGAGATTCCTTCCAACTTCAAGCCGATGTTCATGAGCATTGTCCAAAGTTCGGACGGCATGGTCTTGATTTATAGGAATGAAAACGAACTGAAAGAATTAAAGAGCATCCTATCAGGTTTCAGAATATATATACCATCGATTGAAATAAAACAAAACGATAGCATAGACAGGATAAAGAATGACATTTGGAACATTCTTGGTTTGATAAGAATCTACTGCAAGGAACCTGGAAAAAAGCCTGAGAGAAAGGCCCTGGTTCTTAGGAAAGGCTCCACTGTTGAGGACGCTGCCAGGAACATTCATAAGGACTTTCTGAAATACTTTAGATTTGCTAGGGTCTGGGGTTCTTCAAAATATCCTGGGGAGCGAGTCGGCTCTGAATATGAATTGAAGGACAAGGATATTCTAGAAATTCACATTGGTTAAGCTTAAATCTTTATTGATTTTTAATCTAACTATGTATATTGAAAATATCCATGCAAAAAATTGGGAAGAAATCAGAGACTTCTTTTCTTTGGACTGTGAAGCTCCTCACTTGAAGCTTTTTAAGTATGGCGACACATCAGTCACTGAATTTAATTTAGATGCAAGCAATTTTTTAGGTATACCCAGAGGTTCTATATCTAATTCTCCTCCACCGTTTAAGGCCTATAATTATAGACTTTATGTTGATGATCGTAACCTTATTGTCTTAGGTGGTGTCGGTCTTTCCAGAACTCTCTTGAAAAATAGAAAGGAAGCAAGAATAGCTGACAAGAAGGAATTGATACATTCTGCTTTATCATTTTTAAGTCCTTTCTATACCATGCATACTGATATCATAATCACAGAACCTTCAAAGAGTTACTATAAAAGCTTTGAAGAAGGATTGTCTTGGGTATTTCTTAAGCAAATGGAAGCGGACGATAAAATAACAGATTTACGATTTAGAGTCACAAGAGATAAGTTTGCTTACGAAGATACAAAGATAATGGAAAATGTTCTAAAAGAAGTAGATGCTGTCAGGAATCCAGAAGAATTCTTTAAAAAAAATAATAAAGAGTTAGATAAATTGGTTAGCTTGCCGTTTAGAATTAATGTCGAAGAGGACTATGAGAATTTCTTAAAATCAGAACCTAGATATGTTAGAAGATTAGGAAACAGATGGGAATATTTTAAACCAAAGTATCAATAATCTTTCAGGTTATAATCTTAACAAACATTGTTAACTATATATGATAACCTTTTATATTTTCTAAGTAAACTATTATTATGCCTATATCTGAGGGAGATATAACTCTGCCAGACGCCTGGCACTCGAACATAGAGAAGAGCAAGGAAAAAGCTAGGAAAATGCTAAAGAAAGTCGTGGCTGTCGACCTGAACACCTCGATATTAATAGGTATTCTGGAAGACGTCATGGTGGACAAGCTGTTCAGGCTAAAGTATCCTTTCTGTAAACTGACAATAAGCAAGGTAAAGAGATACGGCATCAACGAGAAGCTAGAGGCAAAGGAAGACGAGCAGATATGCTTTGTCAACAAGCCTCAGATGATACTTGATATGAAAGAGCTTTCGACCAAGTTCCCGGAAATCTATGAGGATGTGCACGTGGAAATGAAAAAGGGTGTCTACTGATGGCCTTAAAGCAGATAGAGTCCAAAGGCAAGAGCGACATGGTTCCTTGCCCAAGGTGCGGAGAAGAGGCCATAATAATAGACGGAAGATTCGTCCGATGGCTGACCTGTCCCAAATGTAAGTTCAAGAAGCTCATGGAAAAGGAAGACGAGAGGATAAAGATAACGCCTCTAAAGAATTCTGGCATCTCAGATCAAGTTTAAATATTTAACATTTCTAAAAACTGGTATGACTGTTGAAAAAATAATAGAAAAATTAGAACTTCTAAAAAAAGAAAATGATACTCACACAATTTATGAAAGCATGCATGAAACAAGAAAAGCTTTAGAAAATAAAGGCATGATTCCAAGGCCGGGAACATACAATCCTTCTGAGAGAAATGGAATAATTTACTTCTTAGAATACATACAAACTGCTTGTGGAAATGCGGTAAGAGAATTCAAAAGAAATAATTCAATAGGATATGCCGAAGACATAAATGATGTAAAAGAACATTTGAAATCTTTAATTACTGAGATTCGTCTGGCAGGCATAAAAGCAAAACCATCAAATGATTGAAACTTATAAATATTGACGAAGTAAATTCTTATTATGCTTGACAATTATTCTGCTAAAATCAAGAAAGCCTTGAAAGGAATTAATATAGGAGACAGAATCTCAATAACCAAGGATAAGAAAACTTATGAAGGATTGCTGATGCCTAGGAGTGAGATAGGCGATGAGAATTGCATTGTTCTAAAGCTTGATAACGGCTACAACATCGGCATAAGGTTCGAAGGCAAGATTAAAGTAGAGAAAGTAAAGAAACAAGAACCTAAAGAAATTAAGGAAGAGATGAAATTCGAAATGGGAAAAGAAAAGATAGAAAAAATAAAATTTGATGTTAAAAAACCGAAAATTTCTTTGGTGATGACAGGAGGAACTGTAATCTCCAGGGTCGACTACAGGACTGGTGGCGTTTCAGCTCTGGAAAAACCAGAAGAGTTATTGGTTAACATTCCCGAGTTAAAGGATTTTGTATGCATAAAAGACATCAAGACACCTTTCAGAAAGATGTCAGAAGATTTGGATTATAGGGATTGGCAAAAACTAGCTACATTAGTTGCAAAAGAACTTGATGAGAGTCAAGGCGTGATATTAACGCATGGAACAGATACCATGCATTTCACTTCTGCAGCTTTATCATTTATGTTGAAGAATTTGTCCAAACCAGTTGTCTTAACAGGTTCGCAAAGATCTTCTGACAGGGGAAGCAGCGATGCTTTCATGAACATAGTCTGTTCTGCTCATGCAGCCATCTCCGACATAGCCGAGGTCGGGATATGCATGCACGCGACAGTTGATGATCACTATTGCCATTTCATAAGAGGTACAAAAGCTAGGAAACTTCATAGTACTAGAAGAGATGCTTTCAGGAGCATTAACGAGATGCCTCTGGCAAAGGTTTATCCAAACGGAAAGATTGACGTCATGAATGAGAACCATAAGAAAAGAAGCGATGAAAAAGTTGTGGCTGACATCAAGTTCGAACCAAAGATTGCCTTGTTAAAATCTTACCCCGGAAGCGAACCAGAGATTCTCGAGTTCCTTGTTAAGAAAGGATACAAAGGATTTGTTATCGAGGGAACTGGAATGGGCCATGTTCCAACTCTAGCAGAAAAATCTTGGATTCCTATGATCAAGAAATTAATAAAGGATGGAATACCTGTTGTTATCGCGCCTCAGACAATTTATGGAAGAATCAATACTAGTGTTTATTCCAATTTAAGAACTCTTTATCATGAGACAAAAGCAATCCCTGGAGAGGATATGCTCTCGGAAGTTGCCTACGTGAAGCTTGGATGGCTATTAGCTCATTATAAAGATATTGAAGATGTAAGAAAAATGATGTTAACTAACATTGCAGGAGAGATAACAGAAAGAAATGAGATAGACACTTTCTTGGTGTAAAAATGGCTGAAGTTAAAGTTTTAATTGAAGGATTTACAAATGCGGACTCAAAAGAAAAAGGAGAAGAAGAGAAAACCTGTGCAACAATTACTCTTGTAAAAGATAAGAATATCATAATGATTGTTGATCCAGGTGTTTTAGATAGTCAGGATATTCTAATTAAAAAATTAAAAGAAGAAAACTTAACTGTAAATGATGTAAATATAGTTTGTATCACCCATTCTCACATAGATCATTATAGAAACATTGGAATGTTCCCTAAAGCAAAAACTCTTGAATATTTTGGTTTATGGAACGGTGGAAGTGTTGAAGATTGGAAAGAGCAATTTACAGAAGATATAAGAATAATTAAGACTCCAGGTCACAATTATGATGGAATAAGTCTTTTAGTAAAAACTAAAAAAGGAATTGTTGCGATTGTTGGTGATGTTTTCTGGAAAGAAAGTTTTCCTGAAGATGATCCTTATGCTTCTGACAAAGAAAAATTAAAAGAAAGTAGAAAGAAAATTTTAGAGCTTGCAGATTATATTATTCCTGGTCACGGCAAGATGTTCAAGGTGAAAAAATGATAATCAAAAAATCAGAAAGAAAAGAGTTCAAAAACAGCCCTGTTTGTACAGCTTATGAATATTCATTTGATGACAAAGACATTAATGTAGCATTTATAGAAATAAAAGGAAGATATCCTGAAAAGGGCAGAGTTACAAACAAAGTTTGTAAAGAAATTGTATTTGTTACTAAAGGTAAAGGAAAAATTGAAATAGATAGAAAAGAATTGTTAATAAGTGAAGGTGATTCAGTTTTTATTCAACCTAACCAAAAATACTTTTTTGAAGGAAAATTATCAATTACAGCTTCTTGTCACCCTACTTGGTATCCAGAGCAACATATAGAATGTGATTAAATGATTGATTATCAAAAAATAGGGTTCAAATGCGGAATAGAGATTCATAATCGATTAAATACAAAAACAAAGTTATTTTGTAAATGTAACCCAAGATTTTCTGAAACCAAGCCAACATCGTTAATAAAAAGAAAATTAAGAGCTGTGGCAGGTGAATTAGGACAAGTGGACGTTGCTGCCTTGTACGAATATCTGAGAGACAGGACCTTCTTCTATCAATGTTATCCGGAAGAAACTTGCATAATAGAAGCAGATGAGGAGCCGCCTCGTTCAATGAGCAAAGAGGCTTTGGAAGTTGTTTTGCAAGTAGCTTTGTTGCTAAAGGCAGAAATACCCGATGAGATTCACATTATGAGAAAGACTGTCGTGGACGGGTCTAATACATGTGCATTTCAAAGAACAGCCATTGTAGGTATGAATGGCGTGCTGAATACGTCTCAAGGTAAGGTAAGGATAAATAATATTTCTCTAGAAGAAGAGTCTGCTGGTATTGTCAAACAGGAAGAGAATGAGATCACGTATCGTTTAGACAGGTTAGGAATACCTTTGATAGAAATAGGAACAGCTCCTGACATTAAAAATCCTGAGCATGCAAAAGAAGTTGCTGAAAAACTAGGAATGTTGATACGATCTACTGGAAAAAGCCAAAGAGGATTAGGTGTAACTAGACAAGACGTTAACATTTCCATTATCAAAGGAGCAAGAGTCGAGATAAAAGGTGTTCAAGAACTAGACATGATACCTTCTATAATCGATAACGAGATAAAGAGACAGCAAGAATTGATAGCAAAGGGAGAGAAACCAAAGGAAGAGACTCGCGTAGCCAAAGAGGACGGAACAACAGAATTCACTAGGCCGTTGCCAGGCGGGGAAAGACTTTATCCTGAGACCGACTTGGAGACAATAGTAATTGATAAGAAGTTCTTGTCTAAGATAAAAATACCAGAGACTTGGGAAGAGAAGTCAAAAAAGCTTTCAAAGGTCTTGCCCAAGGATATGATTAATCAAATTCTAAGGAGCGAGTATCTAGACTTGTTTGAAAAGTTCTCAAAGAATAATGATCCGGTTTTAGTTGCAAGCGCATTCACCTCGACCATAAAGGACTTGAGACGCAGAGGGTTTGAGACAGATATTTTAAGCGAAGAGCACTTTAATGAGTTATTCTCCTCTCTTGATAAAAAACTGATTTCAAAGGAAGCTATTCCAAATGTTCTAGAAATTATCTGCAAAGAAAAAATTTCTGTTAAAGAAGCTATAGGAAAAAGCGGTTTGAAAGCCCTAGACGAGAAACAACTTAAAGAGATAATAAGAAAGATTTTTGCTAAATATCCTAACTTAGTTAAGGAAAAGAAAGTTTCTGCACTTATGGGAGAAGTGATGGCAAGTGCACGCGGCGCTGTTGATGGCAAGACTGTTTCTAAGGTTTTGAATGAGGAACTGAACAAATAATTTCATCATGTTATATGAAAATAAGTCGATAACAACAATAAAATATTTTAAATTCTAGTTATTCTATAATTATAGTATGAAAAGTATCCTGTTAGTTGGATTAATAACAATAATATTGATTGCAGGTTGTGTTATTCCCTCCTTTGGAGGAGGAGTCTTACAAGTAAAAGTAACAGACCAAGGAAACATTTCTAGCTTAGTCCTATCAATAAGCGAGGTAAAGGTTCATATAGCTGGAAATGAGACAGAAACAGAACAATCAGGAGGGCAAGAAACAAACGAGACTGATGGTGGAGGATGGACAACAGTCGTTGGATCAAAAACAGTCGATTTGATACAGGTAAAAGGTGTTAATGATTTGTTAGGAGAAACCTCCCTTGACCCAGGCAAATATACTCAGGTAAGACTTTCAGTATCTAGTGCAACAGCAGTTATAGATGGTGTATCTCATACTTTAACAATTCCTAGCGGAACTTTAAAGTTCATACATCCTTTTGAAATAGAGAACAACAAAACAACCTCTCTGATAATAGATTTTGACGCTGATAATTCAATAGTAAAAGCTGGAGACAAATACATCTTGAAACCGGTTGTAAGAATTTCAACAGAATTTGAGAAGAAAGAAAAAGGCGAAGCTGAGAGAATTAAGAACCAGCAAGCAACAGAAGCAAGAGCAAAAAGAAATAAACCATAGAAAACTGTCTTATATCAATATATCCTGAGAAAAATATAGTTTTTCTGGTCGTTATATGAAAATAACCGCAACAACATCTATAAGATATTTATTCTGATTTTTCTATATATTAGGTATGAGAGATGAACTAAAAGTATCTCTAGTAACTGCGGTTTGTATTTTGGCACTTGCTATTATATCAAAAAATGTTCTTAATGTTCAACTTGATGTCACTACTCTATACGGGCCTGTGTGGGTTTATATGGTGTATATAATTACAAAGGACAGTGTCAAAAAATCGAAAATTTGTAGTAACCTTTTATTTTGGTCATTAGCAATAATTTTTGTAACACTAGCAATTTTGGCTCTTTATGCATTCTTTTGATTAAAATTAATTTTACATGCGTTATATGAAAATAATCTAGTGAACATCTATATCATATTTATGCTAGAAACTCTAAATTAGAGATTAAATTATAGGTGATAAAAATGAAATCAAAATATAGGGTTCATCGATTCGATATTAATATGACAAGAGACCAGCTTAGATTACAGGAATTCCTGAACAATTTGGAGGGAGAAATAGTTTCAATTATACCAAATACTACTTGTGCAATGTTCGGGCATGGTGCTAAGGTAGACTTTCTTTTCATAGTGGAGAAGAAAAAATAACCCTAAATCTTGCATTTTTACATGCGTTATATGAAAATAACCATGTGAAACAACTATATCATATTTAGAAGAGTTTAAATGTTTTATCAACAAAATAAAAGTATGTCGATTAACAATTCTGTTACTAGCGAAGAAGTTAAAAGAAGAGCAGAAACCCTTCTAAGAAGATGTGAAGAAGTTATGTATAGAGATGCTTCTGATTTTAATGCAATATTAGAAATATCAGCAGACGCCTTAAGTCCATTTGTTAAATATTGTATTCCTAAATCTTAGAGTATTTTCACCAACTTATATCAATATAACCCGCGTAAAAATCGGTTACTTGGGTTAGATGAAAATAACCTAATATAACATCCGGATAGTCTGATTATGCTCGTTTCTTTAACTTTCTTTTGTTTCGGATGTGAAGAACTAACATTATAACTAGGATAATTGGAGCGATGATTAGTGCGAAGATGAAAAAAATTACGCTACCTATAATAAAAATATCTCCAACAATAGAAGGAGTAGAACCTCCGCAGTTAGCTGGTGTATGTCTGTATTCTATAGCATACTCTCCTAAAATTGTATCATCTAGACTGAGAACAAGGTTCTTAGAGCCAAAGTCGCTTATGTTTGGATAAAATTCGTTTAACTTCTGCAGGATGGTTTCTGCTGGGAATGTGTAGTATATTTTATTCTGCTGAATAATTTTAAGAGTATACAACTTATCTTCAAATAATTTGACGTCACTAATTGCAACTTTAAATGTGGAATTATCATATTTCTCGTCTATAATCATAGTTCTGAACCATGAATAGTAACTACAATTTACTGCAGAACAAGAAGCAAAATAACGGCCATAAAAGAAGCTTTTGTTATAAATCATGCCACCATCGTCTAGAAAATTCATTATGTCAGAATTCTGTCTAAACTCATAGTTGTATAGAAAATCCTGTGCGGACGTGCAAGCCGGAGTGGCTGAGACGATGTTAGAAATCAATGATATGGCCAATAATGCTAACAATACAGATTTGATTTCCATAATTATAATTCAAAAATTTAGCTTAAATATAACATTTATTCTGTTAGGTCATAATTGATATTACTTTCTACTTATCTACGTATAACCTTGCGAAAAACGTTCTGACAGATTAACCAGAAGTTGACATCATGTACGTTATATGAAAATAAGGTCATACAAGTTACGAGTAATCTGAATAGAAAACACCTATAAAATTGGTCTGTTTTTGATTGGAAATTGATTGATTTTAATTGATTTTTATTGTAATTTTATCGTAATGTAAAGATAGCATTAAATCTGTACTGACTCAAATAACTTTTATGAAGAAAGCGATAATTATCGGGATGATTTTATTCAGTTTCATAATAAATTCTGCATTTGCTTCAGCATCTGTTTACGATGATTTCTCTACAGGACCTTTGGACACTTCTAAATGGACAGAATTTCCATACAATGATCCCAATATAGATGAACATTATGTAGATACAGTTGAGCAAGTTTATCATGCAGCACAACCAACTGTAGTTGGAAATAGACAAACCTTTCTTAAAATGAATCGATTAATGAATACAGGAGAAACCTTAGAATTTGATGCTATACTTGTAAATAGAATTGGCAACGCTCATATGTGGATGTGGTTTGACGGGCAACCAGAAAATTGGACACATATTACACCATGTTCTACACCTAGTCCTGGTTGTGCTATGATAGGTTACTGGAATGGGGAGCACGATGTAGGCACCGCTTTGGGAAAATATCACATAAAGATTGTTTATGACGAAGGCCAGGCAAGCGTAACATTTACTAGACCTGACAATACAACAATAACAGACATAATGGGTTTAACATCATCTCCTACTCATATGTTCGGTGTTTCGACTTTGACAGGACATAATGGAGAGATTCATTTTGACTATGATAACTTTGAAATTACAACAGAACAAGAACCAGAATGCAATTGCACAGAAATAAAAGAAAAAGTTTCAAATCTGGAAGAAGAAGTTGAAGATTTGAAAGATAGAGTTGAAACACTTGAAGATAATCAGGGAAATGTTCCATCACACACTCATCCGATTTCAGACATAACAGGTCTTCAGATTGCACTGAACAATATAAACAGTATGATTCGAACTATTGTATGCAATTTATTACCATCAGGATTGCTTAAAGCAGCCAAGTTCGATACTACTTATTGCCAATAAAATTCTTTTATTTTTAGTTTATTTTTCAACACCTCATTCACCTACAATACAACATAAACAACTATCATCATAATGAATGAGATTTCCAAGAGATTTGCCAATAAAAACTAAAGGATTTAAAATTTACTGTCTTATATTGCTTATGGAGAAAGAGAGCATATTATCTTACGGACTTGTTAATACGAGGAATACCGATGAGACCAACTATCGTTTCAGAAATTTGACTTCTTTGCCTGAAAGATTCAAAAATCCTGAAGGATGCAAAATAACATGCCTCACCTACAGGAGAGATGACGATACGGAGGAAGTTAGAAAAGGTCTTCAGCATGAAATTTTTGAAATGGGATACAGGACCAAAGAAGAACTCGAAAAGAGTCGTATCAGATTTCAGGAAGAAATTCAAGAAAATAAACTCAAAAGCTGGTTAAACCCATTCGGTAAGGACAAGAGCAGGGACAAGAAGATAGCTGCCGGGGGTATAATCGCTGCGCACGTTCTACCATTTGTCACAATACCATCCGCTCTTTTTGTGGGCGACCCTGCCTCCACCACACTAGTCGCTTTGGGAGGATCGCTTGCATTTTCTGATATCATTATGGGATTCGTCAGAAGAGCTGACACTTCCAGAGAAAGGGAAAAAATGAAGAACATCGAAGAAAAATTCTCGAGCCAAGAGAACGAATATTTTTGCAAACTAAAAGAAATAGCCCCTAAAATAAGCGTTGAGAATGTTTTTGTAGAAGACGCTCACATGCTTGTCGAAAACATGAAAACTTTTAATTTAGTAGAACTCAAAAGCTGGTGGGGAACATCAAAAATAGAAAAGGATTATAATCTAGTTAACGCTGAGTTAAACAAAATTTATAAAGACTACATTTCCCAACCTAAGACATAGTTACTCTAAGAATTCTACAGAATCTATCACTCCGTCATTATCCTTGTCAATGCCTTCCACGATTCTCGCAAAAACTTTAGAATCATAGGAATTGCCTTGGCAAATCTCGTCAAACTTCTGTAAGAACGCTAGTATCGCAGCCCTTGTCCCGGCCATTCTTCTGCCAGCTATGACGAGAATGTCCTTCGTCTTATCAAAAGGATTCTTGGTCTTGACAATTATTCCATAGCCCTCTTCATAATAGTTCTTGCCAGAGACGTTAGAATGAAAGCCAGAATAGAAATTCTCCTGATCCTTTATCTTCTCGAACTTTATTGGCAGCTTTGGATTAACTCTAGCTGTTACAAAATTCACTCCAGGTCCGCCGATCAGTATCAAGTTATTTTTCAAGTCTCCTTCCTTGACTTCCGTGTCCAACTTTGTAAATAAATCAGGTTTGTAATTAAGAAATGTCCCTAGGAACAAGCCTAAATCAGCAGCAAACAAGCCATCCTTTGCCCTTGCCTTTGCCATGCCATGAGGTTCAGGACTTCCCATAATTATCAAGGCGTTTAGTCTGCCATCGCTTATGAACGGCTCTAGAAAATTCTTATATTCCTTTTTTAGTTGGAAAACTTTTTGTGATTCTTCCAAAGGTTTCAACAACAATGTAAAGGCATAAT
>CAYGWD010000019.1:0-20655 GCA_964353745.1 uncultured archaeon
TAGAACCCTCTATAGGTCTTAAGAAAATCTTGGAAAGAAAGAAAATGGCAATAGAAAGTCTGAGAGAAAAGTCAGCAGTGATGCTAGAGCAATTAAAACCGTTAAAGGGCTTTGAAACAGAAGATTTTGGCATATGGTCCTCCAGCGGCAAGCTAGCATGCATGGAAAAAGCCGCAGAAATGCTTTTCAGGGCCAAGAAGTTCGGTCTTACGACAACATCCAGATTCTCCCGTTATCCGCCTCTTGATAACGCGTTTGCGTCAGTCCTTAAAAGAGGTATCAAGATAAAAATGCTCGGTACGTCAGAATTGGACGGGACTAGAAGAGCCAGAGCGACATGGTACGCAAGGCATGGAGCTGAGATAAGAATACTGCCGATGAATGTAAATCCTATAATAGGCATAGTTGACGACAAGGAAGTCTCTATCAGGTTGGACAACTCGGATACTCCCGACATGATATGGAGCAACAACCCCACCCTGATAAATATCTTTAGAACTTACTTTGATGATGTTTGGGATAAGGCAGAGAAGTTCAAGGTTTGATTATTTTTTCTATTTTATTTATTGTTTCAAAAAAATATTTCTTGTCTGCAACAAACATTTCAGGTTTATCTTTCAAAAGGTTTTTCAACTCATCTATATCAAAAAGTTTTACTTCAGAAATTTCATTCTTATCTATATCCAAATTTTTCAGATTGGCATCTAGTCTCAGAAGGAAAACCCCTAGAATTTCCCTGCTTATAAGACTCTTTGACTTGACCAATGATATCTGTCTTCTCTTTTCCAAAAATAATAGATCTTCTTTTTTAACAGAAAGTTCTAGTTCCTCTTTCAGTTCCCTTACGAGGGTTTCCTCAAAAGTTTCTCCGTTTTTTACATGACCACCACAAGATACATCAAAGCAATCAGGAAAAAATTCCTTTTTCAAAGCCCTTTTTTGCAATAGTATTTTATTGCCCTTCAGAATCCAAACGTGAGCTCCCTTGTGCCAGTCTCCATCCTTATGAACTCTATTCTTCTCTTTTTTGATTCCTAGCTCGTTTCCATTCTCGTCCATAAGATCGACAAACTCTTCCATATTTTATTATGATAGGTTTAAGAATTAAAAACTTGAATAAGTCTTATGCCTGGCCAAATCGTCATATTAATGGCTACTGCCTTGATTGAGAAAAATAGTAAGTATCTGGTTCTAAAGAGGAGCGAGAAGAACATCACCAACAAGGGCAAGTGGCAGTTCCCTGAGGGCAAGATAAGACCTGGTGAGAATGTGTTAAAGGCCTTGAAAAGGGAGGTTGAGGAAGAGACGAACCTCGTAGTGGTTGACGCTAAGTTGTTTGGCATACATTCTTCCATATTGAAAGGGGCTAGGGGCGCTTTTCGCTTGTTCAGGACTGTATTCAGGTGCAAGGTCCTTGGCAAGATGAAGCTCTCCGAGGACCATGACGAATATGCATGGGTTGACAGGAAAGGTCTGGATAAACTGGATTTCATTGAAGGTTTTAATCCTAATGATATAATTCCTGTTAGGAAAAGAAGTTAACCAAAAGGTTAACTTTTTAAATAGTCTTATAGCATTATTTTTTATGGAAACTTCAACAGAAAAAGTCATAAGGCTGTTATTAACGTATCCTAAAAGAAAATGGAAGCAGAAAGAGCTAGCCGAAAATGCAAACTGCTCAAAGGCTTTTCTAAGCAAACTAACCAAGAGGTTGATAGACAAAGGAATACTGGCAAGACCTTATAAAAATCAGATAATTTTATTAAGTTTTACAAACGCTTTGAACTCCTGGCAAACAATAAGAAAACTGCCAAAACCGACTTATGTAAAAACTGCTCTAAAACAAGAACAAATAATCAAAAAATTGAAAAATACTAATTGCTGCATTACTCTCTTTTATTCAGCATGGTTGCGGACAAAGTTTATGAAAACCAACACAGTGGAGGTTTATGTCCTAAAAAATGAGATTAAAAAATTCATAAGGCAATTTGGCAAAGAATCAAAAGAGCCCACGAATTTCATAATTTTCGAGGCAGATAAAGATGTTTTCCTAGGCTCGGAGGAAATGAATAATTTAAAGCTGGTCTCGCCAGTTCAGAATTATGTTGACCTGATGATTTATGGCGGCTCAGGAGCCAGAACTGCGTTAAAGCTTTCAGAAAAGTACAATCTGTTAGGTGTTTAAAATGGACATCTATGAAAAATCCTTGGAAATATTGAAGAAATTAGAAGAAAGTGGAATAGAATTTTACTTAGTAGGCGGATGGGCGATCTGGTGCTATAACCCTTACATGAAATCTAAGGATATAGACTTGATAGTAAAGGAAAAGGATTTTTGGAGGTTAAGAGACTTTCTTTTAGATCTAGGCTTTAGAGAAACAGCAAAAGTTCTAGAGAAAAAAGGCTTCTCCATGCTATGGGGAGACGACAAAATTGAGATTAACGTCTATGACAAGAGAATAGGAAAATATGGCATTGAATATCTTTTAGAACAGCCTGAAAAAAAGAAAATAAACAACAAGTTAGTGTCAGTCATATCTGTTACTAATCTATTTATTTTGAAATCTTATACAGCAATGGAAAGGCTGGGAACAGCAAAAGGCGAAAAGGACCTGTCAGACTTGCTGGCATTATTAGATATTAGTTATAAAGATATAGAATGGAACAGAGTAGAAGCAAAGTACATATTGGAGCTGCTGCTGAAAGACTACAAGCAGACAACAAGGATATATCCTTTGAGCTTGGAGAAATATAAGAATATAAAGAATTATTTGAAAAAATTGAAAAAGATATAGTTTTCTTAATGTTTAGCTATTGCTAGATATCATTTCTCATTAGATTTTTTAATTTCTTCGCTTTGAGCTAATACTTTTTTTCTAACTTCTTCTACATCTACATTCTCATGCAGAACATTTCTACTAAAAATAGCAGCCTTAACAAGTGGAGGTTCATTTGAAATTTCTGGCCTTTTTTCTAAGAATTTTTCATATTTAGTTAATCTACCAGACATGATATCGCTCATACAATAAGATTCTCTACCTGGTATAGGTCTAACGCTAGACTTGCCTCCTGTAAATTTCATAATATAATTGGATAAAGCCTTTTCAGCAGTTTTTCCAGAAGCATCTTTTCCAATCACAAATTCTTCTCCTCTTTTCTCAATATTAGCTACTGGTTTTACATATCCTAAAGTTTTAACACTTCTTACTTTTTTTTCTAATCCTTTATATTTTTCTTCTTTCCTTTCTGTTTCTCTTAAAATTTGATACGCACCTAAAGCCATTCCTCCAGTAAATATCAACTTTAGAGTGTTATCCAGTATTTGCGCGCTTAGGGGGTTAAGCGGAAATACAGCTCTAGCAATCGAGTCTCCAATTAATTCAGAACCCAAGTAACCTATTCCAGCTGAAATAGCACTCCCTATAATAGCCTTCTTGCCCATAACTATAATTCAGACTAAAAATATAAAAAGTTTTGTGAATGTTTAAACTACAGCTAGATAAGTCTCATGCTTGTATCACTCTATGGTTACTGCCTGATTGAGAAGAATGGAAGATTTCCAATCGCAGATATTTCCCCCTCTCCAACCTAAACTGCAGGAGGTTGTTGTTTTTTCAAAACATCTAAGAAAATTTTAGCTTTTTCGTTAGAAGGATTTATTTCTAAAGCCTTTTCACAATATTTAATTGCATCAGCAGTGTTATTTGTAGCTTTGTATTCATTTAAAGACAAATTAAGAAAGAAATTATCTTTTGAGGGGAACCAAGAGAATTTTTGTAAGAATTCACTATCTAGATCTGGAGATATCTTCAAGACCTCTAAAAATTCCTTTTTTGCATCTTCGGGTCTTTTGTTTACATCAAATATACAGCCCTTACCAAAATGAATAAGTTCTGGACTTTGCAAAAATTCTTCTGGAATATTTTCCACTCTTGTTTTTAAAAAGTTTTTTGCCGCTTCGTCATAATCTCCTAATGAATAGTCTAAAAAAGCCAGCTCTGCGATAACCTTTTTTCTTAAATCAAATCCTCTCTTTTTGGCGGCCATTATAACTTTTTCATCATCCAGAGGTATTCTCTCGAAATCCTTTCTAGCATTTTCATAATCTTCGACATAAGTAAAAAGTTTACCTCTCCCGTAGTATAAAAGAGGTTGTTCCGGATACCTTCTTATCTCTTCGCTAATTCTGTTTATCCCTAATGATGCTATTCCTTTCCTATCATTTTTATCTTTGCATGCTTCGGCTCGTCTTAAGTATCCCACGGCCGATATAATAGTTGAATCTACCTCTTTCTCAACTTCCCTATCCTTTAGCCACTTTTTTAAACCCATGCTTTCACTAAAGTTTAATTGGTGAATAATTTATTTAAATCATTTGGTTTTTAGTAATTGAAATTTAGCTACTGCTAATATATATTCTCCTTAGGATTTTAGATATAGCTATAAATATTTATATAGCGAATTTTATATATTAATATGGAAAAAACTAGAGACGAAATAATGAATATTGTAGAAAAAGAATGGCCAGTAAGCGTCACTGAAATAGCAGAACACTTAGGAATTTTTAAAAGGGGTATGAACGAGAAAAAGAGAAAGGCCGCTATCGGAAGAATCGGTTATCATGTTAAAAAATTGAAAGAACAAGAAAAAATTAGAACAAAAATAATTGGTCAAACAGTTATCATTTGGCCAGTTGATATAGAAAAATTGAGAGTTTTGCATGAGATGATGAAATGAAAATAGCAATTGTTGGAGCTGGAGTTGCAGGCTGTATATGCGCAGAAGAATTGTATAAACTAGGTTATAATGTAGAAGTTTTTGAAATGATACCTAAAAACGGGTTTACAAGGCCTTATCAAGTTGAAGGTGGTGTTCATTTTTTCAACAATGTACCAGATTTAATACACAGCTGGAAAATGAAATCGCTAGAAATTAATTCTAAAAACATAAAAGTAGATTTAAATGGTAATATTGGATTTTTTTATGAAATAGGTGGAGATAAAGGCATAGACGCACAATTAAGAAGAAAAGTTGAAAAATTAGTTCCAATAAATTATGACGTTCTTATTAAAAATATTAAAGAATTGGATAATTTTGACATTGTAATTGCTGCTGATGGCTACAGATCTACAGTAGCTTATAATGCTGGTATAAGATCAAATCACATAAAAATGGGATTTGGTATAGGATTTACTATTGAAGGAGATTTTAAGAATGAGTGGATGTCTATTAGATTTGATAATCATTATGCACCTCAAGGATATACATATATAATACCATTTAATGATAAGCAGGCATCTTTAGTATCAGCTTCTATAGAAAGAGTAATTCATGTTAAAACCCATAGAGACAGATTGGAAGAATTTGCTAAAAAACAAGGTTATGAAATTATAGATGAATGGGTAGATCACGAAGCTTGGTATAAGTTCTCTTCTTATCATGAAAAAAAATTATATGTAATAGGTAATGCAGCATCCTTAACAGAACCTGCATTTGGTTTCGGATTAAAATGGGCTGTTAAGTCTGCTAAATTGTGTGCAAAAGCTATTCATGAAAAGAAAAATTATACAGAACTTGTAAAAAAAGAAATTTTATCAGAATTTGAATTTTGGCAAAAAATCAGAAACTTTTTTGAAAGGGCAAGCGAAAAAGATTATGATGATTTTGTAAGTAGTTTCAAAAACCCTATAGTTAAATTATTAGTTGAAAAAGGAAAATATGCTCCTATAATATTTAAATTTGCAAAATGGTTGAAGTAAATGTTTGATTTATTTAAAAAATTATTAATGGCTAGACAACTCGAAATGGAAAGAGGAAGTATAAAGATGCTTACTAATAGAATGATAATGCTTCCTTCTCCTTTTTTTTCCTACTTGTTAAAAACTTCAAAAAATCCTATTGAGATGGGCAAATTAATTTATTATTCTTCTAAATTAACAACATACAATCATTTTACTTATTTACTTGAAAAACATTATGGCTTATCATTTCAAGGATTGGAAAAATGGCAGAAAGAAGTTGCAGAACTTGGTGGATGGGGAGAAATAGAAATAATAAATGTGAATTGGGAAAAAAAGGAAGCGATAATAACCGTAAAAAATTCTCCTATACCAGAAATGATGGGATTAGTAAATTATGCTGTTGATCATGAAACAAGAGGTTTCACTGCAGGAGCCATTTCAATTATATTTAAAAAAGATATAGAGGTTTTAGAAACAAAGTGCACTTCAAAGGGAGATAATTTATGTGAATTTATAGTTCAACCTAAAGAAAAATTTTCTTTCAAGGACAAAATTGTGAAAAATCAGCTATATACAGATAAAGAACTGGAAAAAAATGGTTGGATGGATTTGTTTAGAAACAAAATGGAGGATGTTAAAGATAGTAAAGAAAAGAATAAAAAAGGTCTTAAACATGATTAAAAAATTTTTAGAGGTAACAATTCCAAAATTTATTTTAGTTTCAATTACAAGCATTTTGTGCGGTTGGCTTATGTCATCAAAAGACGTATTATTTTCAAAAAACCTTTTTATTTCTTTAATATCTTATGGACTAATTATGGGAGCATTTAATACTTTCAACTGTTATTATGATTGGACTAGCGACAAAATATCAAAGCCTTATAGACCTATTCCTTCTTTAAGAATGGAGAGAAAAGAAGCCATGAATTTATTCGTTGTATTAACTATTTCTAGTCTTTTATTGAGCTTATTTGTTTCATTTATTGTTTTTACTTTTACGCTATCTGTTATTTTCTTGTCTTTTGTTTATTCTTATCCAAGAATCAAAATAAAAAAATATTTTCCATTTAATACAATAATAGTTGCTTTTTGTTATGTTATCATACCACTTTTAATAGGTTGGAGTTTAGAATTTTCATTATACTCCATACCGATACCCATATTTCTTATATTATCACTCATCAGTATCGGATTCGTAACTGTCAAGGATATTACAGACATATATGCTGATAGAATCTTCAACGTTTCTACACTACCTATAAAAATTGGAATTTCTAAAATGTCAAAAATCATATCTTATTTTTTAATACTTTCTTATTTTTTATTTATAATATTCGCATTGTTAAAAATTTTAAGATTAGAGTTTATTCTTTTAGTTTCGTTAACTCCATTTGTATGGTCTTTATTCAATAGAATAAAGAAAAAACCAAATACAGAATTAGGTGAAAAATACTTGATTATAGCAATTATGCTAGGGATAATAACAGAATTATTTGTTGTTGTTATTTATAGAATGGTGATGTTTTAATATTCCATCTTCTTAACAACAATTCCCTTCTCGGTTATTTCCATTGGGAAAACATCTTTCTCATGATTGGTTCTTCTCATCTTCCTAATTTGCAATGAACTATAATTTTTTTCTCCTATACCTAAATAGTGTAGAACTATCACACAGTCAACAACGAATTCCTCGACACCGAATTTGCCTAAGGTCTTATATTCTTCTGGCAACTCAGAAGTTAAAATACTTGTAACACCTATTCCTTTCAAACCTGTCAATAACTTGAATAATTGTTTTCTAATATCAGCTGGATCCTTATAATACAGCTCAAAAATAGTAGTTGAGTCTAATACGACTCTTTGAATCTTGTGCTGTTGAATCTTGTCCAACAATGGCGAGGTGATGTCGGTCATCTGGAACGGGTCCTGGAACTCTAATAACAATTTTTTATCGTCAACATACTTTTGCAAGTCCCAACCGAACCTCTTAACATCGTTTATTATGTCGTCCGGCTTCTCCTCCAACGTTATGAACATGCAAGTTTCTCCTTTTTTCAAGCCTTCCAAAAGAAACTGCGTGCAGAATATGGTTTTGCCTGTTCCTGCTGACCCGGAAACCAAAGTGGTCGAGCCTTTGACAAGTCCGCCTTCCATTAACGGGTCCAAACCAGGAATGCCAGAAGGTATTCTTTCAAAGTCGTTAGTCTTTTCTTTCTTAGGCATGATTAGAATTTGTTAAAAGTGATATATAAATCTAATTAAATCGCACAGTATTTGACGGCCAGGAGAACCTGGATATCTTGCACTGCCACCGCAACCACCAGCTCTTTTCACCTCACAAGCATTTCCGCATTTAGAATCTGACATATAAGGTCTGGAAGGACAGTCCACATTTGAATCTGTTTGATTAATATTTGAAACATACCAACTTTTACTATACTATAAATTATGATAATTTAAATTTTAAACATTTATTTGGTACACAAATCATCGAATTTTAGCATCTCTTTCCAAAGTTATTCGAAAGTATTATTGAATCAAGAATGTTTGTTTTACCATCGCTATTCAAATCAGCAATTGTAGTGTTTTTGCCAAAGTTATTAGCTAATAGAATTGAGTCAAGAATATTAACAACCTTGTCGCCGTTCAAGTCTGCCAAGCAATAGAAGAAATAAGTTCTATTGGAAGCGCCCATGTTTCCGTAAGTATCATTTGCAAAGACTTTAACATTGTTCCAACCATTCGCTAGTCCTGTCATGTTGATTGGACCTGATATTGTTTTGTTGGCTGTGCTATTCAAAGTGTAGCCGATCCATGATGCTGGCCCGTCTATCGTAAAACTAAGAAGCACTGTAGTTTTATAGTAAGTTTTGTTCAATGGTGATTCGATTGTTATAACTGGCGGAGTTGTATCTATAACACAAATACAATTGTTATTACAATTTCCACTCACACAATCATCGTTAGAATCGCATTCAGCTCCACAAACATCTTTAACACAGTATGTATTAGTTGGTGGTGATGGACAATCTACACTACAATTAGTACAAACACAATCGTTTTGGCAAGTATTATCACATGAACCTTCAACAATAGTACTGTCCATTATTTTATCATCATCATATTCAGTCAATTTCTTATCAACACAGTAATCGTTATAAGTTTCTGAACATGAGTTTGGAGGACAATCTAGATTCTCATCGCATGTAGCACCACAAGTTGATTGATCACAAGTATGAGTTATCATTGGGTCACCTTGAGAACAAGTATCTAATGTGATACATTGACTATCAAAAGCATTCCTGAAATCCCATGTAGGATCATAACTATCATCTGGTGTATTGAAACAAGTTGCTATTCCAGTTAAATCGAATGAATCACAATCATTATTTTGTGTAGTATCATAAACATTGCAGTTTCCTGAATCATCACATAATGTACAGATTCCACAATCTGTATTATCTGGCTTCATTTTACAAGCACCAGCCCCATCACAGTAACCGTATTTACAAGAATCCTCAGGACAATTGTCTTTCAGATCTTCGCCTTCTGACTGATATTCACATATATTCGAAGCAGAACATTTTTTACATAATGGACAATCATCATGCGATAAACATTCTATAACTGTGAAGTAGATTGTATCAGATTTACCCATGTTACCATAAGTGTCATTAGAAAATACTATTATATTATGCGAACCTAATTCTAAGCCAGTCAAAGTGATGTTCCCATATATAGTCACATTTTCTTGACCATCCAAACTATAACCAATCCATGATGTTGGTCTATCTACCGTAAAAGTTAGATTAACAGAATACGAGTTGTATGTAGTGCTCTCTGGGGATAGTATTTCTACAACCGGTTCAATAGTTGAATAAACCATTGAAAGAATTGCGTTTGTCCTTGTTGTTTCGGGAACAGATGGGAAATAAACAGTCGCATAATTAATAATCTCAGTTCCATCTAAAACATCATTCTTGACATTGATACTAAAGTTAGCGTAACCACCTTCTCTAGAACCAACTTCATCTACGAACCAAGTAATAGTTCTTGTTTTTGGGTTGTAAGTTCCTGCAGGAGCAATTTGTATGCTGGTGTTAACATCGAATACTGGTCCTATACTCAAAGTAGAATCATCCAAATCTTGATCTAATGTATCAGTGAAATAGACACCGTATGCAATTCCTACGCCTTCATTCTCGAATTCGACCATATAGTTTAATTCTTGGTTTCGTAATACTACGTTTTCTATGCCGTATTTAATATTAGGGTCACGAGCCACTGTAATACGAGATTGATGAGACGAAGGATCACATACGCATTCTCCATCTATACATTTACCTTTACCGCTAGAACAAGGTCCACCAAAATCTGAACTTAAATCACAAACAGTATTAGCACCCGACCAATACCAGAAACCAATAGCATTACATACCATTTCATATCGATTGTTCGGCAAGTCCCAATACTTGAAGAAGAAACCTCTGTCCTTAGCGCATATTCCCTTTTTCTGGCCAGGCTGACATGCATAGATATCCGTATCAGTATTGCAATCGACCCAAACACCAACAAAACTCGTTAATTGCCCTACATAAGGTACATCTTCACTTCTGATTCCATTCGACAAACAATCTGAACAAGCAGTAGACAGTTTATCGTTCTTAAATAAATCATATCCGCATTCCCCACAATCAGGAATTGCTAAAACGGCTTTTGCTGCTGTTTTCCAACCGCCTATTAATAAATCAGCTGCTGCTGATAAAATCCATCCTGGAGATTTTGTGACAATTCCGTTTGCTACGCACTGAAAATAGCTCAGGCTTCCTGAGGCATTCCACGTACCCCATGCATCGTATGAATTGTTTAAATAATAATAAGACATTCCACCGCCTCTGTCAAACATCAGAATAGTATCGTTCAGGTAAAGCTCCAAGAAGTACTTGCTATTGTTAATATTAGTGACAAAAATCGAATGATCAGACTCATTAAACATCATTATTCTTTTAACCTCTATTCCGTTGCTTAATTTTAATCTTATTATCGTCTTAGTGTAGTTGTATCCTAGCTCAATAGAATAATTATACAAATCGCTCATATTTTGATTTGACAGTTCAGCGTTGAGAGCACTTGTTACATTATCAGTTGGCATTAACTCTGCAGTATCTACTTTTACAGGTTCATACGTAAGATATTTTTGAATATCGAATAAAGTCGTATGTCTTGATTCACTTGTTGTACCTATCAATGTGTATATTTCCTTGGATAATCCATTTTGCAGACCCCAATGATATCTAATTTTTACATTCAAATTACCTTCCTCTCTTGCTGTTACGCTATCCAATTTCCAGAATACTTGATGTTCTTTTGGATAATAAATTCCATTGTTAGTGCTAGAAACATAATCAGTGTTGTTTGGAAGCTGTGCCACAACTACAACATCATTCGCCAGCTTCAACCCATCATTCCTGTATGCAACTACATAATTCACAGTCTGTCCAGGGCTTACTCCTGTTGGTCCCCATACTATGACTCTTAAATCAGCCATTGGTTGCAATCCGATATCTATCCTTTCTATTGATATTGATAGATTTCTTGGCGAAGTTCTCTCATTCAATATTCCAGAGACCATGCCGGTCAGTGGGTCTTTGAATAGTCCAGTCAACTCAGTTACATTTGTAGATATTAATCTGTCATAAGTCCATCCTTCTCCTGATCCATGATCAGAGACATAGGATATCACTGAGAATCCTTCTCCATAGTAAGGGTTAGTTACATTATCAATCCTGACATGGTTCAGAACAATGCTTAAGGAGCCATTGTAATATCCAGAAGACTCTCCCTCTATGAAAGTTTGTAGAACATAAAGTTCGGATTGATGTTCAACGCTGCCCTGATAATTCAACGTTCCATTCAAGTTTAATTTTGCGAATACTATGTCATTTCCTAAATAACTAATCGTCCAAGTAGCTTGATACTTATCGTATACGCCGCTGCCGTTAACAGATTCTGTCAAATATCCTTCAACAATGCCTATTAAACCACCTGAGACCTTACCTTTTAGATAAATCTTTCCTTCTCCAGGTTTTTTGAATATCATGCCTTGCCAGTAACCATTATAAGGATTACCTTCGATGTTTGCTGTCCAATTGCCTTTGGAGAATCCGTTTCCATTAAAGGACCCGGAATTTATGAAGACGATTTCAAGATTGGTAAAATTAAGGTTTCCGTCTAAATCTCCTGTTACTGAAGTGTCCAGGGTTGCGTTTTGACTTTTAATACTCTCAAATAAAACGTGTGTACTCGATGAGTTTTCACTCATTGTGATTTCAGTGGTAGAAGTAGTCTCTAGATAATTCTCAAATCGTAAAATAAGTGGGTAATCGTCTTTTCCACCACCTGAAATAGTGTAAGGGGTATTTCCAATTCCATCACCATCTGTATCAACACCAGTATAATTATGCCAATAGTTGCCAAGGTAGTTTATGTGTTCTGTACCATTGTAGTCGTAAGTTATTGGTTGGGGAGAATTCCAGATGTTGCTTGAAGTAGAATAAGCATTACGCGTGTTGTTTATTAAGTTATTGAGGTAGATTCTGTTGTTGTTAGAAGATGAAAGATATATTCCATAGTTGGTGTTGTTGAAGATTGTGTTGTTGGTAAGAATGTTGTTGTTCGAACCAGAAAGATATATTCCATAATTCGTGTTGTTTTGTAACTTATTGTTGGTAATAGTGTTGTTATTAGAAGATGAAAGATATGTACCATAATTATTTTTGTTGACAGTATTGTTAGTCAGGGTGTTGTAGTTAGAAGATGAATAAAGATATATTCCATAATTCGTGTTGTTGAGGACTGTGTTGTTGGTTAAGGAGTTGTAGTTTGAGTCGGAATAAATGTATACTCCATAACTGTAATTGCTGATCCTGCAGTTCTTTATCGTGTTGTAACTTCTACTTGTCAAATAAATCCCATAGTTGGAACCTGTTCCAGTTATTGAATAACCTTGGCAGTTGAATGTTGTACCGTTAAAAGTACTAGGCCAGGCTATACAGGTTGATGTTGAAGATAAGTTTTGAGTTAGTTTAACAAAGTCTGTAGGAGCGGCAATACTTATTCTATCTTGGCAGCTAGCACATGAATCACAGTAGAAAGTGTTGAGGCATAGGTTGGTACAGCCAGTTGTTCCTGTATCATTCCAGCCAACTGGTTTGGAACAGGTGTTGTTGACACCGGAATTGTCTGTTCCCCCAGAGACTACAATATCTCTAACATAGTTTATGCACATCCTATTATCGGATGTGTTACTGTTGCTTGAGGATGAAAGATATATTCCATAGTTGGTGTTGTTGAAGATTGTGTTGTTAGTGATGGTACTATAGTTCGATGATATTATGTACATGCCAAAGCTGTTGTTGAAGATTGTGTTGTTGGTGATGGTATTGTAATTGTTACCCGTATAATATGGTTGAAGATATATCCCGTATTGGGTGTTGTTGAAGATTGTGTTGTTAGTGATGGTATTGTAATTAGAAGAATAATAAAGATGTATCCCAATCTCGCTGTTAGAATTTACGCTGTTATTTTCTATTTTGTTGTTGCTTGAAGAATAAAGATAAATTCCTTCTCCTCTATTGAAAGAGAAAATGTTATATCCGATAATGTCATTGTCTGAAGAAATTATGTATAAACCATGATAGGCGCTTGAACTGAAATTATTGTTGTTAATTATGTTATTGTCTGAATTGAGGTATATTCCGTAACTGTTATTTATGGCATTATTGCTGGTAAAGTTATTATCACCAGAAGTCGAATCTGAGTATATGCCATAGCCCTTGTTAAAGGATACGTTATTGCCGTCAAAGGCATTGTTGATACTGTAATAGTATAAATCAATGGCGTTTGCTTTGTTCATATTTATTGTGTTGTTAATTACTTGATTATCTTGGGATTCGTACAGATACAATCCGTCACTACCACTGATGTTAGAATTTTTTATTCTGAAATTATATGAATAAGCCAGTGTTATATGATTGGTATCAATTCCGTCCAACGTTATACTGTAAATGTCGAAAAAGTAGTAAACAGGCTTTCCGTTCACTTTGTTTGAAGTGCCAATAGTATTATTAAAATGAGATTTGGCAGTCCCAGAAACGCGAATACCATAAATACTATTGTTCGAGGCAGAATTATTGGTAAGATTATTGTAACTAGAAGATTCTATGTAAATGCCATAATTTCTGTTTGAATAAAGAATATTGCTTGTTAAGATGTTAAAACTAGATTGGGATAAATGTAATCCATATGCATTATTGGATACAATGTTATTCGTAAAATTATTATAAGAAGATGATGCTAGATGAATACCGTTTCCTGCGTTTGAACTCACGATATTGTCAAAAAACATATTATTGGAAGAAGATTCGGAATAAATGCCGTATGAGCTGTTAGAGATATTGTTATTATTGATTATGTTGTACCGAGAAGACCACAAAAACATGCCGTATGAATCAGAGGATAAGAGATTATCGAAAATCGTGTTGTTGTTTGAATTACTGTACAAATATATTCCATATGCATTGCTAATTATTTTATTTCTAGATATCGTGTTGTTGCTCGAACCAGTTAAGTATATGCCGTAGCCTTGAATAGTTGATATGATGTTGTCTGTTATGTTATTGCTTTTATTCGATACTATCCTTATTCCTGCATAACCACTTTCGCTGTTGGTTATCTTGAAGCCCGTAATCACAGAATTATTAGTAGAAATATAAAAGACATCTCTTCCCATTCCATTAACGATTGTATTATCTTTGCTCTGTCCTTGAATCACTATGGGTTTATTTACAACAATATTATATTCATAATAACTTCCATTGTACACATAAACAGTATCGTTAACAAAAGCAGCATTTACCGCTGCTTGAATGGTGGTATAATTGCAACCTGAAGAGCATACTGTAATAGTTTCCGCACTGACACTATTTACAATTAAAAAGAAGAAAACTGCTGCAAACAAAGCTATTTTTCTAATCATACTTTTGTTTGATAAAACAGAACAATTCATTATTATTTAATTAAAAGGTGAAAAATAAATACTTGTTTTACTAGCATCTCTTTCCAAAGTTATTCGAAAGTATTATTGAATCAAGAATGTTTGTTTTACCATCGCTATTCAAATCAGCAATTGTAGTGTTTTTGCCAAAGTTATTAGCTAATAGAATTGAGTCAAGAATATTAACAACCTTGTCGCCGTTCAAGTCAGCCTGGCAATATAAGAAATATATCTTGTCAGAAGATCCAAAGTTTCCAGTACTATCACTGAAATAAATAATGATATTATGTGGTCCATTTGACAAATCTGTTAAATTTTTGTTTCCAGTCATAGTAATGTTCGATTGACCATCTAAGCTATAAACAATCCATGGTGCATTCCTATCGATTGTAAAGGTTAAAGGAACATAAGTTTTGTGGTAAGAAGCATTTTGTGGTGAAGTTATTAGTATCACGCCGGTTCCATTGAATAAATCACGAAGTACTTCGTATCTATCATAGCTTAGACTTCTATCAACATTTACAATTCCAAAATAATATCCAACACCTTTCCACCATACATCATTGTACTCTAAAAATAATCCGCCTGCATGTTGTTTTGACAAATTCCAATGCCCTGGAGCATGTTCTATAAGATGACCAAATTCACCTAAAATATAAGCTCTTGCTCCAACAGCAGGTATTATAAATTCGTCTGCAAGATCTTCTGCAGGATGAGTGTATGAATTTATTGCAATTATCTCTGCATTTAGATTAACAAAATCAAAATCTTCGCCAACATATTTGCTGTACATTATTGGTCTTCTATTTCCATCAATCGTCTTAACATGAGCATATAATTGATTTAGATAATCATGATAACTTACTGTCCATGTAAACCATTTATGATTCCAATCGCCTGAAACTTCATTGCCAATAGCCCAAGCAATTACAGATGGACTATTTCCATAGTTATTAACCACTCTAGTCATTGTGTCTTTAGCAACTTCTAAATCATCAAAATTACACTGCAAACCAGGCTTGAAATCTTCTTCCTGAACCCAATATCCTATGATTACTTTCATATTGTTTCTTTCTGCAAAATTTATTATTCTTCTATAAACCCAATCAGGAACATCACCTTTTACAAATTCAATACTTTCATTTACTCCGTCTAAATCCCTATCATGCCAAACACCAGCAGCATAAGTTCTTATTGTGTTAGCTCCAACAGATTTTATAACCGATAAATCATATTCTATCACTTCCCATGCTTGTATTTTACCATCTTTATTATAATCTGGAACAGAATTTACTTTGGATGTAACATCGTCATTCTCTCCAGGAAATGATGAATGTGCAGGTTCAGGACCTGTTCCACTTAGCCAAGGTGCATAATCTATTCCTTTTATTAAAAACTGTGTTCCGTCTATGTAGACCTTATCATTACTTACTGTCACCAAAGCGCTAACGCTTCTTAACAGTAATAGGAAAATCAATGCTGTTAATAAAAAACCTTTCATTTTATCAGTTATTTTATTTTGTATTATAAATTAAAATATCTTATTACTATACTACGTGGTAGGATAAGTTTACCAACAACTAACACATAGCCTTGGAATTCCATATTCCCTTGCCGCAAATGACATTACATCCTCTTTCTCTTGTTCTTTTAATAGACTAACTTCAGAAACAGGAATATTAGGACCTATTGTTTTATATCTTTCTTTTTCCAAAAATCCTGGAACGACTACATATGTTGCTTTAATCTTACCATGACCTTCGGCCCTGAATGTGACAAGTTTTCTTCCTTGAAGATCAATTATTCTTTCTTCTACTTTTTTTTCTTCACTGCATAAATATTCTCCTATAGGAAGATGTTCATAGTCAGGAACCATTTAATCATCTAATTATAATAATACAGTAAAATTTAAAATCTCATCACATTAAAGAAAAAGATAGAATTTGTTAAAAGTGATATATAAAACTATATTAAAGGATGCAATATTTACTACAACTTCTCTCAGTACTGCATCTTGCCGGAGTGCATGTCCTAATCCTACAGCAACCATCATCATCCCAAACCCAAGGAGTGCACGTGCAACTCACGGGACAAGTGAAAGTCTTTGTTAGACAATTATTAGTCTCGTTACTCTCAGTAACATAGCCGTATTCATCAGCACAGACTTTTATAGTGTCGCTTGTGCCTGAGCATGCCCAAGCATAAGTGAAGTATTCGCTACTGGAAGAACCAGTTGTTAACGGAGATACAAAGTCTACTGCTTTGTAAGAACCGTCTACATATAGTCTTGAATAGCTATAACTCGCGCCTACACTGCCCTGGTTCCTTATCTTATAGTATATTGTGTTTCCTAAAGTCCAAATGTCCCCAATCATTAAATCTGGTTTAGGTATTTTAACTGTGAAATAAACTTTGGAGTATGTTGTTCCTAAACTGTCTTTTGCATAAATAATAATATTATGATATCCTTCTGCTAAAGTTAAAGTTGTATTTCCTGTTATTGTAACATTTGGTTTGTTGTCTAAGCTATAGCCTATCCAGGATGGAGGTCGATTTGTAATAAATGTTAGAGGAATAGAACTTGTGTAAGTTATATTCTGAGGAGACAAAACAGATATGTTCAATGGCTCAAGCATATCATCCTTGGCTACAACCCCATTACCAAACCCAGCATATATTTTATTGTTCCATGTCTTTAAGGCTAAAACATATTCTGCTCCTGAAACAGAATTGAAAGTTAATTGCCAGTCATGACCTGGAATTCCATCCCACATGTAAATCCTATTCGCAGTTCCTGCATAAAGTCTTCCGTTATAGACTTCTAAAGAGAACATCCAATAACCTTCCCTAGTGTTAGAACCTGTATGGTCGAATATAGTGTTCCAGTTAGTCCCGTCAAATTCTATCACTCTACCGCAGAAACCTGAATAACCTTCATACATTGGACATCTCAAATTACTGTCTCTTGTTGCTAAGTATAGTTTATTATTATAAACTTTCATGTTCGTGACTGAATAATCGTTATTGTCCTTTAGAACACTCCAGATTCCATTATATTTGTATATTGTTCCACCGGAAGTCAAATACATGATTCCGTTATACACTTCCATTGAATCGATGCTGCAGAATGGAGGTGAACAGACAAAAATACTTGAAAAGGCAGTATCCTGATGCCAGTTTGAAGGATTATCACAAGAACCATCACAATAATAGAGCAGTGCTGGATAATCAAGATAAGAGCCTGCATACAATCTGTCGTTATAGACACCCAACATCCTAAGATATTCAGTTGTGTATGGCTCGTCTATGCTTAGCACTGGCTCTGAACTCCAAGCAGAGCCATCATAAGTGTAAACCTTGCCTGGACCGCCTGCAACATAAAGCTTTCCACCATAAGATTGCAAAGACAAGATGTCTAGCGGAGCTAGAATAGTATTCCAGTTACTTCCATTAAAAATATAGATTTCATTTTTATTTGATGCAAAATAAAGTTTACTATTATACTCTTCTATGTCTATGACCGGATAACTTCCTGAGTAAATTGACTCCCAAATCCCGCAAGTGCAGTCAGCCCTGCATATTCCGACTGAGCAGTCACTGTCTTTTTCACACTGCGCACTGCACTGGGTTTTATTACAAGTATGAGTTATAGTACCTTGATAACACATATTCAATGCAGTACAGTAACTATCTCTAAAATCCCAAGTGTAATGTATAGCATCAGGAATCCAATCGCAAGTTGCTATATCAAAGGGATTACAGTCGCTATTTTGTGTTGAGTCGTAAACATTGCAGTCTCCCAAACCATTACACAAAGCACAGGTTCCACAATCTGTTGATGAAGATTTCATTTTACAAGAACCAGCTCCATTACAATAACCGTATTTACAAGAATCAGAAGGGCATTCATTTTTTAGGTCTTCACCATCTGCTTGATTGTCACATGTGTCCAAAGCAGAACATTTCTTACAGAATGGACAATCTCCATTTTGAGAGGAGTCATAATTTGGTGCTGGGTTATATTGGGTTCCGCCATTGCATTTACAGCATGTACCACAATCAGTCTGCCAAGAATTGCATTGAACATAAGGCGGGTTACCACTATAGCAATGTTTATAACCTGCACAGACGCCAGAACCGCAAGGTTCGGTATCTTGGGGATAATTGGGATCAAAATTGATTCCATTACTTGTTATAGTAGCAATTCCATTAGGTCTCACGACTAATACTGCCATATATCCAAAATAGGGTCCATTCTCAGGATATTCAGCATAAATTAAATAATCGTCAATGGGTAAACAGTTAGCACAATATGCTATACCACTTTCATCAGTAGTGTCAATTACTTGAGTAAACGGATCCCACGTATAAACAAATGCATTACTTCTAGGACAACCATCTTGATATTTGACATACACAGTTGCAGAACCGGCTTGAACTAAACTGATATTAATTAAGCTAAACAAAATTATTGTTGAAATGAATACTGAACTTGTTTTTTTCATCTTTTCCCTCTAATTATAAGTAATACAATAAACCTTAAAAAATTTGTATTTCCAATAAATTGTCGAAGATTACGAATAATATAAAAGAGTCCCATATATTTAATGTATACCATGAACATGAAATCTAAAAAAATCTGGATTTTATTCTCATTAATATTTTTTATAGCTTTATTCAGTAATACCATATTTTCAGATACTTCAAATATTTTTGAAACCCCAAGGAAATGTTCTGATATTTGGACTCCTCAATCTTGTAACTCTACAACCTTAAATGATGCTAATTTTGGAGGTTGCAATGGTACTCAGTCAAATTCCAATTGGCCTTCTGTTTCAGAAGTGTATATTAATGCTACTAACTTTCTTCCAGATTCAGGAATAAATGTAACATGTGAATTTGTTCAAAATCAAGCTCCAGATATTGGTTATACTTATTTTGAATATGTTTGGTATTGGAATAGTTCTAATTGGATTAACATACAAAATTGGACTAACCAAAATTATAGTATGAGTGGTCATCCTTATAACCTTTTTAATCGTTCTGTTGCATTTAAATTAAATTCTTCTGAGGGCGAGCAAAGAGTTAGATGCATTCTTTATTTCAATACGAGCGGCACACCACCATCTAATGAATGTGCCAATTCTACTCCTGATGGAAAATATGACAACGATGACGTTAACTTTACTGTTACCAGTCATCTAACATACAATTTCTGGAACCTCACAAACTCAACGACCTCAGAAGCTGGCAGTGGAGGAACTTACAACAGAAGTCATGCTATAAATATCTCAGCCAACTGGAACAAGAACATATCTTATGCAGAAATAGAAATCAACGGAACAGGAACTCCAAGAAATTATACAATATCATCTCCTTATACAGGAAACTGGACCAACTACACGATAAACCTCTCTGACGCAACAAAATACAATCAATACAATATAACAATCAACACAATATACGTGAACGATACTTTCAGTGTGACTAACAACACATCTCCTTTATTGTTTTTCTATTTAGATATAGGTTTAGAACCTCCTAACATCTCGAGTTATTGGTTTCAGCCATTAACTAACAGAACAAACTTATACACAAACTTAACTATCTATGCCAACGTCAGTGATGACTCCGGAATCTCCACTGTTAGAGCAAACTTAACTTATCCCGATAACACTAGCGTTATCTTAAACTTAACTGGAGATCCTAACCCAGGGAATCAGACCTGGAACTATACTTTCAGGACAACTGGATTTACATTAAATGAGGCTGGAAACTATACTGTATCATGGGTTTCAGTTAAAGATAACGGGAATCGAGAAGTCAATCTTACTCAAAACCTAACTTTCTACGTCACGA
>CAYGWD010000020.1:0-19641 GCA_964353745.1 uncultured archaeon
GCAGGATCATTGGTGTTGGTTCCTTGAGCACTCCTATCAAAGACGAAATAATATTTTCCTTTTGTCGCCAGCTCAAAGCTAAAGGTCTTGTTTTTGCTGCTCGTCTCGCTCACCAACGGGAAGGCAGACATCCTGTCAAAATATCTATCATTATCATACTGGTCGAAGACAAAAAAATTGGTGGGCAAATCTGATATGAATGTTATATTGTACTTGCAAGGACCGCATAAATTATAGGAAATGTATGCAGGTCTGTTTGATGGTATGTTTATGCTGACCTTGTCCAGTATCTTTAGGTATAGTTCTCCCCATGTTACGTTGTAATCATAAGCCTTGTAGGGTTCCAAAACTTTGTAAGACTCTACGAAATCGGCACAGGTCAGAATAGCATAACCAGTAGGATTTGCCAAATAGAGACCTAACACTATTATAAAGATTATTGCGAGCGCTAGGCTTATCATCTTATAGCTGTCTTGGTCCATGAAAAAGTCTAGGAAGGTAAACAATTTAAACTGTTCTGAACAAGCGAAAAGATTAAAATTAGTGAAAAAGAAGGTGATAGAAAAAACTGATGGAAATGGAATGGAAAAAGATGAAACAAATCATGGAAGATCATGACATGACGCCGGAATTTATAATTCATATAGAACGACGCGATAAACTCGAATATTAGCACCGAATTGTAAATTTTATAATCCAGAAAATTGTAAACTTATTATGCCAAACATGCTGATTTTGATAATAGTGATAGTAATTGCTCTGAATGTTGCTTTTTTGTTCGTTTATCTCATCAAACCTTCGCAAAATGTTCAAGCCAATGTTACCCAGAACCAAAGTTCTACTGTTAAAACTAATGCTGTTTCTAATCAAACTAAGAATAAGACTGTAGACATGTCTCTGATTTACCAGGCAAAATGCATAAACTCGACAACGAAATACGTGGAAGACTTGGCTAACATAACAAACTTAACAGTCATAGAATCAAGGACGTTCAACAAGAGCAGCGATGTGAAAGGCTATCTACAAAAGAATTGGTCCAGCATAATTTATGATATCAAGGGTATGGAGAAGGACATACTTAACAACACTGTCGTATCCGTGCTTGATATAAGAACCAATAGAGAAAGGAACTTTACCCTTCCGATATTGTGCGATTATAACGGTACTATGGGAAACTATTCTTCCTGCCTACTTAATAATATTCCCAACATACCTTATTCCTGCGAGAACCTTACACTCAATCTCTCTGACTGTGAAATTGAATGGAAAGACCACTTTATTATGGACGACATTAATTATTGGGTTACTCCAAGCGGTGGTGCTCTTATAATCTCTTCTATGGGCATTGTAAACAAGACAACACAGGTGTTCAACTTCACAATAAGTTCTTCCCGCAAAAGACTAGAGTCCTTCGGAATGGAAGTAATACAAAGGATATTCAATCCCATGAAGGACAGCGTGATATTCAGTTCGACCAAAAATACTGCTGATGGGAAAGGCGGTTCTATAGTGACTACAATAAATATAACCTATATGAAAGGTTCTGAGGTATACGCTACAGTCTGGTTCAAAAAGAAATGCTATGACAAATATGTGATTTACTAGAAGCGTATAAATCTTGATTATTCTATATTCTTATCATGAAAGGCAAGATAGAGTACAAGATATTTCCGTGGGGAATAAGGGCAAAGGACTGTGAAAAGACCCTGAAGGACGTTGAGAAATTTACCAATAGGCCTGAGATAACTGATGTTATATCCATAGCGAATTCTTCTTTTGGATTAATAGTTTGGTATAAGACTTTTAGGTCGCTCAAGATAATGCTGAAGAAGCCTTGAGTGCCCCCGAAGAACTTTCAAGAATTGTCAAATCCCACAGCCTTAGAATTATCGCAATTTAGAATAATTTAAATCCTCTTTGATTTAACTACCGAGAGCGGTAATGAAAGCTAAAGTTAAATCCTGACCTTCTATATGATCAGTATGAAATGGATTATAGTTATTCTTATCATAGCAATAGTTTTGATAGTTGGATATGATCAAATAACTAATAAAACAGTAAAAACCAATTTTTGCTTGTCAGTTAGTGGTTTACCAGATGCGAACTGCACTCCTGGAGCTATTGATACAACAGTTACCCAAGATAATATCCAGTCTACTATCTGCGTTTCGGGTTACACCTCAACAGTCAGACCTTCTACTTCATACACCAACAAACTGAAAGCCCAACAAATAATAGACTACGGCTACACCGATACCAACATGTCCAACTATGAAGAAGACCATTTAATATCTCTTGAGCTAGGTGGTTCTCCTACAGACCCGAAGAATCTGTGGCCTGAACCTTATAACATTCCTAATGGTGCGAGAGTTAAGGACAGGCTGGAAAATCTGCTTCACAAGATGGTATGCAATGGAACTATACCTTTGGCGACAGCCCAGCAGGAGATAGCAACTAACTGGTATCTTTATTATAACAACTATGTTTTAGGTAGTTAATGAGAAGTTTAATAGCCAGAAATCTTAAATTAGGTGTATGAATATAAGAACTATAAAAATTCTTAGTATGAATGAAGAACATTTACCTACTTTAATTATAATTTTAGTTTTAATTTTAGTTTTCTTAATTGGAAATTTTTTTCCAACAAATGTTTCTTATAAAACAACAGAAAATTACACCGAACAAGTTCCTTACACAGAAAATGTCCCATTACAATATTCAATCGTAAAGCCATTAAATGCTAGTGGTAATGATATACAAATTGTAATAATGAATACAGACAATGTTGCAGGAACTTATAATGCAAATTTTTTATTTTCACGAGCAGATAATGGAAAGACATCTACTATTACTAAAAGTATTAATTTGATTGCTGGAGAAACAGGAGTAATAGCAGTATCAACAAATGAAATAAACCTATCAAAGTCATATGGAGAAGGCTATACATTTAGTTATTCAGCAACAATCATTCCTTCACAAAAAGCTGTTCAGAAAACAAGAGTTGAAACAAAAACAGGAGAAGTAACAAAAGAAAAACAAGTTAATCTATGGGTTTTTATTATACAGTCTTTCTTAAATTCTCTACAGTCTTTCTTAAATTCTCTTTGATTTAACTGCCAATCTTTTTATGCTTAATGGGATTTGAACTATTTTTAATGCCCCCGAAGGGATTTGAACCCTTGTTTCGAGCTCGAGAAGCTCGAGTCCTTGACCGGACTAGACGACAGGGGCATAAGATTATATTCAATAGTGTTTTTTAAATATATTGCGAAAACAACAATTATTAAATAAGGGTTAGAATGATAACTGAGAACATAGTTAAGAAGACCAAGAAGTTTTGCGTAGAGACGACGTTCGCATATCCGCTGGTCATCAAGTCTGGTTTTGGTTGCTATCTAGAGGATGTCGATGGCAAGCTATACTTGGATTTTAATTCTAACGTCTGTTCATGTGCTGTCGGTTATAACCATCCTGAGATATTGGATACCATAAGAAACTTTGTGGGAATAGGCGCTCATAAAATAGCTGGCCAAGACTTCTATTGTTCTGAGCAGGCTGACTTGGCAGAAGAATTATTAAAAGTAGTTCCTAGAAATCTGAGCAGGGTTCTATTAGTCAACACTGGAGCAGAGGCTGTTGAGAATGCGATAAAGTTTGCCTTTAGGAAAAAAGGGCCTTTGCCGGGAGTCTCTTGCACAGGCGCGTTCCACGGACGCACCATAGGCGCCCTGACATTCACAGATAGCAAGGCTGTCCAGAAAAAGAACTATCCCGAAATAAATCACGAGGTGATAAAGTTCTGCACAAAGGATAATGATGCTGAGGTAAATGGATTGCACGATTTAATAGAAAGGGAATGGTTGCCTGCCTTCGTCATAGTCGAGTGCGTGCAAGGAGAAGGCGGATACAACATAGCTAGCAAAAAATTTATCAGGAATCTGAGAAAGACATCCAAAGAGCATGGCTTCCCATTGATAATTGACGAGGTGCAGAGCGGCTTAGGAAGAACTGGCAAATGGTGGTCTTTCGAGCATTTTGGAATCAAGCCAGACATTATCACCTCAGCAAAAGCTCTGCAAGTAGGAGCTGTTGTTTCTTCAAAACAATACGATCCTCAAGAGCCTGGTGCTGTTTCTTCTACCTGGGGCGGAGGTTCAAGAATTGATTTAGCGGTCGGATTGAAAACAATTGAGATAATTAGACACGAGAGGTTGTTGGACAATGCAAAGAAGATAGGCAATCACATGATTAAAAGGCTCAGGGAAATGAAGAGCAGATACCCGATAATTCATGAAGTCAGAGGTCTTGGTCTAATGATTGGTGTAGAGTTCTCCAAGGAAATTTACAAGGACCTTATACCTAAAATGGCATTCAAAAAAGGTCTGTTAGTATTAGGGTGCGGCAGGAAAGCAATAAGGATTGTTCCACCATTGATAATAACGAGGGATGAAGCTGACAAAGGTTTGGGCATACTAGAAGGCGTAATCAAGCATTTGAAACACTAACATTTGTTTACATCGCAAAAACACTTGCCAGTTTCTATTTTGTACGAGTCTGTTTTAAACTTCTCCAGGCATGAGAGCTTGCAATCGGTAAATGTTATTATTTCAACGTATCTCGATTGGCATCTGTTTACCGTTATAGCCTCTCTTTGGAAAGGGAAAAAACCTGAGACGTTGGTTGCCATAAAACTCAAGGATGCGATTAAAACTAGGAACACTGCAAAAAGCCAACCTATTATGACAAATGTTTCCCTCATAATAAGAATATAGTGGAATCAAGATATATTGTTTTACAGCGTAGACTTGACCTTTTCTAATTTCTTCAGGTTTTTATAGAGTTTCTCAACCGTCCTATGCACGTCCACGACTGTCCTAGCTCCTGTGCAGATTATCTTTCCGCTTCCAAAGATCAAGAAAGTGACCTTGGGGTTAATCATCCTATAAACCAGACCTGGAAAGGAGTTTGGCTCATATTCAGTATTCTCTAAAGTAAAAGCGATTTTATTCAGGTTTATTTTCAGTTGCAATTGCGCAGAAGCGACAATATTTTCTGGAATGACCCTATAATTAGGAGGAACTTTGAACCCTATTCTCCTAAGCTTGCTGACCACGTTTCCTATGGCTATCTTTGCCTCTTTTGGAGATTTCGCTCCTGTGCAGACCACTTTTCCAGATGAAAATATCAAAGCAGCTGCCTTTGGATTCTTCAAACGCATTACTAAACCGGGAAACTGCTCAGGCTCGTATTCAACACCGTCCAGATTAGCAACCAGCTTATCTAATTTTACAGGAACTCCCAGAGAAGCTGACGCGACAACGTTTTCTATCTTTATTTTAAAGTTCATTTAAATACCCTTCTTAATAGTAAAAATATTACAATTATTGATATATAAGCATCGTTTTTTAACAATAAAACCCTTTCCAATGGCGATTGGTGAAGAACTTTTAAAATTCGGGAACACTAAGATATTTCTATGGAAAGAATAATTCTTTTGGCTCTTGTTTTATCTGTGATATTAATAGCCGGCTGCACTCAGACAACATTGTTAAGATTAAAGTCTGAGGACATAACAACTTTCAGCCTGTCTTGGAACAAATCAGAAGACATAGACTGGATTTCTACATGTGAAAAATGCCAACAAAACAAAACGTTTTGCGAACAAGATTTTAAGTATACGCTTATAATGAACTTTCCAGAGGGAATTGACGAGACGAATTGTAAAATGCTCTATAAACATATGGAGTATCCGCCAGAAGAATATCAATTCTTCTCAATGCCGGAAGAAAATATTGATAAGATTGGCTCTTTTAATCTGAACCTTGATGAGGATAACGAGGTTGTAGTGTGTTGCGGTCTAGGAAATGAGTATAAGCAAGCCTGCAGGATAGCAACGTTGTCAACCAAATGCACAGCTTAAAGTTTAAATTTCTGCAATTCTAATTTTAAAATATGAGACCTCTACTGATAATCGGAATAATACTTCTTGCAATTGCTATCATTGGAGAAGTTTATCTAAACATGTTTGTTTACAAAGGTCAGAACAAGGAGACTAACACGAGTGAAATAAACGACATAACAGAGGAAACTGAGAATCAATCAGCCTTACAGATGATTACAGTTTATTGCATTGATAACGACTGCTCTCCTCAACAAGTTCCAGAAAGCGCTGGTGCACTCACTAAAGGTTGTTATAGGAACCTGAATTATTGCGTGTTAAATTCTAACTCAACCTGCATAGACGATTCTGACTGCGTTGGCGCTACTTGCTGTCATCCCACATCATGCATTAACAAAGCATACAAAGGAGTTTGCAATATGCTCTGCACTATGGTTTGTCAAGGACCTCTAGATTGTGGAGCAGGGCATTGCGGATGCGTAAATAACAGATGCACTGTAATACCTAAATGATTTTTTATCTCTTTTTCTTCATTCCCTTTCTAAGGCCACTCTTGAACTCTTTCACTATCTGAGGAATCGTTTCTTTTGTGGTTATCATAACTTTCCTTTCAGCCTTTTTACTAGCCTTTTCTAGAGTCTCGGCTGTAGTTCTTAATCCTTTTTTTCCTTTCCTAGCCAAAATTCTGCTTTGCTCTTTTGACTCTAATGCTAACATGCCTACGTTTTCGCCCATAGTTCTTGCGGTTTTAAAAAGTCTTGAAGGTTTCTTTCTTTTTGCCATTGTTTTACACCTCTTTAGTATACTTATGATTTATAGTCCCTGGCTTAAATCTATTGTAGGTTGCAAGAAAGGGCCGTCAACTAGATTTTTGAACAATTTCTTTTATCGTACTAATCACTTTTTTTGACCTAATAAGCAATAGTTTCTTCCAACTGATTCATGCCATATATTAAGAATCTTAAAGTCTTTGAACTCTTCCTTTAACATATCTTTATTAAAACTATAGTGCGGAACACCTATATCATTACCTTTTAAGAGTATGAAAGTTTTTGGTGCAATTTGTTTCTTATTTTTATTTGGAACGCACTTTAAATCAAAAACCGTAATAAAGATCAGGCCATTTATTTTAAGAATTCTCTCCATTTCCTTAATAAGCTTTCTTATCTTCTCTATTTTTTCATGATGTAAAGTTTGTGTGCTTACTATGGCATCGAAGAAACTGCTTTTGTATGGTAATTTTCCATATATATCTCCCATCTTCAAGTCAGCTTTTAATCCTTCATTATCAAGCCATTTCTCTGATATTTTTATTCCAGATTTTGCCATATCTATACCATAGACATCAAAACCGCGTTTTGCAAGAAAAACTAAATGTCTTCCAGAACCGCAACCCAGATCAAGAACTCTTTTGATATTATTTTTTTTGAATAATTTTACAATCCTGAGCATGTCTTCTTGCGGAGACGTGAATACTTTTCCTTTCTCCTTAAAAGTTTTATTCCAAACATCTCTCTCTATTTTCATCATCTTTACCTCCAATATCAAGAATATATAAAAATCAGGAATTATTCTTTCTCGTCGTCTTCTTCTATTTCTTTTTCCTCGCCTTGATCCTTGTCTGAATCGTTTTCACCAAGTTCGCCCTCTACTTCCTCTTCTTCTTCCTTCTCATTCCTTGTTTCCTTTCTTTTATGCTCATTTTTTTCTTCTATCTCTCCCTTTTCTTCTGTTGACTTATCTTGCAACAGCTCATGACTAGTTTTTCTTCCAGTTTTCTTAGATTTGTAGCATTCCAAACACAAGTCATAACCCTGTTTTACCTGCCAGTCTTTCAAAGGAACTCCACACTCTTTGCAGTCTTTCTTTTCTTTCATAAAATCACTTTTTCATTCATGCTTAGCACGAGGCCCATATTTCCTAAGTCTTTTGCTTCTCCTATGCTCTCTTCTCATTCTATTGTTTCTCATGGTCATCCTATTAATTGTCTCCTTTTATTTTTTCTTTTTCATGTAGTCCTCGAAAATGGTGATGTTCTACCTATAATTAATTTAGAAATTCTAACTTACTTAAATGTTTAGTGCTCGTCACAAGAAGAAAGGCCGTGAGAGGGATTTGAACCCTCGACAAGAGCTCCACAGGCTCCTATGTTAACCAAGCTACACCATCACAGCCATTTGATTAAATTCTTTGTTTTCAAACCTTTAAAAATTATTCTGTGTCTATCTGAGCTAAGAGTATTGTAAGTTCTTTGCGAATTTTTTCGTTTTCTTTTTCCTTGGTATAAGTTATTGGCTGTCCAAAAGTTTTGTCTTTATACCTCTTTCCTTTGAATTCTCGTGGTTCTTTGTATCTTGGTAAAACTAGAAAGTGGAAGTGATGATACCAATTGCAATTTGCTTGAATGTTATACCAGTCTGGTTTGAATGTTTCATCCAAGATTTTTTGTGAGAATTTTATTATTTCACCTAGTTCTGTAATCTCTTCTTGAGTTAAATCAGAGAATTTTTCTATATGTCTTTTCAATATTATTCCAAGTGTTCCTAATGTATGCTGGAACCAGCAAACATTCAGATTCCAATATTTGAACTTTTTAATCCAAAGGCCATTCTTATTTTCTTCACATATTAAGCATTCCATTTTAATCATCTTTTTGCAATATCATGATTTACTGACCAAAAGGATTCTCTTGAACCATAAACTTTATTTCTGTGTACTAAATTTTTTGATTCTAAATCTTTTAAATGTTCCCAAGTTGTCTTCCAAGAAGTTCCGACTTTTTGAGATACATTACTTATAGTCAACGAACCGTTATTTAGTGTTTTAATTATATTTTCTTTTGTTTCTCCAGCTCTATTTCTAATTATTTTAGTATTTTCCACTATATTCCTAAGAGATTCCATTTTCTTTGGATGACTGAACTTAATTATCTTATAAAATATTTCAAAATTACGAAATCCAAAAATAGTTAGCGTATTTTCTATTGTTTCGCCATTTTTTCCATTTTCTCCTTTTTGCTTATTTAGCTTAATCTTCTTTATACCAAGCTTTTCTAGCATCAATATCATCTCTTCAAGAAATTCTTGTAAATTATTGTTCAAATCTATCCTCTTACTCAAAGAAAGTCTTATAGTTCTATTAGAAGATACATTACCTTCATCATCAAATAATGCCCTTAAAAAGGCAGCCTTAATTTCTTTAGTTCCATTTATTATCCATAATGGCAGATTAAAATTGCCGGTTATTTTGTTTCCAATAGGCGAGCCAGCACATACTAAGATATTTCTAACTAACTTTGGGAAAACTAGTGTTGGAGCTTTATTTGGTTGTAAGTTATGTATAATTCTAACATTTTTGATTGGCAGCCTACTCACACTTTCTTTGACTTCATCTAATAAATTTTCACATCTATTGGTGTATTCAAAACTAATGCCAATATGCCCATCTCCCAATGAATGACCTAATAGTGAAGATAGGTTGATATCACCTTTAATAGGAAATGCAGCTATAGGAATGAAGCTTCCAAAAGGCTCATTTAAACTAATCACCTTTTCAATTATATCTTTATGTTCGATATTTAACAATCTACAAATTCTAATTACATTTGTTAGTTTAGGATTTCTTAACCCATTTAACCAATTATATAATGATTGAGGATTAACATCAATTTCTTTGGCAAATTCTTTTACAGAACCAAACTGTGATTTTATCAGTATATATATGTCCTTTAATTTTTCTTTATTCAGAACAACTGAAATATTCGAGTCCGCAACAAGTAAATTTTCTAACGTTATTTGGAAAAAAGCACCCATACCAATATTTATCTTCCAACTTTTATATAAAGAAATTTAACTTGTATCGATCTGTGCACGCTGTAAACGATTTGAGTAATCTATGTATACAGTTTTAATTTCTGAAAACTCATCAATACCTAGAATACCACCTTCCTTGGTATTTCCAGTTTGCTTAACACCACCGAAAGGTAAATGGACCTCTGCTCCAATAGTACTTGCATTAACATAAGTCAATCCTGCTTCCAATTTTTCTATAGCAATGAATGCGTTCCTTATATTATTCGTGTAAATAGCAGAACTCAGACCATATTCAACAGAATTAGCAATCTCTATTGCATCATTTAGATTTTTAGCAGATATTAAAGAAACAACAGGTCCAAATATTTCTTCTTGTGCTATTCTCATATTCACAGAACAATTGGTAAATAATGTCGGCTCGAAAAAGAAACCTTTCATTTTAGGAATATTCCCGCCACAAAGTATCTTAGCTCCTTCCTTTAATCCAATATCAACATAATTCTTAGACTTTTCCTGTGCTGCCTTGTTTATCAGGGGACCAACGTCGGTTTTGGAGTCTAGGCCGTTTCCCATTCTCAGTTTCTTGACCCTTTCAGCAAGCATTTTCTCGAATTTCTTAAAAATCTTTTCATGAACTATAATTCGAGAAGCAGCAGTGCATCTTTGGCCTGTTGTTCCGTAACCTCCCCAAACAACGCCATTCAATGCCAAACTCAAGTCAGCATCGTCCATGATTATTATGCCATTCTTCCCTCCCAGTTCCAAACCAACTCTTTTTATTCCAGCCTGTTTCAATATCTCTGCACCAGTGTCCTTATGCCCTGTGAATGATATTGCCCTTACTTTCTTGTGTCTTACCAAGGCCATGCCAGTTGATCCGCCAGGTCCTGTTACCATATTTATCACGCCTTTAGGGACGCCAGCCTTTTCCAGAATCTCAACAAACCTGATCGCGCACCTTGGCGTGTCAGAGGACGGCTTGAAGACAATTGTGTTGCCGCAAACCAGAGCGGGAAATATCTTCCATGAGGGAATAGCAATAGGAAAATTCCATGGCGTTATTAAGCCAACAATGCCTATGGGCCTTCTTATTGTCATGGCAAACTTATTCTTTGATTCAGAGGTAGTTGTATGGCCGAACAATCTTCTTCCTTCCCCTGCCATGAGCAAGGCCATGTCAATTGCTTCTTGCACATCTCCCCTGGCCTCAACAAGAATCTTTCCCATTTCTTCTGTCAATTCCCTAGCTAATGACTCCTTGTTTTGTTCCAGAAGTTGGGCAGCTTTTAATATTATTTTCCCTCTTTGAGGTGCGGGCGTTTCAGACCATTTCTCAAAAGCATCCTCAGCAGCATCAACTGCCTTGTTAACATCATTTTCATTTCCCTTGGGGAATTCTCCTATTCTTTCCAAGGTAGCAGGATTTAATTTTGTAAAGGTCTCTCCAGAACCAACCCATTCTCCGTTAATATAATTCTTATGCTTCACGACCATGTAAGAATTTTAGAATTACTTATTTATAACTTTATTTGATATGCACTTGAATCTCATTCATAAATTTTTTACTTTTTTGTAACCAATCTATTTTTTTTAACAACCCTTTTTTCTCAGCTTCTTTGATTATGTTACGATCTACTGGAGCAGTGCCATTTGCAAAGGATTCTCTTGTTCCAGGAGTTACTAAATACAGGGATTTTTTCGCTATAATTACTTGGTGCGAAATATTTCTTCCAATGGTATATACTTCGTTGGATGAAATCTCATGCAGTTCAACTTTTTCAGAATCCCCAATCTTGAATACAACGGCTTTGCAATAATCCTCAATGTGATATCCCTCTTCAAATGAGTGTTGATGAGCATTCTCTATTATTATTCTACCAACAGAGGGAGCTATCCTTTCTACTAAACAGCATGAGTATGGATAATAGCGAATAATACCAATATCGTTTCTATTTCCATTTGTTATTGGTTCGATTTCAAATCATTGTAAATTTTCTTGAGCCATAAAGAAATATACAATAGGAAAATTTATATTGCATTGCCGATACAAAAAGGTTTCATTTAATGACAGGTTTTCTGTAGTTCCTCATTAACAGGGAATTCGAGACAACGCTAACGCTGGAAAAGGCCATGGCGGCGCCTGCAACCATTGGATTGAGCAAGAACCCTGTGAACGGATATAACAGGCCTGCTGCTATCGGTATGCCAATGGAATTGTAGAAGAATGCCCAAAACAGATTCTGCTTTATTTTCTTTATTGTATAGTTGCTCAGGTCTATTGCAGTTATGACATCCCTTAAATCATTCTTCATCAATATTATCTGTCCTGTTTCCAAAGCAACATCAGTTCCAGCACCTATGGCAATTCCTATGTCAGCTCTTGCCAAAGCCGGTGCATCATTTATGCCGTCCCCGACCATAGCAACTATCTTGTTGTCTTTCTGTAGTTTTTCGATTTCCCTTTCCTTGTCCGAAGGCAGTACTTCTGCCAAAGCATAATCTATTCCTAATTGTTTAGCAATCGCATCAGCTGTTCTCTTATTATCACCAGTGATCATAATAACCTCTTTATTCATCTTATGCAGTTTCTTAACAGCCTCTTTGGAAAATTCTTTCAAGGTGTCTGCAACCGCTATTAAACCAGTAACTTTTTTGTTCAAGGCAAGAATCATTACAGTCTTGCCCTGATTTTCTAGGTCACTTATTTTTTCTTCAAAACTATCAATACTTATTTTGTATTTCTTCATCAAGTTTCTGTTGCCAAAAATAATGCTTTTATTGTATTTTGCCAGGATTCCATAGCCCGGTATTGCCTTGAATGATTTCGCATCTGGAATTTTCATCCCCCTAGCCTTGTTAATAATCGCTTCTGCAAGCGGATGTTCAGAACCTTTTTCTGCGATAGTAGCATATTTTAAAACTTCATTGCTTGATGTTCCGAACGAAATTATGTCCGTTACTTCCGGCTTTCCCTTGGTCAACGTACCTGTTTTATCAAAAACAACTGTTGTTATTTTATGCGCATTTTCCAAGGCTTCTGCACTCTTGATCAATATGCCATTCTCTGCTCCCTTTCCTGTTCCGACCATTATGGCTGTTGGCGTTGCAAGTCCTAGGGCACAAGGACATGCTATAATTAGAACCGAAATAAAAATACTGAGCGAAAAGATAAAGTTCTGACCTGAAACAAGCCAGAATAGAAAAGACGCAATAGCGATTATGATAACTGCTGGAACAAAATAGCTGCTTACTTTGTCTGCCAGTCTCTGTATGGGTGCCTTGCTTCCTTGAGCATCCTCCACTAGTTTTATTATCTGGCTGAGAACCATATCCTTGCCAATCTTTGTTGCCTTGAATTTAAACGAACCGTGCTTGTTCATTGTTGCTCCTATTACCTTATCGCCCTTTTTCTTCTCTATGGGAATGCTTTCTCCAGTAACCATAGACTCATCAATAGAAGAAGAACCATTAACAACTATGCCATCAACAGGTATTTTCTGCCCCGGTTTTACTATAATAACATCGCCAACCACAACGTTTTTTATGGGAATCTGTAATTCTTCGCCGTTCCTAATGACTGTTGCTGTTTTGGGTTGGAGACCTATCAGTTTTTTAATGGATTCTGAAGCCTTACCTTTTGTTATTGCTTCAAGCCATTTTCCAAAAGTAATAAAAGTGATTAGAACAGCAGAAGTGTCAAAGTATACGTAATTCCCAAAGTTTGGAACCAAGGTTACCAAAACGCTATAAAAGTAAGCAGCAGAAGTACCAACAGCAACCAAGGTATCCATGTTAGCACTTCTTGCCTTCAACGCAAAGAAAGTGCCTTTGTAGAACCTATAGCCAACAATAAATTGAACAGGAGCTGCAAGCAATAGCAGGATAACATTTTGATTAAGAACCATTATGTTGAATATTTCTGGGAATGAAAGAATGAAAACCGGTATTGAAAATATCAGGGAAATTATGAATGATATTTTTATGCCTCTGACTTCTTTATCTCTTGCTTCTTTTTCCCTATCTTTGGTTTCTTCTTCGTAGACTTTGATTGCTTTGTATCCTAGATTCTCTATGGTTCTATGAATCTTTTCTTCGCTAACGATTTTCTCATTGAACTCTACCATTGCATTTTCTGTTGCAAAGTTAACATTCGCACTGGAAACACCTTTCAGTCTTCTAAGGTTGGTTTCTATGTTTTGAGCGCACGAGACACAATGCATACCTGAAATAGGGATAGTTATTTTCTTCATATTAATTAGTTCTTCTCTTAATTTTTATATATCTGGCTCTACACCTTTTAGAACAAAATTCTTTCCCATCGTCTTCTAAGATCATGTTACATGTTCTACAAGTTTTTCCATTTTTTATGTAGAGATTTTCATAGATATAGCATTTTGGACAAGTTGTATTTTTCATTTTTTGTCACCTACCACCGCAACCACAGCTGCCACTTCCACCACAACCATTGCCTCCGCAACAGTTTTCACCTATTGTATTTGATTTAGTTCCTGAACCAACGTTTAAGCTATTAGTTTGTTGATCCGTAGACTCGCCTAAAACAGCGGCTTTGTATGTTTTGAAAACTTCTAGTGCGAGTATCTGTTGCTTTGTAGTCTTTGCAGAATCATACTTCACATCGAAAACGTTCGGAAGACTGAACTGAACGCCCGTTACACCATTTATTGTTTTGAGTTCTCCTGTTATTAGCGATGCGTGACCTGAACATGGTATGTCAACGCTTAATTTTAACGAAGAGGTAACATTGCCGTTATTTGATAACGCAGTAATTCCTGAAGTTGAAGAGGCTAAAGTCACATTGGCAAGGAGTGGAAATACCACTAAGAAAAGCAAGAGGTTTATACTAATTGTTGTTCCGTAAAGAGTTGAAAGGTATTTCCATTTTCTTCTAATACCTGGCAAGGACATGAACCCTCTTCTTTTAAGATATATGACAGCCGATAGTGTTGTAAAAGTAAATGATAGCGCTATCAATGCGTAAAAGAAATAAGGGCTTAGCATAAATGGTTTTAAAAATGCTGTTGCTGTTGTCACGCCTAACACTGTAAATACTATGAAAGCTATGCAACCTGTGTGAGGAATCAAACCGTAAGTTATAGCCGACAAAATCCCTCTATTTTCTTTCTGTTCATTCGCTTTGCAGCAATCTTTACTTTCAATATTTTTTTCGTTCATAAGAAATGATAGTCTGAAACTCCTTATCAACAATTGTATGAAACTAGTTTCAATGCTTTAGAACGACAACATTGGTCATACCGCGTCTTTTTCTTTCTATCAATCCTATACCTTCTAACCTGTCAAGGACTCTGGTGACTTTAGCCTTTGCGAATTTTGTCTTGTCCACCAAATCCGATTGAAATATCGTTCCTTGGGATTCAATTATTTTTTCAAAAACAACCTTTTCATCGTTGCTTAGGGTACTCATAATCTTTTGATAATTTTCCTTAGTAATCTTCCTTGTCTCGACTTGCGATTTAATTGTTTTAATCTTTGTTATTATCTTTTCTTCTTTCCCAAAAAACACCAAATACAGGCCTATTATAAAAATGAAAACCATTATGCCCATGCTTATGTTGGTTTGAAAGTCTATTGTGCCCCACATAGGACAGCTCGGACCATGAGAACATGAGGCATTTATAATACCAGTCAAGGCTTGATTGAATGAGAATATTATGAATCCTATCAAAGCAGCAATAATGATTATCAGTATGCCAACAATTCTGTTCTTCATAAAATAAGGTAACATTTGACAATTTAAAAACAATACAGTTTCTCAAACTATTGCCCATATAATAAACTTTTTATAGCTTTCTAACCTACTCCTTATTGGGTTGGCATGACCGGGGAACGACTTTGCTTTGATTAGGAAGACTCTCTCTACTCCTAGGACTAGGCAGGAACTTGTTGAATTGACAGGAATATCTGACAGAACTCTTAGATATAACCTTTCTATGCTAAAGAAAAAGAAGCTTATTTTGGAATATAAAACTCTAAAGGATTTGAGAAAAAAGGTGTATTTATGGGTGTCTTGAACAAAGATTTAAAAGAAAATAATAATATTTTGTTATTATGCGAGGATGGCAGATCAGTCATGCGATCGCCTGCAGAGCGATTCAGCTGGGTGCAATTCCCAGTCCTCGCTTTTCGTGATTAAATGTTAAACAAAAAATGGCATTTAAAACACAAGTTTCCTAATAAAGAAACAGAAGAAGAGAAAGATGAATGGAGAACAGAACATAGAAAAAATTGTGACTGTGGAAAGAGATGATTGAATGCTAAAAGTTTTCAATACAATGACCGGTAAAAAAGAAGAATTCGTTCCTAAAGAAAAAGGACATGTTTACATGTATGTGTGCGGCCCAACGGTTTACGGCCTAATGCATATTGGTAATGCAAGAACTTTTATAACCTTTGACATTATTTATCGCTATCTTAAATGGAAAGGCCTCAAAGTAAAATATGTTCAGAACATAACAGACGTGGGGCATTTAACAGACGTTGGCGAAGATAAAATAATAAAGGGCGCCAAAGATCGCGGAATGGACGTTAATAGCTTTGTGAATCTAATGGTAAAAGAATATTTTGAAGATTTAAAATCTCTAAACATTCTAAGGCCTGACATATCTCCAAGAGCTTCTGAACACATTCAAGAGATGATTGAAGTTATCAAAAAATTGATAGAGAATGGCTATGCTTACGAATCAAAAGGTTATGTTTACTTTGATATTTCAAAATTCAAAGATTACGGAAAAATGTCAAAGCAAAATCCAGAATACTTGGAAAAGCAAAGAAAAGAAACTCATGGCGACAAAAAACATGAAGGTGATTTCGTATTATGGTTCCCTGCTCCTGAAGAATATCCTTTGAAGTGGAAAAGCCAGTGGAGCGTTGGATTCCCGGGATGGCATATAGAGTGTTCTACAATGTCATCAAAATACCTAGGCTTTCCATTGGATATTCATGGTGGCGGCAAGGACCTCATATTTCCGCATCATGAAGATGAAATCGCCCAGGCTGAAGGTGCAACCGGCAAGAAGTTTTGCAATTACTGGATGCACGGCGAATTCGTTTTAATTGATGAAAAGAAAATGGCAAAATCCATAGGAAACGTAGTATCGCCTAGAGACCTTATTAAGAAATATGGAAGAAATGCAGTAAGATATTTCCTCATATCCTCACACTACAGAACAGAAATAAATTTGACAGAAGAGTCATTAAGGGCTGCAAAAAACACTGTTAACAAATTGATTGATTTCATTGACAAGATTCAAGAGCTGAACGTAAAGAGCGTTTACAATAAAGGCATTGAAGAAAAAACAAATGAAACTAAGAAAAGGTTTGAAGAAAGCATGGACGACGATTTTAACACGCCCCTGGTGCTTGCGTCGATATTTGAGTTTGTTAATGAAGTAAACAAGGCAATCGATGAAAAGAAAGTTTCAAAGGAGAACCTTAACGAGGTTTATGACTTGATGATGGATTTTGACAAGGTTCTAGGTGTTCTGGAACATGAAAAAGGAGAAATACCAAAGGAAATAATGAATCTGATCATCAAGAGAGAAGGCTATAGAAAGAGAGGAGATTTTGCCGAAGCAGACAAGATAAGAAGGGAATTAGCCGAAAAGGGAATACTGGTAGAGGATTCGCCAGAAGGCCCTAGATGGAAGAAGATTAAATAGTAAAATCTTTTCCTATTTTTCTTTTTAATTTATCTGCTTCTTTCTGTTTTACTAAAAGTCTCCTGATTGACTCGAAAACTTCTATAAAGCCTATGAAAGTAAGACAATAACCTGCTATTTGAGCAGACATAAATTCTCTAAAGAACCCTGCAATAATAATTCCTGTCCCAACAAAGGCTAGTCCTGTTCTCATGAAAGACAAGATGGTTCTTTCCTTGGATAACAGTAATTGCTCTTCTTCGCATATTTCTGTTCTTGACATCCTTTTTGGCATAATCTTATTTCATTTAACCTAAATAAAAATCTTTTCTTTAATGTTATCCGGATGTTATATTAGGTTATTTTCATATACTGACCGAAAAACTATATTTTCACGGGTTATATTGATATAAGTAGGTGAAAAACAATCATTCGTGAAATAGACTTACCTTGTCCATAGGAAGTTTTTGTCTTATTTTCATCAGAATATCTCTACTGCCTTGGTATTCCATCAGCAAGCAGTCAATCGGCCTCTTTTTTGGTGGATAATTACGAATGTTTATTGATGCTAAAACCTGACCATCGTTACCTTCAATTTTATAATCATCTCCTCCTGAATTTTCAAATTCTTCAATAGTCTTCGGTAGATGGTGTTCAGGGCAAAGTTGAAATTTTTTCTTCGGAAGAGCTTTCCTAATAATATCCATCATATCCCAATAGTTCATCAACGTCTTGTACTTGACTTTTATATCCGGCATATTATCACTAATTTCTAATAGGACAATAAGCAATTTAAACTCTTCATTTACACATCAATTAGATATAGATGTTGTTAAGGTTATTTTCATATAACCTATGGAAAAATGACTGTTTTTGACGCTTTTTTGGGATATATTGATTTTATTGAGAAAGTTGCTTTCTTATTGACTTCCTAGAAGCATTTAGAAACTCTTTTTTAGCTCCGTCAAGAGAATTTTTAGCATCTACATAATTCTGAATTTTGCAATAATATCTGTTTTCTTCATGTGTTCTTAAAGCATCGAATGTATCTGGTTCCTTACAACTACATGATATATGTTGAACTCCTAAAAAGCTACAACCTTTACATTCATCATGATGTATATTACCAAAAGTCTTACAACCAAACTCTTTATAAACATTGTCAGAATTACCTAATTCAAAATAAGCAAAAATTTCATCAGTACGTTTTTTTGCTAATCTTATTATTTCTGGTGGAGATTTTACCATAAATATCTAAAATAAATAGAAAGATTAAAAATTTAAGCTTTAATTTATAGAAGCTGAAGAAGGATTTAAATTTATAATCTGGTTATTAATAACATGGCAGAAAACAGTAAAGCATTAGAAGAAGCTGTGAAAGAAGTTCTTGGAGACATGCCGAAATTAAGAGGATATACTCTTAAAGAATTAAGAGAAAAAATTTCAAGACCTTGGCCTACTCAACGCTGGCATCTTGAACGTGCTGAAGAGTCTCCCAGATATTCTAATGAAGAAATTGGTTCATTTAGTAAAAAAATTGAAGTTTTAATATCTAAAAAACATAAAAAATATTGAGAATATAAAAAGATTTAAACTTGAAAAACATCCATCAAAAATCGTCCATTTTCTATCAAAATTCAATCAAAACCCAGCTCAAAACAAACCTAATTTTTCTGCATTTACTCGTAACTTGTATGACCTTATTTTCATATAACCTATGGAAAACTTAACTTTGCCATCTCAGGCTTCTCGACCTTGCTCCACAATCCTATTAATCTATTCAATTTAGAGGTTCTTTCCTTACCGTGTATACCGCATTTTATTACAGGTGATGAAGTTCCTAAAGCAAGATCTGCAATGAAGCTGTCTGCCGTATCTCTAGACCTGTGAGAGACTACTGTCTTGTAATTAGCTTTTTTTGCAATCTTGATGGTCTCTAAAGTCTTCGATACCAGACCTACCTGATCAGGTTTTATTATGATCGCATTTCCTGTCTTTTTCTCTATTCCCATCTTTAATCGCTCTGGTTGTGTAGCAAACAAATCGTCTCCTGTCACTAAGCAGTTAGCCTTCTTAGTCAATTCAGAAAAGTGTTCAAAATCATTCTCATGAAAAGGATCTTCCGCGTAAACTAATTTATAGGTTTTTATCAGGCCTAAAACAAATTCAAGTTGCTCTTCTGGAGATAGCTTTTTCTCTGGATTTATATAAGAATACCTGCCTCCTTTATAGAACTGAGAAGAAGCAAAGTCTA
>CAYGWD010000021.1:0-16492 GCA_964353745.1 uncultured archaeon
TGGGCGTCAAGGGTTGGGTAAGGAACCTGCCCTCAGGAGAGGTCGAGGCTGTTTTTGAAGGTATGGAAGAGAGAACCAAAGAAATGGTCGAGTGGTGCAAGAAAGGGCCGTGGTTGGCAAAGGTCAATAACGTTAAGGTTGAGTTCAGTGACTACAAGGGCGAGTTTGAAGGATTTGAGATAAGATACTAATTTCCCACATAGTTTTAAATATCTTTTCAAGGAATTATCAATTGGTGAAACAAATGGGTGAACGACTTCACATGGAAATCAAAGAAAGATTTGTCTAACCCAAGTTCTATAATATTCACTGCTTCTTTAGATGACAAAGGAAGGATTGTTATACCGGCTAGCGTCAGGAATAAGCTTAGTTTGAAGTTTAATTCTCAGGTTCTTTTGAAACTTATTAATGGTTGCGATAGCGTAAAGGATAGCGTCTCATCCTGTGGAGATGAGGGTGCGGGTTCAAATCCCGCTCGCGACCCTAAAAAAAGAGGTGAGTCTAATGACTGGTGAACCAGTTCACTTACGTGAACTTTGATGAAAAATTTAGAAAATCTTTAGTGAAAACATACAAAAAAATATGGAAAGAACCGCCGTGGAATGAGTATTTCTGGACAGACAAGATGGTTAATGAAGACATAGACTACGCCATAAAGCAAAAAGACTTCATTAGTAAACTAGCATTTAATACAAATAGTGTGAAAGGTTTTATCTGGGGTTATTCTTTGCCACAAGAAAAGTTTCAATTCTTAAACTTAGATGAGGCAGTTTACATTGATGAATTAGCTGTGGAAAAAGAGCTTAGAAAAAGAGGAATAGGTACTAGATTAACGGAAATGCTAATTAATGATGCAAGAAAATTAGGGTATAATGAAGTTACATTAAGAACAGATATTAATGGTGGTGCGTATAAATTTTATTTGGATTTGGACTTTGTTGATATGAAAATTAAAGATCCAAAATATCCACAAAGAACATATATGATAAAAAACAATATAGTGATATTATGAACGAAATAGAATTAACACAAGAATTAGTAAAAATAAACTCAGAGAATCCGCCTGGAAACGAGAGAGCGATAGCAAAATACATTAAAGATTTTCTCGATGATTTGAAGATTCCTGTGGAGATAATAGAATTCGAAAAGAACAGATTCGATGTTGTCGCTTCAATCGGAAGCGGTAAAGGATTAATGCTCAACGGTCATATGGATACTGTTCCTGCCGGTGACGTTAACAACTGGAAATACAATCCCTTTGAAGCGAGAATCGTAGATGGAAAGATATTCGGAAGAGGAACAAGCGATATGAAAGGCGGCATTGCATCGATTCTAGCAGCAGTAAAGAACCTTTCAAAGGAAAATTTCAAAAGAAAACTGTTGCTGACTTTTGTTGCTGACGAGGAAGTCGCATTGAAAGGTTCGGAATATTTGATTAAAAACAGAAAAGGAATCTTCAAAGACATTAAATATGGAGTAGTGGCAGAGTGTAATAATTTGAATTTAACAATTGCTCAGAAAGGAATTGTTCATCTGAAAGTAAAATTTAAAGGAAAGGCTGCTCATGGTTCCAGACCGGAATCGGGAGATAATGCAATATACAAGGCTGCGGACTTTATACAGGAAATAAGAAAGTTAATAGAACAATTAAAGAAAAGAAGAAATGTAATTTTAGGAAGTGGAACCATAAACATAGGAACAATTAACGGTGGGACTAAGATAAATGTTGTCCCAGACTTTTGCGATGTAGAGGTTGATAGGAGAACTATTCTAGGAGAGACAAGTGATTATGCTATTAAACAGATTAGAAAAATATTGAAAAAATTAAAACTAAAAGCTGATATTGAGATTGAAGCTGGCTGCAGACTTCCCATGCAATTCAGCGATAAACTAGAGATAATCAAACTGATAAAATCTATTACAAAAGTAAAAATGATAGGATCTTCTGGTTATGACGAGGCAGAGCTGTATTATAGAGACGCTGGAATTCCTTCCGTAACCCTAGGGCCGGGTATATCTAATCAGGCTCATGTTTCAAACGAATACATACCAATTAAAAACTTGCAAAAGGCAACTAAGATTTATGAACAGATAATAAGAAAGGTGTGTCTATGAACGTAAAGGGAACAAGGGATTTTTTGCCTGAGGAAATGATTTTAAGACAGCAGGTGCTAGAAAAAATAAAATCTGTTTTTGAGACATTCGGATTCCAACCATTAGAAACTCCTGCTCTAGAGTCATGGGAAGTTCTCTCAAAAAAAGGGGCAGGCGGAGAGGAAATTCTAAATGAAACGTACAACTTCAAGGACAAAGGGGACAGAATGATTGGGTTGAGGTATGATCTAACAGTTCCTTTGGCGAGAGTAATGGCTTCCAATCCTAATCTTAACTTGCCATTCAAGAGGTATCAGATCCAAAATGCTTGGAGATATGGAGATATTGCCAAGGATCGTTTTAGGGAATTCCTTCAGGCAGACATAGACATAGTCGGTTCTGAAAGCATGCTTGCAGACGCAGAAATAATTGCTTGTGTAATATCAACTTTGAATGAATTAGGATTCAAAAAATTCACCGTGAGATTGAATAATAGAAAAATATTAACGTCTATAGCAAAACAAGCAGGAGCTCCAGAAAATGAATATCTAGCTACCTTTAGAATAATTGATAAAGAGGCCAAGATAGGAGAAGAATGTGTTAAGAAAGAACTATCAACCATAATTTCTCAAAATGCAACAGCAACGATTTTAGAATTTATAAAAAACAAAGGAGATTTTGCATTAGAGGAACTTGGAAAACGACTTGAAGACAAAGAAGGTATTGAAGAGATAAAACAAATCAAATCTTATCTAAGACAAATGAATGTTGAATCAAAAGTTGAATTTGATCCAAGTTTGGCAAGAGGTCTGGACTATTACACCGGTCCGATATTCGAGATATTCGCTGAAGAAGGCATAGGGAGTATAGCAGGCGGAGGAAGATATGACAAGATGATAGGTCTATTTTCTGGAAAAGATGTTCCTGCAGTGGGAATCAGCTTTGGAATAGAAAGAATAATAGAGGTTATGAAAGAGAGGAAGATGATTGAGACGAAGAAGTCGAAAGTCAAAGTTTTTGTCATAGCTGTTAACGATAAAGTTAGAGACAAGGTTCTTGAGGTTGTGCAAATTCTAAGAAACAAGTCTATTCAGACGGACTATGACTTGAGGTCTAGATCATTATCCAAGCAATTGAATTATGCTAATTCATTGGGAATACCGAACGTGATAATAGTCGGTCCAAATGAAATAAAAAAGAAAGCAGTAAAGCTAAGAAAAATGGAAACGGGTGAGGAGACCTTGCTGAAAATCACAGACATTGCAAAATCCTTGAAAACTGAAATGCATAATGAGGCGTAGAAAAAATCAAAAATATGTTTTTAGTAGCTCACTACAACGCTCTCTTCTATTACGAAACCGCATTTTCTGCAAACTACTTCTTTCATACCGTTCGCAATCTTAGTTGAGCCACACTCTGGGCATTTCATCTTCATAATATTTCTTCAAAAATGAAACTTTTTAAACTTTATTGTTTTCTGTAATATATCTTTAAAAAATTATACACTAGTATACGAGTTAAGAAAAATTTATATAATGTTTAAATAGTTCGTCAATTAGTTGATTTTATGAGAAAAAGAAGAAAATTCGAAGAAAAAGAATTTGTATTGAACAAAATATGCGTAGACACGTCTGTTTTGATTCATGGCAAAATCACGGAATTAATTAAATCGCACAAATTAGATAATTCTGAAATAATTATACCTGAAATCGTCATAGGCGAGTTGCAGGCCCAGGCTGCCAAAGGCAAGGAAATAGGATTCATAGGCTTGGAGGAAATAAAACAGATAAGGCAGTTGAAGGACCAACACAAGATAAAGTTGAATTTTGCTGGCGAGAGGCCTAGCTATGAAGACATTCTGTTGGCAAGGTCAGGAAGGATAGACGCCTTGATACAGGATATCGCAAAGGAGAACGATGCTGTTCTGTTGACTTGCGATTTATTACAAGGTTTGGTTGCCCAAGCTCAAGGAATAAAAGTAAAATACTTCGATTCGTTCAAGAAGAAGAAAAGAATGAAGATAGAAAGCTTCCTCACCAATGATACCATGTCCTTGCACTTGAAAGAGGGAGCAATACCTTATGCTAAAAGAGGAAAGCCAAGCGAGATAAAATTTATTGCTTTAAGAAACAAGCCAATGAAAAGAGATGAACTAGATGAGATGGCTTCGGAGATACTTGACTCGGCTAGATACGAGGAGGATTCATTCATAGAATTAGGCGATTATGGTGCAACTGTTATTCAATTGAAAGAAAAAAGAATTTCAATAGCAAGACCGCCTTTTTCAGATGGCCTGGAAATAACCTTGGTAAGACCCATTGTTAAATTAACGTTGGATGATTACAAACTTTCCAGCAAACTAAAAGATAGGCTGGAAAAAAGAGCGGAAGGAATCCTAGTGGCAGGTCCGCCAGGCTCTGGCAAGTCTACATTCAGCGCGTCCATAGCGGAATTCTATTTCAAGAAAGGCAAGATTGTAAAGACAATGGAACAACCAAGAGACTTGCAGGTTCCGCCAGAGATAACGCAATACGCGCCATTGAATGGAAGCTTTGTCAAGACTGCCAACATATTGTTGTTGGTAAGACCTGATTATACGATATTTGATGATGTGAGGAACCCAAAAGACTTTGAGATATTCTCTGATTTAAGGCTTGCAGGCATAGGAATGATAGGAGTTGTTCATGCATCGGATCCGGTAGACGCGATACAGAGGTTCATAGGAAAAATAGAGCTAGGGGTCATACCGCACGTCATTGACACAATAATATTCATTAGAGGCGGAAGGATTGAGAAGATATATTCCCTCGGTCTAATAGTCAGGGTTCCTAGCGGAATGACAGAGGCTGACTTAGCAAGACCTATTGTAGAAGTCAGGGATTTTGAAACAGAGAACCTTGAGTATGAAATCTATAGTTACGGTGAGCAGACCACTGTCATACCTGTCAAGAAAGAGAAGAAATCTCCCTTGCAAAAATTGGCAGTTGAAAGAATAAAATCTGAAATAAGAAGATTTGATCCAACCGCAGAAATAGAATTTTTGTCAGACAACAGAATAGTGGTGAAGGTTGATAATAAAATAATACCGCAATTGATTGGCAAGGAAGGGAAGACCATAAAATCAATAGAAGACAGACTGGGCATATCAATAGAAGTACAACCCATAGTAGAATCGATGGGAAAAGAAGTAAAGTTTGATATAAACGAGACAGGAGCTTATATTGTTCTTTCATTCGACGGAAAGATTGCTGGAAAAAATGCCAATATTTATGTTAGCGATGAATATCTGTTCTCTGCAACTATCGGTAGAACAGGGCAGATAAAAATTTCTAAAAGTTCTGATTTGGGTAAATCTTTGTTGAGAACAATAACAAGCAAGAAAGAGATTAAAGTTTTTATATAAGAATTTAAAGAAGACGACCCATTGAATTTAAAGTTCTAGGATTTAATACAATATGATAATTTCTTCTTCCACTAGATGTAGTAGTTACAAAATAGTCTTTATCCTCGTTAAGTTCTGCACCATACATCATAGCTAAAATTGTACGACAAACATTAACTGTAGTTAATCTTTCATCTTGAACTTTCTTCTTTATTTCATCTTGTAACTGTCTCGGGTTAATTGCATATACAGTTTCGGAGCTACCTAATTTTTGACTATTATAATAATGCATTTCCATATCTTTCAAAATATGTTCAATTATTTCATAATAAGGGCTCCTTCTATTTTTTATTAAATTAACATAATTAACTATAGGAACTGGAATTTCAGACATAATTATCTAAAAATGATATGGTTAAATAAGCTTTAAAATCTTACTTTTTTATAGTGTTAATTTCTATTAATCAATATGCCTCGGTAGCTCAGCTTGGATTCAGAGCGGCGGCGTAAGGTAAAAATGCTAAGGTTTACCTGCCGGACCTAAGCCGAAGGTCGTGGGTTCAAATCCCTCCCGGGGCACAAAACTTTTTTACTTATGCCCATTTCAATAAGTTTTTAAAGGTTTTTTATTAATTCTTGTTATGAGCATATATACAACAAAAGGAGTAAAAAGAATTAGAAAGAAAGGTGGAAGTCTTACAATAACGATACCACCTGAGGTAGCTAAAACTCTCGGATTAAGTGCAGGGGAAGACCTTGCATTCATTAGAGGTGAAAATGGAGTATACATAAAAAGACAACAGAAACTTGTTGATGATTACTGTTTATTAATGAGGCAAAAAAATGAAAAAACCTGTGGTTAAGGCAAAAATTTCCAGCATATCAAAAATTTATGAGACAAACATTCACGTCAAAATTAAAATAGATAAAAATACCCAGAAGAGATATAACCAGTTCAGACAGAAGCTTATTGATAAATATAAAATAGGTGCCAAAGGCGACAGTGGTTTTACAAAACTGACTGGAAACGGAATAGATATCAACGTCTTCAAGGGAGAGAAATATCTGCATTTTATCATTTATGGCAGATTAAGAGAAAATATATTTAGTATGATTTTCGACTATTTTGAATATGAATCATAGAGCACCGAAAAATGGGATTTGACAATTCGTTGGTCAAGTCCTTGAGGGGGCATTAAAAATAGTTCATATCCCATCAAGCATTTAATCTTTTCTAAATTTCTCATTCTCTTCTGCAACTTTAGATATCAATTTGCACATATTAAGGAAAAGATGAAAGTCTCTATTGCTTTCAAAGTAGACTCTCATTTAGATCTATCTCTTATCAACTTTACTAGGCATTCTGAGCACAGCCAATAATCAGTGAACTTTATCAATTCTCCTGTCTGCCAAATTTCTCTCTTGCAGACCTTGCATTTTCTCTTGTAAGGCATATTTATGGGAGCCGGCTGCAGTGGTGAAATAAATCAGAACGACCCTTTCCACTTCATTTTAGTTGTAAAACTGGGAAATAAGCTTCTCTTACCACTGGTGGTGGTAAAGAATTTTTATACAATTTCATCAACGTTTTGAGGTCATCTTTTTATAATAAGAATTACAGATTATAAACATGAAAAAAGAAAGAACGCTGACAGGTATACCAGGAATTGACGAATTGATAGGCGGAGGCCTGATACCTAACTCGTTAACGTTGCTGACAGGTACAACCGGAACAGGAAAGACCATAACTTCTTCTCAGTTTATCTATTCAGGGGTCAAAGATTATAACCAGCCTGGAGCTTACATTAGTTTCGAGGAGCCTGTGGAAAACATAAAGGAGAACTGCCTGAACTTTGGTTGGGATTTTGACTCTCTGGAAAAGAAGGATAAGGTCGTTTTCGTTAGATATGATCCATTCCACGTCGAGGATATATATGAATTGATAGAGACCAACATCAAGAAGATAGATGCTAAGAGAGTTGTCATCGATTCTATATCTGCTTTAGGCCTGTATGTCAGAGACATACCTGACATAAGAAGAATGGTCTTTAACATATCATTGTTATTGAGGAAGTTAGGTTGCACATCTTTCCTGATTTCTGAGACATTGCCAACTCAGGGATCCCTTTCAAGATTCGGCGTGGAGGAATTCGTGACAGATAATGTCATAGTGTTATATTACACAAGAACAGGCTCTCAATTTTCAAGATCATTGGCCATCTGGAAGATGAGAGGTTCTGATCATTCTAACAAGGTTCATCCTTACATGATATCAACGAAAGGCATAACAGTCTATTCTAAGGAAGAGGCGTTCACCAAAGTTTAATAAACAGAAATTCTAAATTGTAAGTATGAAGAAGAAACCTTTTATTTACAGCAAAAAATTTCAACAATTTCAACTTCTATTATTTATTCTGTTCCTTATAATGCTAATTTTAGTCCTAATACCATGCATTTCTTGTTTAATAACTAAAACTTCTAATTGTTCACAATATTGTAGAGCTGATTCATGGGCATGGATGGGAGGATGGCCATAGAATGACTCTCAAGCAATTCTTGAAGCCAGACTGGAAAAAGATTGTAATATTCTTGTTGTTGTTTGTCTTTATAGGCCTAAATAAAAGAAATGGAGCTTGCCTATACAATGAAAAAAATGTTCTGGTATACTGCGATAGCATGGTCGGCCTACCATTAGAATTTAATTTAATTACAGATTACTCAGCACCCATAGATTTTCTGCATTTATTTATAAATATAATATTCTGGTATCTGATATCTTGCCTGATAACATGGCTTTACGATAAGTTCATCGATAGAAAGTGAGAAATTTAAGAGTCAGGAATTCCAAATTCTGTTTATGAGGAAGATTTATTGGGTTGTCATTATCATCATAATCATACTGTTCATATCGGTTCTGTTATTGACCTCATTCGAAAGAATAAAGTGCGAACTGTCCAGTAACATATGGAGAAGTTCTAGGAACTGTTGTTGTGTAACCTCGTGCTTTACCATCATGAGGGAGGTCAAATCAGGCGAGCCTGACCCTTGCGAGTGCTGCATGTATGTGTGCAAGGACACGACGTGTAAAAGTTATAATGAAACCACAAAAACTTGGCAAACAGGACAGTGTTGCATACCCGTGTTTTCAATACCGTATTCTGCTTGACCTTCAAGAAATTATGCAGATTAACAGGTGAGTAAGTGAAGAAAGTTTAATTAATAAAGGACAACTAAATTTATCTTATGCCCAAGAAAGCTAAGAAGGCTAAGAAGCAGGTAACCAAGCCTAAAGAAGAATACTATCATTTTCTAAAAGTACCGGCAATAAGGATTTTCGGCAGGACGGTAGACAAATACTCTGATTATTTTAGATCAATAAAGACGTCACTCTACCAGGCTGATGCGAAAATCTTGTTCAGGACCTACTTATCCCTCGTTTTCTTCCTCACTTCAACAGTTTTCATTCTCTCGTTCCTGGTCACTCTGGCCTTTTCCATTTACATGCATCTGGGCATTCTACAGACAATTTTTGGTTTGATAATACTGCCGTTTCTATTCTCTTCGATAACATTTTTCATGTATTACCTCTATCCGATATCAGCAGCGCAGAGGAGAAAGAGCGACATAGAGTCGAACCTGCCGTTCGCATTGAATCACATGGCAGCCATAGCAGGCTCGGGAGTACCGCCAAGAGTAATGTTCAAGGTCATCTCAAGGTTCAGGGAATATAGTGAGATATCCAAAGAGGCAAACAAGATAACTAGGAACGTAGAGATGTTTGGTATGGATGAAATGACCTCGATAAAGGAGGTTGCATCAAAATCTCCATCCCCGTCTTTCAAAGACTTTTTGCAAGGAATCCTTACAACGATCCAGACAGGCGGAAGCCTTAACAGTTTTCTGAAAGAAGAGGCTGAGAAATCAATGTTCGACTATAGGATTAAAAGGAACAAGTATGTGCAACAGTTAGAGATATACGCGGACATATACACTGCGGTGTTGATAGCGGCTCCACTCATATTCATAATAATGCTGCCTGTCTTGAGCATAATGCAAGGCGATTTGTTTGGCTTTGGAATAAGAGACCTGGTAAACATAGGCCTGATTATTCTTGCGGCTTTGAACATGATATTTTTACTGTTCCTTCAATTAACCCAACCAAAAATGTGATTTAATGAAAATGGATCCATTGATACAGATAACATTGATGACAACTTTAGTAGGAATAACCATCATCATCTTCAACCTGTTATTCTTGTCATCATTCAACCTAAACATCATAGCAATTTTCTTAATACCTATAGGGCCGTTCGTCCACCAGTATCAGAAATACAAGCAGAACAAAGAGATTGAGGAGAGGTTTCCAGATTTTCTGAGAGACGTGGCACAGAACATAAGAACTGGAATGACCATACCTCAGGCAATAACAGCAACCAAAGAAACTTATTACGGCGTGCTGACTCCTTACATCAGGAAAATAGTTGTTAAAATGGATTGGGGCGTTCCTCTTGACAAGATTCTCACTGACTTCGCTGATCATTCAACCAAGACTATGAGGAGAACCGTCTCAACAATCATAGACACTCACAGGGGCGGAGGGGACATCGCCGATATTTTTGATTCTGTTGGCAAGAGCAATGTTGAGATAAACAGGATAAACAAGGAACGTTCTTCCATAATCTATAATCAGATGCTGACAGGTTATGTAATCTTTTTCGTTTTCATAGGAGTCCTTATTATGATGCAGATATACCTGATACCGACTTTCAAAACATTTTCTGCTCCCGAGGTCGGTATTTCATCATTTGGCGATATAAGCAGCTTTTATGCTGACGTCTTTAGAATGCTGATAATCATTCAGGGCTTCTTCTCAGGTTTGGTTATAGGCAAGCTGTCGGAAGGCAGCATCATCTCAGGTTTGAAGCACTCTATATTCTTGGTTATCATAGGTTCTGTTGCTATGCTGTTTTTCGTATAGGTTTTTATTGAGGGTTATTCTACAATTTATTATGAAAGCACTCTATCCACCGTTGTCTTACGCGCTTTTCATCGCGATAGGCGTTGTCGCACTGTCAATGATAATGGTCGTCATCAACACTTTTACCGACGGGATACAAAGAAACTATGCCTATAACCAATTGGATTACACTGCAGAAGTTATAAAGGACGATATTCTAAAATTATATTCTACCAATGCTGAAGGCAGGATTGATGTGGACGCGCCAACAGAGATAGCTGGAAAGCAATACATGATAGAACTGAATCAGAATAATCTGACACTCAGCCTTTACGTGGGAAACAAGTTATTGGAGGTTAACCGTTCAATAAACATCGATGCTTCTCTCAGTGGAAGGTCGTATGCTCCTGTTTCAGTTGAGATGAATAAATCAAATGGAGATATTTTCATAAGGTTGGTTTGATGAGCCATATAGATTTCCTAGTGGGTTTTGTTTTGATACTGTCAACCATGTTTCTGATAATCTATTTTATCTCGAACTCGATATCAAACAATGTCAATGACTTGGCTACGAACGAAGTTAGAAAATCTTCCTTGTCATTGGAGAGGCAGTTGTTTGACATAAATGATGACAAGAGTTTGATAGCAAGTGCAAAAGAGCTTCAGGCAGTTCTGGTCGAGACCAATCATACGGCTCACGCAGAAGAGATGAGGATGTCAATAAAACCGCAGATTAACAGCGCAAGGGTCTATAACAATTCTTTGAGCGAGATACCTTCGTCTTCTACGCAATCGCCAGGTGAGACAATCCTATCTTTCAGTTTAAGTTTTTCTCCTGATGAAAAGAAGTGGGTCAGAATATTTTATTTTGGAGGTTCTGTCACAGACATCAATTATCTCACCACTGAGAACAACATAACTTTGAGAATACTTTCTGACAAAAATGTGGCAGTTGTTTCGCAAGAAAAAATCTCCAATTTTAAGAATAATGCTTATGGGAAGACCAAAGAAATTTTCGGTTTTCAAAATCAGTTCAGAATCGATTTGGAAGATTTTCACTATGGTCCCGAACCGCCGATAACAGCGAACATAATATTAAAAAATATTCCTGTTTTATTCGAGTCTTCTGACGGTCTGTTGCATGCAGAACTAGCAAGGTTGAGAGTATGGTAAAGGGCTTTGAAAAAACATTGGAAGCTGCGATTGCGATAGTCCTCATACTCGTATCAATGGTCTTTATTTTTACTGGAGAAGAAATAAGAGAGCCTCAGATTTCTGCCACAGGCTATGAATGCTTGAAAAATCTAGAGGATCAGGGTTTGCTGAGGTATTATGCTGCTAATGATTTAGGGGACAGACTGAATGCTGACCTCAAGACGTGCATACCTCCCCTACTAAACTACACGACAAAGATATGTGCTACTTCAACATGTAACACTCTGCTCCCTATTAACAAAACAGTCTTTCTGTCGACCTATCTGATAGCAGGAGACGACTCTTTCAATCCAAGGTTAGTTGACTTGTGGGTGTGGTTAAAATGAAAGGACAGATTTTTGTTATGATGGCGGTTTTGGTTTTGATAGCCCTGCTTCTGCTAAGGAACTCGATAAGACCGTCTGAAATTAAACCTGAGAATTTTCTTTACGAGAATTTTGTTAACTTGAAAAATGAATTGATAAAGACAGTGGATGTATCGATTCTGAACAATGAGGATGTCTATACGAATCTGAGCAGCTTCATTGCTTTTTCCAAGGATGTTCTCGGGAGAAAGGGGTATAACGAAGACGTCAAATTCGATATATCAACCTATGACAATACTACCGAGGTCCATATGAATGTTACTTTAAAACTGGATAATTCATTTATAGAAGACAAATTCATAATTAATAGAACGGTATATTCATGAAAGGTGTAGAACCGCTTATAGCAGCAGTTTTCATTATCATAATCTCTATTACAGGCATTGCAATTGTTCTAGAGTCCAGCCAGCCCTCCATTGGCAGGCTGAAGGAGATAAGCTTGTTAGAGGAAGCTAAGAAGATTTTAACCCAGGTGGACAATGCTGTAAGATCTGTAGGCGAGGAGGGCGAAGGATCAACAAGAGTTCTGCAATTGAGTGTCAGTGATGGAAACTATGTAATAGACACTGATAAGGATGCTGTAACCTTTTCAATGGACAGCAAATCTCAGGTGATTGGCAGAGGCGTTTCTAAAATCGAGGGAAATGTAAACATGTATGGAGAACTAAACAGAGTTCTTATGAACATCTCATACTCTACTGTCAATATAACAGGTGGCGGAAGCTTTGGAAGAGGTATTCATAGCTTGATAATCAGGAATGATGGTTATGATGTTGTAAACCAAAAGCAGATAATAAGCATATCATTAGCACCTACGGTAATACTGCCAGTTGCATTCATGAATCAATACAACCAATTTGGCGACCCTTATATTGTAAAGGGCGGTGCGCCTTCCGGATATTCATCATACTTGAATAAATTGGGAGAAGGTTTGACCTATGATGTTCCAGAATCAATTGAAAATGGTGGAACTTTTTCTTATTCCCAATTTCAGACAGCAAACATAAGTGGCGCAAATACAAGTTCTGCGGATTACACTGCCAACATAGATAATGTTAATTATAATGTTACATCTACTGCTGGAGCAGTTGGAGGAACTTTTACAAATAAATACAATCAAACTCAAACAACAAACATAACAGGAAATGCTTCTACCATAAATCAAGCAACAATAAATTCTTACTTGAATGTTAACGGAGACGGCTTAACTTGGAATGTTACTAAGGCAGTAGAAAGTTTAAGTACGATTGCATTTGATAGAGCTTCATCAATGACACGATCTACTGCAGCATCTTCTATATCTTGGAGCCATACAACAGGAGCAGGCAATAACCGTTTACTTCTTGTTACAATAGGAGTTCATGTTGCTACAGGTACCCCAACAACTGTTACCAGTGTAACTTATGGTGGCATTCCTTTAACACAGGTAACTACTGCTCTTTACTCTTCAACGAACCCTCAAGTTAGAACTTACGTTTTTCGATTGATAAACCCTGCGTCTGGAACAAATACTATCACAGTTAATTTTGCTGCGACTACGCTTTCTGTTGCTGGAGCTGTCACTTATACTGGTGTAGATCAAAATAGTCCTATACAAACAAGCAGCACTTCAACAGGTTCTGGAACCACAGCCTCATCATCTGTTACAGTTACTGGTAGTGGAAGACTTCTCTTTGGGTATCTTGGAGGACATAGAACTACAAATACATGGACAATTACCGAAGGAACAGGACAAACCAACCGTTGGTCACAAACATCACAATTATACAAAGGAAGAGGCAGTGATAAATCAGTTACAGCAGGCTCGCAACCAATGTCTTGGACTTTTAGCAGAGCAGCAAGCTATGTTGTTTCGACAGTTGTTATCAACCCAGCACCTTTTTACAGAGCAGAAGTAGAGCACAACGCGACTGTAAGTTATTCTGGAATTTTGGATAGCACGAATGTTTCGATAAATTTCACTTCTACTGCTAATGACGTCTATGGTATGAAAATTTATGATTTTGTTAATTCAAATTGGGATGCAAGCCCATGCCAGAGCCAGTCTGTTGTTCCTAATACTTACTATACTGTTTGGTGTAATGTTACAAACAATCCCCAAAATTATAATTCTTCAGATGGAATGGTAAGAATTAGAATAAACTCTACTTCTAACACAAACATAGGAAATCTGAAGGAGGAATATGTTCAATATTATATTTCAAGCACAGTTTTACCAAAATATGCGAATATTTCAGTAGAACATAATTCTTCAACAATTTTAGAGGATACTTTGTCAATAACAAAAATAAACGTTACAGCAGTTCTAAAGACCAATATAAGTTCTGGTGTTCCTTTTGATTTCTATATTTACAATTTTAGTTCAGGCTCGTGGGAGCCGTGTCTTCAAGCACTAATTGATGCAAATTACAAAAAAATGGAATGCGTTATTTTATCAAATCCTTCTTACTATATCTCTGACGGTAAGATTAGAGTTAGGTTAAACTCTTCAGGCGATACCACCACTCATCAGATGATGGAAGACTATTTAGTTTATAAAATAACTAAATTAAACACATACAGATTAGAGGTCTGGCACAATTCCTCGCAGATAGCTGACGGCAACATCAGCTTCATCAACGCCACAGTGAATTTCACAACCAATATCTCCGATACGTACTCGCTGCAAATATATGATTGGTTGAACTCACAGTGGTCATCAGCGAACTGTGATTCTGGTTCTGTATCAGCTGACACGTCAACAATGTGGTGGTGCAACGAGACGTCAAATCCGATGAACTATAACTCGTCTGACAGAAAAGTAAAGATAAGAATCAATTCTACTGCTGATAATGATAACGGCTTGCTAAAGGAGGATTACGTTCAATATTTCATTGGCTATGCACAATAGAAACCTTTATATGCAGGGTTCCTTAATTTCTTTAACATGAAAGGAATATCTCCAATTATAGCATCGGTTTTATTGATTGCGATAACTATGAGTATCGCTGTCATATTGGCAGCTTACGTGACTAACTACACTAGAACAGCTACAGCAAGCATACCATCAGCTTGTATCGGTGGAGCACTTTTTGTTTCAGGAACGCCAACATGTAGCGTTACTACACTGACTGTTCCCTTGGAAGCAAACTATGTTACTCTAAGTGGATTTAAGGTTAACACGAGAGATTCAAGTGGTATTGTAATACAAACAGGCTTAACAATGTCACCATCTACATCTCTTGCTCCAAGCGAAACAGGAATATACACTGCGACTGTAACAGATTGTGCGGATGTAGCTCAATTCAGAGTCACAACAGGAAACTGTTTCAACGTCGTATTAGATTGGACAGCAGTCTAGCATATCTTTTTATTTTTATAAGATTTATCTAGTAGTAAGAAGAGGTGAAAAACAATGGCATATAGTCATAAAAATAGTAAAGGAGACATTTTTTGGCTTCATTCGAAGGGAAAATTGTTCTTCTTTTCTAGAAAGCCAGAAGAATCTATAGATTTGCCTTCCCATCTGGAAGTGTTTGAAAATCAACGCACAATGTTACCGATGGTAAGGAAAAAGAAAGCGTAACTCTTTCTTTTAGTAAAAATATTAATACTTTGAGTAATAATTAGAATAGTATGCCGAAGAGAAAAGTCAAGCAGGAAAGGGCATCTAGACTACCTCTAGTAGTTTTCCTAATCCTTATTGTATTATCCTTTGCAGCAATAGCAATATTGAACGTGACAAATTTTGAAGACTATGCAGTCGCAAATGTTCTGCAGGTATCAGGCCAAACTGTTATAATAGGCAACAATTGCACGGCCATAGTTCAGGACACATCTGCTGAAAGAGCACAATCCATTCAGGATGGCATCAATGGCATTATGGAACAAAGGCCTAACACTCACGACATATTTGCTCAAACCCTGAAGAGCTTTAACATAACCCTAGACTATGTCACGATAGACAACTTCGTTAACGGGACCTACTATTCTAACCTGTTTCTAAGATTAGGAAATAAAATCTTGAAATTAGATACAAAACCGTCAGATGCCATTGCTCTGGCATTGAGAACCAATTCCACGATATATATCAACAAGACTTTGCTGCAGGAAGTCGGCAAGGACATCTGCGAATAACTAACCCAGACAGGCTTTGCAATCTTTTAAAACAGGAAAAGTTTTGACGTGTATTTCGCACAATAGCTTTCTCTTTCTTATCAGTCTGCATATGTTGCAAAAATCGTTAAAGGTTGTCACAAAATTGGTATCACCGGCAACCATCTTGTCCACGAAATTGTCGATCTCCTTGATGATGCTCTCATCCTTTTCAATGCTTTTGATCTTAGACCCTCTCAGGTTCCTTATGTATTGCGAAACAGCAGACTGGGTCAGGCCTAATTTTAGGGCAGCACTCTCTTGCGTAAGCTTATATTTCTCCATCAATTTCTTTGCTATCAATGCTCTCATTGTTGGAAGAACATATTTAGAAACAGTTTCGCA
>CAYGWD010000022.1:0-14918 GCA_964353745.1 uncultured archaeon
CATTTCTTTTCAAATTCATTGTCGCCACCTATATAGTTCTTGTATCTGAAGTATGCGTCTAGAATCTTGTTAGGGTCAGCCTCTTGCTTGCTACCTTCTATTCTCGCAATTAGGTACTTTCCATCTTTCATCATTTTGGGCCTTAATAATTCAGCTCTTTTTTCAGGATCGAACATATAAACAACCATACTAGTTTCATAATATTATTATAAAAATATGGATGGTGGGCGAGGAGAGATTCGAACTCTCGACCTTTCGGTTATCAGCTTCGTCGGAAAAATCCTCGAACGCTATTGGCACAATTTCCGCCAGACTGAGCTACCCGCCCATGAAATAGAATATTGTTCTAATGCTTTTAAATATTAAGATTAAACTTTATTGCTTGGCTTTATCTTAGAAATAAAATACGTTATTATCACAGAGATTATGGTTACGATGATAGCGACATAATACTTGTAGATAACGTTTCCTACCGTAGGGAAGAGCGTATCTATCGATGTTTTGATAGCGTCGTTCCAGCTCAAGGCGGCTACCAGTCCTAGAGCAGAGATTATAAGAGTGGCAAAGTTTTCCCTGAAAGCCTTGGTGAATTTGGAAACCTCATTGTTTAATATTAGGTTTCTTTTCTGCTGTTTCCAATCAGCAGGTTTAGAGACGGCTTTTGTAACATTTTTAGTAACGACATCGCTTTCTGGCATTAAATCACTGTGAATTATTTTTCGCTGGGGATATTTATTTGGTGAGAAGTAGTTTTTAAAGATTGTTATTCTAAGAAATGTAGTTTTGTATATAGTGGACCGACTGGGATTTGAACCCAGGATCTCTGCCTTGCGAAGGCAGCGTCTTTCCGCTCGACTATCGGCCCTTAGATATAAGAATACTGTTTAAGAAATAAATCTTATGCTTATTGCTGCTATATCTGACTTGGACCCCCTAGGAGTGGACTTGGAGCCTTTCTTGGACATGATAAAAAGGGCAAAGGAGCCAGACTTGTTCTTGTTGGGGGGAGACATATACGAATACAGGAGTCCGGAGATATATGGTCTAATACTAGACTTCTTGAAATTAAGGGAATGGCAGTGTCCTATCGTCGCTGTTTTTGGCAATAGGGAGTTTGACGAGGACAGGGACGAGATAAGAAAGGTTTGCAAAAAAAGAGTAATCTTTCTGGAAGAGGAGAGCATTGAACTGAAAATAAAAGACAAGAAAGTAGGCATTGTTGGAACAGAAGGTTCTTTGGACACACCGACTTGGTGGCAATTCAGTCATATGCCAGAAATAAAGAAGAGTTATGATGAGGACAGGGAGAAGGTTAGAAAATTGCTAAAAGAGCTTAAGACTGATATAAGAATTTTGTTAATGCACTATGCGCCAACGCATAAAACATTGAAAGGCGAGGATCCGAGAATTTATGGAGGTTTGGGCTCTGAAAAATATGAGAAGGTTATAATTGAAACGAATCCTAGTTTTGTTGTTCATGGCCACGCCCACTATGGAATTCCTCTGGCTTTTGTGGGTCGCGTTCCTGTGTTTAACGTTTGTTTCAATATCGATAGAAAAATAGTTGAGATAGATCCTGAGAAACTGCCTAAGACGGGGCTGCACAAATTTGTAAGATGACAAGGCATGGAAAAAATTACTGAAGATGAGGTAAGAAGAACATATGACAGCTTAGCTTCAATATATGATGAGAAAAGAACTGTTAAAACAATGTATAATGACTATATAGAAATGCCTGCTGTGCTTTCTCTTCTAAAAAACATAAGAGGGAAGAAAATACTTGATCTTGGTTGTGGGACTGGAGTACTATCCAAGATTCTCAAGAACCGTGGCGCAATGGTGAGTGGAATTGACATATCGCCAAAAATGATTGAAATTGCAAGAAGAAATGTTAAGGGCGTAGATTTCAATGTTGGAAGTTTCTATAAAATTCCCTATAAATCAGGTTCTTTCGATATAGTTGTGGCATCGCTCGTAATGCATTATGCTGATGACTTGAACAAGTCTTTCAAAGAAGTTAAAAGAATTTTGAAGAAAGGCGGTTTTTTCGTATTTTCAAGCGACAATCCGGTTTTCAACGTAACAAAGAAGATGAAAGGAAAACAGCACAAATACAGAATGTTCGGTGATTATTTTAAAGAAGGCAAAGTTTATAGATGGTGGCCAACATTCAAAGCTAGAATGCCATATCAACAAATAACTTTTCAAACTTGGATAAAAACTATTATAAAAAATGGGTTTGTTATTGAGGATTACATAGACACAAAACCAATAAAGAAAGCCAAAAAAATATACAAAACCAAATATAATTTTCTTTCAAAGGTGCCTTGGTTTTTCGTTTTCAAATTGAGGAAATCATAGTTTGTATCTAAGCTGAATAAGGTTTATTTATTTGTTCGTGCAAAAGTTCTTTCATGGAAACTAGGTATAACCCAAAGGAAGTGGAACCAAGAATACAGAAGTTTTGGGAAGAGAATAAACTGTTCAAATTTGACAGGAATAGCAATAAACCTTCCTTCTGCATCGACACGCCCCCGCCATTCACTTCAGGCGACCCTCACATGGGTAACCTCTTGTATTGGACTTGGATAGACGCCATATGCAGATACAAGAGAATGAAAGGCTTTAATGTTCTCTTACCGCAAGGTTGGGACTGCCATGGTTTGCCGACGGAACTGCAGGTTGAAAAGAACTTTAAGATTAGTAAGAATTTCAAAGAAAGGTTCCTAGAGTTGTGCAAGGAATGGACAGAGGAATGCATAGAGAAGATGAAAACAAGGTTAATCGCGATGGGTTATTCTTCTGATTGGGATTATGAGTATTCCACTGATAGCGGAGATTATTTAGCATTTGTACAAAAGACTCTTCTTAACTTATATTTCAAAAAATTGTTGAAGAGAGTAGAGCATCCTGTTATGTGGTGCACAAAGTGTGGGACGAGTTTGGCAAAGGCAGAGGTTGGCTACAAGGAAAAGGAAGGCATTCTCTATGACATAAAGATTCCTGTTGGCAAAGAGCACATAACAATATCAACAACAAGACCAGAGTTCCTGCCTGCATGCGTTGCAATCTTTGTTCATCCAGATGATAAGAGATATAAGAAATTTGTTAACAAGAATGCAAGACTGCCGATATTCGATAGGGAAGTTCCTATTCTCGAGAACAAGGAAGTTGACATGGAGTTTGGAACAGGAGTTGTTTACCTATGCACTTATGGTGACGAATCAGACATCAAGTGGCAGAAGAAATTCAACCTGCCTTGCATAAACATAATAACCGAGGACGGGAAATTGAACGAGAACGCAGGAAAGTTCAAAGGAATGAGCTTGGAAGACGCTAGGGTTGAAATAGTTGAAGAACTGGGAACGATTGGTCTGCTAGAAGGTGAAAGAAAATTCAAGCATAACGTTCTTTGCCATACAGAGAGAGGTAGCTGCCTGAACCCGATAGAATTCCTGATAAAGAAGCAGTGGGCAGTTGATGCCATGAAGTTTTCTGATGATATGCTAGCGTTGTCAAAGGACATTGAATGGTATCCTGACCATATGCAGAAAAGATTGGTGAACTGGGTAGAGTCAATGGATTGGGACTGGATAATTTCTAGACAGAGGGTTTTCGGAACGCCTATACCTTTCTGGTACTGCGAGAATTGTGAAAAAATATTCTATCCAAAGGAAGAAGAACTGCCTGTTAATCCTTCCATTCAAAAATACATACCGCAGGAAAAGTGCGAGTGCGGAGGAAAAATAATCGGAGAGACTGATATTTGCGATGGTTGGGTGGACTCTTCGATAACGCCGTTAATAATCTCGGGCTACTGGAAAAACGATGAGCAATTGTTTAAGAAATTATATCCTAATGATGTCAGGCAGCAGGGTCATGACATAATAAGGACATGGGCCTATTACACTATGCTTAGATGTTATATAGAGACTTCTCAGAAACCTTGGAAAAAGATACTGGTAAACAGCATGATTCTTGGTCCCGATGGAAGAGAGATGCACAAGAGCTTGGGAAATCTTGTTATGCCAGACGAGGTCATGTCAAAGAACGGAGCAGACGCCATAAGGGCTGGCATGGTAATGATGGGAGCGTACGGTAACGACGTTCCCTTTTCCTGGAAGGACATGGACTTCACCTTCAGGTTCCTGACAAAGTACTGGAACATCTTAAGGTTCTCAGAACCTCAACTGCAGAAAATCGAGAACGCCGAGCTAACGGTCATTGATTCTTGGATGATTACAAAATTGCAGAAGGTAATAAAGAAGGTCACGGATGATTTGGAGAATTTCCAGTTCGCGTCTGTCTTTGAAACATTGCATAATTTTATCTGGCACGACTTGGCTGACAACTATCTGGAAATGATAAAGTATCGCTTGTACGAGGACAAGATAAAGGAACCTGCCCTGTATACGCTCTATAATGTTCTCTTATCGATAAACAAGATGCTTGCTCCCATAATGCCTCACATAACAGAGGAGCTGTGGCAAACGATATTTAGGAAGTTCGAGAAAGATTTATCAGTTCATGTTTCATCATGGCCGACTGCCAACGAGAGAATGATAGACGAGGAGAATGAGAAGACAGGAGATCTCGCAGTGGCAATGATATCGTTTGTTAGGCAGTATAAAAGCAAGAGAGGCCTTTCACTTAATGCTCCCATAGAGAAACTAACGATAGAGTGCGATTCCAACACACAAAAGAACTTGGAAGAATTGTTTGATGACATCAAAGGAACTGTCAAGGTAAAGGATATAGAATTCGCAAAAGGCGAGTTTGTTCTAGAAGGTTATGAAAAGATAAAATTGAGCGTGAAACTAGATTAAACATTAAACTTATATATTCTTCTAACAAACTGTGATTGTGAATAGGATAGATTTTAATTTCAAAGAATAGCTATTTTCTTTAGTGATTGTATGGAAGAACATATCTATAAGCTAAGAAAATTATTAGAGGAACTGGAGAAGATTAAAGGAAGGCATACAGAACTTGTTAGCGTTTATATTCCTTCTGGTTTCAACATCCAAGAAATGGTCAACATGCTCAGGCAAGAATATACATTAACAGAGAACGTAAAGAACAAGACTGTGAGGAACAACGTTCTAGGTGCTATAGACAAAGTATTACAAGAGTTGAAGTTCTTCAACAAAACTCCTGAGAACGGTCTGGTTATTTTCGCAGGCAATGTTTCTGAAAAGGAGGGCGAGACAGACATAAAAGTATGGACAATTCAACCTCCTGAGCCCTTGAAAGTTAAGAAATATTGGTGCGATCAGAAGTTTGAACTGGAACCTATGCGTGACATGGTTGCTGAAAAAGAATTGTACGGTCTTCTGGTCATGGACAACAAGGAAGCTGCCATAGGTCTGTTAAAGGGTAAGAAACTAGAGGTCTTAAGAAAATTGGACTCGATAGTTCCTGGCAAATTTCGTAAAGGTGGACAATCGAGCGGTCGTTTTCAAAGGGTCAGGGAAGGTCTGATAAATGACTGGTGCAAAATAATTGCAGAAAATGTTAAGGAACTGTTTTCCAAATTCGAACTAAAGGGTATAATAATAGGAGGTCCTGGACCTGCCAAGAATGATTTTTACGATGAGGATTATTTGCAGACTGAAATAAAGAAACAAGTTTTGGGAATTAAGAACGTTGGCTACACTGACGAGCAAGGCCTTGAGGAAGTGATTGAAAGGTCGCAGGACTTGTTGGCAGAAGCTGCTGTTTCAAAGGAAAAGGCTCTGGTTCAGAAATTCTTAGAAGAACTCAGAAAGGAAAGCGGTACGGTAGTCTACGGAAAGGATAACGTACTGAAGGCATTGGAAATGGGGGCTGTTGAAATCATTCTAGTTTCAGAAGGCTTTGAAATAGAATTTTTCTCTGAAAAAGCAAGGGAATATGGAACACAAGTTGAGGTTATTTCTAGGGATACTAGGGAAGGAGAACAACTGTTCCAGATTGGGGGCATAGCTGCCATACTGAGATGGAAAATATCCTAATAGATTCTTAACAGCAAGCTTATCTGATTTTCATTCATGCTAGCCCTGCTCATTTCTATGGTACTGCCGCTATGACCTATTACTTGTACATTACCAACCTGCTCGAATTGAAAACTTATGTTCGTGTAATTCCATTTTAAGTTCAATATGCTGTTCCTACCAGAAATATCGCACATTTGCCAGATATTATTATCAGGGTCTATAAGAACCCAAGGAGACTTGTCGCAAATCCTATATCGGCTTATTATTTGATAAGATATTTCACTAGTGCTTCCAGTGATATCGCCCCTTTCAACAGGGAATATGCACTTGTTAGACAAGCCTGTTCTGGCAGTTTCAAATATCTTGTTGTTGCACTCTACAAATTCTTGTTTAACAGCATTTATCTCGTTCACCTCAAAAAAACCCATGGTATTCATTACAGTCCAACCTACCAGAACTGAAATCAACAAGACGGTGATAATCATTATAAGCATGAATGTTACAGCAACGCCTTTCATAATAATATATACCCGTATTATAAATTATAACATTTCAACGTAATCCGAAGCATGCTTTAGAGAAACAGCCAGTCCCGATTCAACCGTAACCAAAACGGTCATCTTGCCCTTCTCTTTGGCTTTCTGAATCAATGGCAAGAAGTCTGCATCCCTTGACGCCAATGCTATAACTTCTATGTCAGGGTTGTTTATCGCCTCCATGGCGTGAACAGCTATTGACACGTCCACGTCAGTCTTCTGTTCTGGGTCTCCTAGAGCTATGACAGTCTCGAATCCTTCGTTGGCGACAGCCTCTATCAACTTCTCTGACGCGAATTGATTTAGAAACACCTTGCCAATAACAATTCTTCCGTACTTTTCCACTCTTCTTTTCATGTCCTTTAGATTTATGTTAAACTCTTTTCTAATCATGTTTGGCCCGTCTACAAAGAAGGCTAGCTTGGGCTTTTCTCCAAAGCTTTTCCTTATTTTCTCTAAACTGCTTTTGAAACCTTCCAATACCATTTTCTCACCTTATGCTAAAGAAGATGCTAATGACTTATTTACTTTGGTGTTTCTGGTGCGGAGTATGTTTCAGATTTAGAGGCCTCCTGTAAAGGTTGCGTAGGTATTGATCTAACAGGGGTTCCTGTAATTTTAAAATCTTCTAAAATTAGCTCCAAATCCTTTCTTAACTTGACTAGACTTCTGATTTCGAACATGCTTATTATGACGTAAAATAACATTATTACGTTCAAAATGAGCAAAAACTCCAAAACAGGTAGGTCCATACCAAAAACAATAGCCATTATATCATCTTCTCAGTTCTTTAAATATTAAAATCGAACCTATTAAAATAATTATCAGCACTACTATTAAAATTAATAGTCCATAGTCGATTTCAGGCTTCCCTTCTATCTTAAAAGTTCTTATATCTTCATCCAATATGCTTGGACCAGACATAGTTTTAGCTTTAACAGTATATTCGCCTGGATTTGAGAATGTTAAGTTAACTTTATAGTCTATTTTACCGTCTAAAGTATCGAGATAGACAGTTTCAGCATTATCCTTTATAACTTCAAGCTCCGTTGTCGAAGTATTATCAAAGTTCTTTATGTGAATCTCGTAGGTCTGATTTTCTAGAGGAGTTATATACAAGAACAAAGGCTTGTAATCTAAGAGGATGGTCTTATTGCCTGTTGCATACGGTGTTACAGCCACAAGGTTATAATTACCTTCAGACTCAGGAGCATAGATGTCAAAGTATAAGGTTTTAGCCTCGCCAGCATTTAATGAAACACGTTGTTCAACCCCTAAAAGTTCTACTGTAGTGTCAAGGACCGTTGTGCTGCTAATCGTAACGTTTACTCCGAACGGTTCGCCAGCTTCTACCTCTTCTATTGTTGATAATTTTAGTTTAATATCAGATGATTCCTTTGTTTGCGGGGTAGATGGTACGTTAGGAGTAGGCTGAGTTACTGTCTTATTACCAACCTTAACGTTTTCGGTGTTGATTGGCCCGCCAGATCCACCAGGTCCGTTTGGACTAGTCGACGTTCCACTGGTGCATGGTTGAGATATTGTAGGTTTGTTAATAATTGTGCCGCAATTGTTGGAATCTGTACAACTTCTTGCCTGAGTTCCCCCAACACAGGCAGACCAGTCTGTGCAAGTCCAACTTTCTGTGCAAGTCACATTTCCATAATCGATTGTTATTTCTACGGGAGAAGCAAATGTAGTGCAACAAAATAGAATAAATATAAAAATCGCCAAAACAAAGGTTTGTTTCATAATATTATTTTATATTGTCAATTTAAAGAACTTTATGGCATTTTCTCCGCATTTTTGCCAGACTTCATCAAAATCGATTTTCTTAACCTCAGCTATTTTTTCAGCTACTAATTTTATAGAAGTAGGGTCATTCTTTTCGTCTATTCCCTCTAAAAGTTTCTTAGGCGAAAGCCAAGGAGCATCGGTTTCTAGCATCAACCTTTCTAAAGGACAGTCTCTTGCTATCTTCTTGTGGCTTTTGCTTCTTAGAATTATTGTGTTAATAGAAATGAGCCAGCCGTTGTCAACTATGCGTTTTGCTAAGTGGTGGTCTCCGAACATGTGCATGTCGACCTCTCTAGCATTCTCCTGCTCAAGAATCTTTATTGTTTCTTCGTAAGCATTTCTGGAGTGAATTACCAAAGGCTTTCTTAGTTCCTTTGCCAATTCAATCAGCCGAATGAATAATTCCTTTTGCTTTTGTTGCCAGTCAGGTTCCTTAATCCAATAAAAATCTAAACCTGTTTCTCCTATAGCAACTATTCTGTCTCTGTTTTGTTTTATTTTTTCTATTGTATCTTCAATCTCTTTTTCAGAAACCTCTTTTATATATTCCGGGTGAATGCCGCATGAAGCAAAGACAAAGTTCTTATGTTTCTCAACCAGCTGCATAGTTAAGTCAAAATCCCTTGGATGCGCACATGATGTTATAACAGCTTTCAATTCTTTCTTACACTTTTCTATAATTTCATCTCTATCTTCATCATAATCTTTCTGTTCCAAGTGACAGTGGACATCAATCATAAAAAATTATATGAGAGAGTATTATAAGAATTCCACAGGTTATATGAAAATAATCATAACAAACAACTCTTAATAAATTAAAAACAGAATAGTATTTTATGAAAATCATATTGGATACAAACTTTTTGATAGACTCTATAAGGTTCAACATAGACTTGAAATCCGAACTGGCTGGAAATGATATCTTTGTTTTGGATTCTGTTATGTTTGAAATAGAAAAAATAATTAAAAGAAATACAAAGGAGTCTTCACTAGCGAGGCTGACTTTAGAGTTCATCAATAGAAGTAATATCAAAAAATTAAAAGCAGAAGAAGGCAGCGTAGACGAATCCTTGATTTCTTACTCAAAGCAAGGCTATGCAATAGCTACTCATGACAGAGCATTGAAGACAAGTCTAAAGAAGGCAGGAGCAAAGATAATATATATAAGGCAGAAAAGATATTTGGTGGTTGAGTGACATGTTACTACTGATACCGTTCGCAGCAGGTTTAATATCAATAATAGCTGCTCTTTATTTTTATTTTTACGTCAGCAAGCAGAAAATCGGAGCTCCGAGGATGAAAGAGATATCCGACTTGATAAAGAAAGGCGCTAGGACTTATTTGAAGATTGAGTACAGGACTCTTGCGGTCGTTGTCATAGTAATATCTTTGGCCCTCTATTTCTTCATAGGTTTTGATGTTTCCATTGCTTATGTCTTTGGTTCTTTCTGTTCTGCGCTGGCAGGCTTTTTGGGAATGGAGACTGCGTTAAAGGCGAATGTCAGGACGGCTAACGCTGCCAAGAGAGGTTTGAACAAGGCCTTCTCCGTCGGATTCTATGGCGGAGCTGTCACTGGTTTGGCAGTTGTCGGTTTGGCTTTAATGGGAATAAGCATCGTCTATTATTTCTTTCCTGATCCTGAAATCGTTTTGGGATTCAGTTTTGGCGCAAGTTCGTTGGCATTATTCGCTAAAGCAGGCGGTGGCATATTTACGAAGACAGCCGACATAGGAGCTGACATTGTTGGCAAGATTGAGATGAACATTCCTGAGGATGACCCGAGAAATCCTGCTGTCATCGCTGACAATGTCGGAGACAATGTTGGCGATGTAGCCGGAATGGGAGCCGACTTGTTTGACTCTTATGTTGCTAGCATAGTTGCTGCAATGATTTTGGGAGCGGTTGCGATGAAAGAGATGGGTATATTCATTCCGCTGATAATTTCAGCAGCTGGAATTCTTGCCTCTGTAATAGGAATTTATTTTGTTAGGGCGAACAAGAATCCTTCCAAGTCCCTTAACAATGGCACGTACATAACCTGTGTTATTTTTGCGTTATTCTCCTTTATAGTCGTCTACTTTTTGAACATCGGTATGGGAATTTTTTATGCTATAGCTTCTGGGTTGATAGCAGGAATTATAATTGGTCTGACTTCTGATTATTACACCTCTGCGGACAGGTCGCCGACCCTGAGAACCGCTGAGGTATCTAAGGCTGGAGCAGCCATAAACATACTAACAGGCTTTTCCTATGGCTCCATAAGTATTCTGCCACCTTTGCTCGGAATAGCAGCAGCAACCTTGGTTTCATTTTATTTTGCTGGCCTTTTCGGGATAGCGATGTCTGCTGTTGGCATGCTTGCCATAGTAGGAATGATTATTTCTGCTGATGCCTACGGCCCTATAGTTGACAATGCAAAAGGGATTGCCGAGCAGTCTAAGCTTGGTAAAAAGGTCGTAGGCATTACTGACAAACTTGACGAGGCTGGCAACACTGCCAAGGCAATAACAAAGGGATTCGCGATTGGTGCTGCTGGTTTGACTGTCATAGCTTTGCTTGCTGCGTATGCAGAGATAGTTGGAATTAAGACAGTTGACTTGCTGAGTCCTTTGGTTCTGTCGGGCGCATTGATTGGAATTGCGATGCCTCCTCTCTTTTCCGCGCTGACAATATTGGGTGTTGGTAAAAACGCATTCAGAATGATTAATGAGATTAGGAGACAGTTCAAGGAAATACCGGGACTGATTAAGGGAAAGGCAAAGCCTGATTATGACAAGTGCATTGATATTGCCACAAAAGGGGCCCTAAGGGAATTGGTACTTCCGGGTGTTCTAGCAATCATAGTTCCTTTATTGGTTGGGTTCATACTAGGCAAGAATGCCCTTGGCGGATTCTTGGTGGGAAGCATTTTATCAGGTTTGACATTTGCTTTGCTGATGGCCAATGCCGGTGGTCTCTGGGACAATGCTAAAAAGTATATAGAGGAAGGTAATTTAGGCGGTAAGGGTTCAGAGGCTCACAAGGCTGCTGTTGTTGGCGACATGGTTGGAGACCCGTTCAAGGACACGGCAGGTCCCTCTATCAACACGTTGCTCACAGTCATGTCTCTGGTGTCCTCGATGTTCGCCTCATTGATAGCTACATACGCTTTGATTCATTAAAATATGCGCTAGTTCAAATCCTGCCCTCCGAACATTTGACGTCCTTCATGTTAATTGATAGGGAGGGCGGCAATAAGCATTTAAAGATTAGTATTCTATTTTGAGTTGGTGTTATTAGATGAGAATGGATGAAAAAACTTTCATCATTTTAGAAGAATTAAGTAAGATAGGTAGATCAATTCAACCAATCTTATACGAAGCGACCAAACCTACTACATATCCAGCACTACAGAGAAGGCTTGATAACCTAAAAGAGGCAGGACTAATCGAAGAACATTTGAGTGGAGTAAAGAAGTATTATGAAATAACAAACTTTGGCGTACAAGCTTCAATGACGTTAGACATTAATAAAAATCTTGACTTATAGAAGGAAGAATGATGCCAAAAAGAGTTCTTGATAAAGCTTCTTCTAAAGAAGCTTTGTTCAAATCCCGCTTTCTGCAATTATATCAACAAAATATGGGTTTTTATCTTTAAACGAAATATTTAAATATTGTCTGTTTTAATTGTGATATCATGGATATAACAAAAATAGAGCCTGGCAACAGGGACGTCGTCAACGTCTTCATAACCTGTGTGAAGGGCTCGAAGGATTTTTACGAATATGATAGCAAAACAGATACATTTATATTGAAAAGAGTTTTAAATATTTTATTTCCAGGCGTTTATGGCTTTGTTCCAAAAACACATCACATAGACGCGGAACCTTTGGATGTTTTAGTCTTGGTCTCGAATCATATCCAGCAAGGTGTCGTATTGCCTTCAAGACCAATCGGAGTCATAAGGATGATGGGAAAGGTTCCTGATGACATCCTGGTTGCAGTGCCGATTTCAGACCAGAGCTTTGGAAGTTTAAGCGACGTGTCAAGGATAAATAATCTAGAGGAAATAAAGAGCTTTTTAGAAACATTTAAAGGTTTGAAGGTAGAATTTGTTTTTGATGCAGAGCATGCCAAAAGAACAGTGGAGAATGCGATAAGCCTGTATAAAAGGGAGTTTGAGTAAAATGTACCAACTTGTGACCGTTGAAGACGAAATATCTGTACCACCTGAAAAACTTAATTTAGAGTTGGAAGATTCTGTTAAGGATTCTTTGGAGGCAAAATTCGAAGGAAACATCAACACAGACATCGGCGTGATACTAGCGATAATGGACGTTGATGACATAGAGGAGGGTGTTGTGCTTCCAGGCGATCCGTCTGTTCATTATCCTGTCAAGTTCAAGCTATTGAGCTGGATGCCTAGAGAGCATGAGATAGTTGAAGGCGAGGTGGTTGACATAACAGAGTTTGGTGCGTTCGTCAGATGCGGCGCATTGGATGGTTTGGTTCACATCTCACAGGTGATGGACGATTATGTTAGCTATGATGAGAAGAACTCACAGTTGATAGGCAAACAGACGAGAAGAGTTTTGAAAGAAGGGGACAAAGTAAGAGCGAGAATAATTTCTGTCAGCTTCAAGGAGCAGAGCAAACTAGGACTAACTATGAGGCAACCATTTCTTGGCAGTTTCAAATGGCTGACTGAACCAGCTGTTGCAGAGAAAGGACCTGAGAGACCTGTCAAGAGAGAGAGGAAGAGAAGGGGGAGAAAATGAACTTCAAACAATTCCTGAAGCCAGACAGGATAAAGATTGTTTTAACTATTATTTTAATTCTTTTCATGCCTATAATGACAGATTACATATTTGTTGATTGTGCTTCTGTCCTTCAAGATTGTCCTGGAGGTGGACCTAAATTTGGTAATTTATTTTCAGAAATAACTAAGCAAATTTCAGGTCAATATAACATTTTTTATGAAGAAACTACTTTTAGAAACTTCACATCATGGTCTTTATCTCAAAATTTAATAATTAGTAACATCATTATTTCTTATCTCCTCTCTTGTCTCATAGTATGGATTTACTATAAGGCGAAAAAGAAAAAGTGATTTTATGCCAGAAAAAGCTTGTAAGAATTGTAGAAGATTGGTGAAAGGAAACATCTGTCCAGTCTGCAAGAGCACCGAACTCACGACAAGCTGGAGAGGAGTCATAGTTGTTCTAAACCCTGATTCTGAGATTGCTAAAACAGCCGGAATAACAGCCCCGGGAAAATACGTCTCAAAAATCAAATAATCATTTGTTCTTTTTCTTTCCTATCGCGATTATGGCTATTCCTGTTACTAATATAATTATTCCTATAATTATTTGCCTGTAAAGTCCTTCTAAAACATAATCAGTAACCATTTTTATGATAGGAACATCAGGAGTTATTATGAAAACAGGTATTACTGCTATGGCAAGCATTGATATTGCTACAACTACCAGATTATTACCAATTTTTGATACAGGCTTTTCAGAAACCAAGAACAAAGAAAAGCCAAAGATCAAGCTCAAAACTATCATAAGAATAAAGTTTTTGAAAATTGGCATTATGTCATCAAGGCTTGTGCCGGCAATCATTTTCTTGCTGTAAACATCATCTATGGTTTGAAATACGCGTTGTTTAGATTCGTTTGACATGCCAGTAGTCAAGCATCTACCAACACATTCCTGTCTAGCTTCATCTTGGCGTGAATTATTTGTGCATGCGTCCTTGCACTGGCTTATATGTTCTTGAGTATCGAGATAATTGCAATATTCCTGACATTTTTGTACGTCAAAATCGCCTTTGCAGAAATCTTCGCATGTCTTAGATGCAACCTCTCCAATCATTTGAGTTTCTACGAAACCCTTTATATTTTCCTTTTGTATAAGGCTACCTATAGTATAAGAAGTTATTGCCAAGTATAGCGAAAGCACAAACAAAAATGAAATTATGTATCCGGCTATGCTCTTGGCTATAGACATAATAATTTATAATGTTGGGTGCTTTATATCGATTTCTTTGTTTAAATATAAAACCATCAATATTTTAAACCTTAAACATTAATTAAGTAAGTGTGGTTTTATGAATTTCCAAGTAATTAACGAGAAGGAGAACCCGTTGTTTAAGAGAAAGGAGATATTGGCATCCATCGATTATCAGGGCGGTTCAACTCCCAGCAGGGCTGATTTGCAAAAGACATTGGCCGAGCAGTTCAAGGTCGGTATCGATAGCGTGGAGATAACCAAGGTGTTGTCCGAGACAGGTCTATCTAGAGGAAAGATTTGGATAAAGATCTGGCACGAGAAGAAGGTTCCTATTTATGCCGAGTTAAAGAAGAAAGGAGCAGAAGAGGCTCCCAAAGAAGAAAAGAAGGAATGATTGAATGGCTGAAGAGAAAAAAGGCAAAAAACCGCACAGCAAGAGCAAGCACATAACAATTCAGATTTGGACAAAGTATAAAGATGGGAAACTGCAAGGCAAATGGTGCCCTAGATGCGGACCCGGCGTGATACTTGCTCAACATAAGGATCGTGTGACATGCGGCAAGTGCGGTTATTCTGAGACAAGGACGAAATAATTTTTCACCGTCTTATATGAAA
>CAYGWD010000023.1:0-13764 GCA_964353745.1 uncultured archaeon
GCAAAAGACCTATTAGGCAAAATGTTCCAGGAAGATGCCATTGATCCGCAACAGATAACAGAACAGATAAAAGAGGCGGTGAGAAGCGAGGAGATATCAGAGTACAAAGGCTTGCCGGCTGGCCCTAACATAGAGAACTATGACGAAATAATAATCGTAGAAGGAAGAGCGGATGTCATCAACCTTCTCAAAAACGGCATAAAGAACGTTATCGCAATAGAGGGAACGTCAGTTCCGAGGTCTATTGTTGATTTGACTACAGAAAAGATAACCACTGTTTTCTTAGACGGAGACAGAGGCGGCGACCTTATACTAAAGGAGTTGATGGCAGTTTGCGAGATAGATTTTGTGATAAGAGCTCCAAGAGGAAAAGAAGTCGAGGAACTGCAGAAAAAAGAGATATTCAAAATTTTGAGAACAAAAATACCAGCTGCTGAGGCAAAGGCAGAGGCTAGAAACGGCGAGATAAAAGAAGTCATATATGAAAGGGAAGTGAAACAGGAAAAACCAACTCAGACCTATACAAGCGTCAGGATAGAAGGCGACAAGCTTGAGGCTTTCAAAACAGTTCTGGATGATTTGGTAGGAACAAGGGCGGCCTGTTTCCTCGATGATAACATGGAGATATTAGGAAGAGTCCCTGTGAAAGAAATGTTCTCGGCTATGCGCGAACTTAAGGCAGATACCCTGATATTCGACGGAGACATAGATCAGAAACTGGTTAATCAGTGCTTGCATAATGGGATAAAATACATAGTCGGAATGAAAGTCGAGAGAATAAGGACGCCGGAAGGAATGAGCGTTTTGACAATACATGACCTGAAGTAATAAACCAAAAAGGTGATAAAAATGGTGAAAGAGAAAAAATATAAAGACTCGAAAATGTCTCCTTTGGAGTACAGGAGAAATAAAATATCAACTCGTCAGCAACTGACGGTAAGAAGGAAAGAATAATGGCAGACATTGAAAGGGTACGGTCTGATAGAAAATTTTTTGATTTTGATAGGCATTGGTGCAATTTTGGATGGAGTGATTTAGCTAAAACTATTACATAGAAAAATTTAATATATCTTCTAGAATAAAATATAAGAATGTTTGATCTAGTTAAAAAGACCTTGAACTATGCGGAAAAGTCATCAGACTACGCAGAAGTCAGGTTTGAAAACGCAAAAACAAACAAGATAATAGTAAAGAACGGAAATATAGAGGCTACCGAGTTTAATGAAAAATTCGGAATGTCCATAAGATTTTTGAAGAACGGCTTCTTGGGTTTTGTCGCCACCAATAATCTTAATTTTTCTAATCTGAAAAAACAAGTTGACAAGGCATTGAAAATTGCTAAATACAGAGGAAAAATACTTGAAAAACCGGTAAGACTTTCTGAAGAAAAGACATTCAAGGACAAATACGAGATAAGAGAAAAGATAAAGCTAGAGAATGTCAGCTTGGAAGAAAAGATTAAAAGCATTTTTGAAATAGAGAAAGGACTGCTAGGCACGAAAGTGCAACTGCCAATAAGGTTCTTCGAGTACTCTGATTCTAACAAAGAGAAGATATTCATGAACTCAGAAGGAGCTTTAATTCAATCAAAGATACCTTTGATAAGCTTTGAATACATGATTACTTTTCTATCAGGCAACGCTAGTGCCCAAAGAAGTTTTCAATACGGAGGCTCCGGTGGTTGGGAACTGTTCAAACAATGGAATCTAAAACAAAGGATTTCAGACGAAGCAAAAATCCTGCCTAAAATTTCAAGAGCGAAAAAAATAACAGCAGACAGGTATGATGTCATTCTTTCTCCGGAATTGGTAGGAATAGCATCTCATGAAAGTTGCGGGCACCCCTATGAAGCAGACAGAATTCTAGGAAGAGAGGCGGCACAGGCAGGCAAATCTTTTGTGAGCAGTAATATGCTAGAGAAGAAGATAGGAACAGAGGTTGTCAATGTGGTAGACGATCCAACAGTTCCTAACAGCTACGGTTTTTATTTGTATGATGATGAGGGCGTGAAAGCAGAAAGAAGATTTCTGATAAGGAATGGAATAATAAATTCTTTCTTACAGAATAGGGAAACAGCTGCTGAAATGGGAACGAAGAGCAATGCTGCTTCTAGAGCAAACGACTGGTTCTCAGAGCCCATAGTAAGAATGGCAAATACGTTCGTCCTGCCAGGCGGTCATAATTTTGAAGAATTGCTCGAGACAATTAAAAAAGGAGTCTATATAAAATCCTACATGGAGTGGAACATTGATGATAAAAGATTTAATCAAAAGTATACTGGCCTAGAGTCTTATTTAATAGAGAATGGCAAACTTGCAGGCCTTGTGAAAAGTCCTGTTCTGGAAATAACAACGCCTGCTTTTTGGAGCAGCATAGATGCTGTTGGTAAAGATTTAGAATTTTCAGCCGGCAATTGCGGAAAGAGCGATCCAATGCAAGGGATTCCTGTTTGGTTTGGCGGCCCTCACATAAGATTGAGAAACATAGCTTTGGTGTAATCATGAATTTTATAAAATTCGCTTTGAAAAATGGAGCTGATGACGTTATTATAGAAAAGAACTCTGGAGAGACAAGACAGGTTAGGTTCGCCAATAACAATGTGCAAATATTTAACATCTGGAACATCCTAAGCTATGAAATATTCTTGTCATATAAGAAAAGAGTTGTCGGTACTGTTGTCCTTGATTCTTCAGAAAAAGCAATTTTAGAGGCCATTAAGAACCTGATAAAATACGCCAAGATAACCAAGCCAAGCCAAGATTATTTTGGAATAGCGGAAGGTCCGTTCAAATACAAGAAAATACCTAAGATTTATGACAAAAAAATTGTTGACGCGGATTTGCTAGACATAACTGAGAGCATGATTAATCCAGCTCTGGAGAACAGCAAGAACACGGCAGGGATAGTATACATGGATTATAATGAGAGGGAACTGGAAACATCAACTAATGTTTCTGCGTCTGAAAAATCAACTTCTGTCAAACTGTCAATAAGGGCTTTCAACGGAGACGAGGAAACAGGGCACGCTGCCTCCTGTTCAAGAATGATGAATTCTGTTTACCCAGAAAAGATTGGAAGAAAGGCAGGAGAGATATCCAAACAAGTTAAGAATCCTGAGAAACTGGAGCCCGGGAAATACGACGTGATATTCGATCCATTATCCGCGGCAAACCTTTTGAGCGTTGCCAGCGCAGTTTCATCTGCATTCTATGTCGATAGTGGAATGTCTTTTCTGCGCAAGAAGATGAATAAAAAAGTTGCTAGCACTAAAGTGACCTTGTTAGATGATGGGTCAATAGCAAACGGTTTTCAATCAACAGCCTTTGATAGTGAAGGTGTTCCTACAAGAAAGACCGTTATTATAGACAAAGGAGTTCTCAAGAGTTATTTGCATAATACATCAACTGCTAAAAGATACAACACCAAGACAACGGCCAATGCCGGTTTGATAGTACCCCAACCTAGGAACGTTATCTTGGAGAAAGGCGCTATTTCCAAGGAAAAATTGTTTGAAGGTTTCAACGGCCTCTATATAACGAACGTTTGGTATACAAGATTCCAAAATTATTTAACAGGAGACTTCTCAACTATTCCAAGGGATGGAATATTTCTGATAAAAGATGGAGAGATTGTAAAATCAGTAAAGGATATAAGAGTTTCTGATAACCTGCAGAGAATGCTAGAAAACATTTCAGGTATTTCTAACAAGCCAGAATGGATTATTTGGTGGGGCCTTGATTTCCAGCTTCCGGTTTTCACTCCTTACTTCATTGTAAAGGATGTCAACATAACGCAGTCAAAGATGTAGCAAGTAATGCAAATATTTATTAGTCCGAAAAATTAATTCAGAATATGGTTGACATTAAAATATCAGGTACCGTGTTCATTTCTCTAGTTCTCTTATGGTATCTGGGAATATCAGGGTGCCAGGCAATGAACAAGATTCAAGAAGGACTAGGAGATCCGTTGTGCTGGGGCGGCTGGATAGCATTTACCGTTCTAATCTTAGTTGCAGTTATGCTTCATCCCTATGAGGATTGAATCCCTCTTATTTCGCATGTTTCGAAATAAGGTTTTAGTATGTCGCAAAACTTTATTACTTCTTCTTTAGAAAAAGGTTTTTTACCAACAAAACTCTTGTCCAAGGTCTTGATTCCCCTGAACTGCTGTATATAGAATTTTTTCGAGCCATTTAACCATTCACCGATTAGTTTGGCGTATTCTTCGTTGAACAAACCAGGCACGATTGTTATTCTAAATTCATAATCTTTCATTCTTCTAATCAAATCAACACTCTTTTGTATGTCCTCTTTGTCTACCTTGACGTTAGTTACTTTTTCATATGATTCTAAAGGTGCTTTGGTGTCCATGGCGATATAATCAACTAACTTCTTGTCAATAAGCTCCTTTAGCATTTTTGGATTACTGCCATTAGTGTCTAGCTTAACTAGAAAGCCTAGCTCTTTTATTTTCGAGATAAATTCAGGAAGGTCTTCATTCAAGGTAGGTTCGCCGCCAGTTATGCAGACTCCATCCAGGAATCCTTTTCTATTTTTCAGAAATTCTAGAATGTCTTCCTGTTTAATTTCAGGCCTTCCGTCGTCAACAATAAGCTCCGGGTTGTGGCAATAACTACATCTGAATGTGCAACCAAAAGTAAAGATAGTGCAGGCTAATTTACCCGGATAATCCAAGACAGTTTGCTTTTGTAAACCTTTTATTTTCATAATATTATCTCATTTTCAAAATTTATTATGTTGTTTTTAGATGAATTTCAAGACTTCTTCCATAAAAGTTCTATTGTAAGTGAAAATAGGAAGTTCAAAACTAATCTTCTCTGAAGCATTCATCTAGAACCTTTTTCATATACCAGTTACTGCAGCCTATCCCTCTAGTTGCTAGTTTTTGTCTTTCTAATGCGTTTATTCTGTCCAATCTTCTCAATTCTTCGATACTTATTCTATCTTCTGATATTTTAGACTCTTCGATATCTTCTTTGGTAGCAGTGCCTCTATAATTTAAAGTGAAATCTTCTGGCGGTTCAAATTTTCTCTTTTTCCTCTCTTTTTGGAGAGAAATAAAAGTTTCATATTCACTCATATAAGTCATTAAATAATATTTAAATAAAGATTTATAAATTAAACTTCTTATTTACACGTACTTTAAAAATTCTTCCATAAAGTCTTCATTTTTTATTAATTAGGGACCTTAAATTCTAATCTGTCTTTGAACTCTGCTTGTTTTCCTTCGTTCCAGTCCTGAACAGGCCTTATGTATCCTACAACCCTTGAAAACACCTCTGACTTTGCATTACAGGTCGGACAGTTGAAGTGCTCGCCCTTTACGTAGCCATGCGATGGGCACACTGAAAACGTGGGTGTTATCGTGAAGTAAGGCAAAGCAAAACCAGAAGCGATCTTCTTGACCAATAATTTCACAGCCTCCTCATTATCAGGAGACTCGCCCAAGAACGTATGGAAGACGGTTCCTCCGGTGTATTTTCTTTGTATATCCTCCTGGTGTTTCAATGCCCAGAAAACATCATCCGTATAATTAACCGGCAACTGGGTTGAATTAGTGTAAAAGGGAATGCCATTGCCGGCGGTTATTATCTTCGGATATTTTGCCCTGTCTACCTTTGCCATTCTATAGGAAGTCCCTTCTGCCGGTGTCGCCTCCAAGTTGTATATGTGGCCGGTCTCTTCCTGGAATTCTACCATCTTTTCCCTCATGAATTCTAGAACCTTTAGTGTGAATTTCCTTCCTTCCTCAGTTTCAATGCCGCAATGCAAGAAGTTCTGGCAGGCCTCATTCATTCCTATTAATCCTATGGTAGAGAAGTGATGATTGAAGTTGCCAAGGTATCTTTTTGAGAAAGGTAGCATCCCTATGTCCATCATTCTGTTAACCAACTTTCTCTTTATCTCAAGAGAGTTCTTTGCGAGATACATCAATCTTTCCAACCTTTCCAAGAATTCGTTTTCGTCTTTAGAAGTGTATCCTATTCTTGGCATGTTTATCGTAACCACGCCTATCGATCCCGTTGACTCGCCGAAACCAAACAGGCCACCGGTCTTGTTCCTAAGTTCTTTTAAATTTAATTGAAGCCTGCAACACATACTACGAACATCAGAAGGTTTCAAATCACTGTTTATGAAATTCTGGAAATAAGGCAAGCCATACTTCGCGGTCATTCCAAACAGCGAATCCAGGTTATCGTTATTCCAATCCATATCTTTGGTTATATTATACGTGGGAATAGGCCATGTGAAAACCCTGCCTTTCATGTCTCCAGTGGTCATTACCTCTATGAATGCTTTGTTGACGATATCCATCTCTTCCTGATAATCAGCATAAGTGGTATCCATTAGTTTGCCGCCAATTATAACAGGATCATTCTTCATGTCCTCAGGCACTGTCCAGTCTAGGGTGATATTGGAAAACGGAGTGTTACCAGTTATGAAAACTTTGCCGTTCCTTCTTGCAACAAAAGTTCCGTTCTTTGTTGTCGGGCACCAAACTTTGCCCTTGTATTTTATTTTGTCAATTTTGGTTATGCTCGCTACCTGCCTTCTTATCAAGTTGATAGTCCAAATGCCTTGTTTATTTTTCTTTGCAGTGCTGCCATATCTGCAAAGGGCGCACAATTCCTGCAACTGGTCTTTGACTTTTTCGTTTTTAGTATAAATTCTTGTCCTTCCATTTTTTTCTATATGACCATCACCTTTAACGTAGGTGTCAACAAATAGCCTTATTTGCCTGGATGAAAGAGTCCTTATAACCTCTGGAATTATCTTAGAACTTATCTTTTCTCTGACGCTTTCTGATTCAGCTTGATTCAGTCTAAACCTAATAGAGGGGATGCTAGAAAAACCATGTATCCTGCTTTGTTCATGCCATGAAAAATCAAGATTTTCAAAGCAGTTTCGTATTTCATCACAGTTATTCATATTTTTCTTTGACTGAAAGATTGACAGCCTTCCCCTATCATCAGAAAACGTTCCTTCTGAAACAAGCCACGCGTACAGCCTAACCCAATCATCAATAATCTCTTTCTGGCTTTCTATCTCCGAAGCAATGGGCAATAGCACAGGAGTTTTGAAGTTTGCCAAGTCCTCAGCTTCTACAAATTCAAATTTTTTGCTGTTAAATTTCTTTCTTACTACTCTATGATTTGGAGTTACCAATTGCTCTTGCGTTCTGTTCTTCAATCTTACTAACTCACCATCATAGTCGTAAGCCATGACTCTTGAAGGTTTTAAGAATTCTATTTTTCCAGTTTCGATGTTGAAAGTTGCGATTTCATCTTTATCGGCGTCTATCTCATTATGTTTTTTCCATCCATCATTGGTCAAACATTCAGTATCCTCGCTTACGCACTGTCCGCCCCAACGAGAAGTCGTGTTCATGCCATAAACATACTCTTGGATGACCTGTTTAACTTGGTCATAATTTAGCTTGTCATGCCTTACGAATGGAGCGAGATATGTATCAAAGGAACTAAAAGCTTGAGCGCCTGCCCACTCGTTTTGCAGCGTACCGATGAAGTTTACCATCTGTCCTGCTGCTGATCTTAGATGTTTTGCAGGTCCTGCATAAACATTGCCGGGTACTCCATTCAAACCTTCCATCAATAATTGTCTCAACGACCAGCCGGCGCAGTAACCGCACAAGCTCATGCTCAGATTGTGCAAGTGATAATCGCCGTTTATGTGAGCGTCGGCAATCTCTTTAGGATAAACATTATTTAAGGCATAATACGCCATTATTGTTCCAACACCATGCCAGAGTAAACCTGAAAATGAAAAACGAACATTAGCGTTTTCTTTAATTCTCCATTCTTTTTCGGAGATGTAGCCATCGATCACATCTCCAACGTTTAGAAGCAAAGCTTTGACATCTCTAAGTCTCTTGTGCTCTTCCCTGTAGAGTATGTAAGCCTTTGCAGTCTTATAGTGGCCATTCTCCACCAATACTTTTTCTACAATATCTTGTACGTTTTCAACCGTTGGTATAGTCTTGCTATTGAATTTCTCATTGATAAGAACTATTACTTGATCTGATAGTTTTTTTGCAAGCTCACAATCTGTTCCGCCAACAGCCTGAGCAGCCTTGAAAATAGCGTTTGTTATTTTCTCTTGCTCAAAAGGAGCAATCCTTCCGTCTCTTTTGCGTATTTTTTCAACCATTAAATCACCTTAAAGATTTTTTAAAAGCCTCAATGTTGTTAAAGTCCCTGTAATAAGACGCGAATCTAACAAAGGCCACCTTATCTACTTTCTTCAGTTTCTCCATTACAAGGTCTCCAATCACAATGCTTTTTATTTCTGTTTTGTGCATGTTCTGAATCTCAGCTTCGATCTCGTCCACAAGCCTTTCTATCACCCTAAGCCCGACAGGCCTCTTCTCGCATGCTTTCGTTATTCCATTTTTTAGTTTTTCTCTGTCAAAATACTCTCTCTTACCATCTTTTTTTAAAACCATGAGGTCTAAAACAGCTCTTTCATATGTGGTAAAGCGTTTTTTGCAGCTTAGGCACTCCCTTCTCCTTCTTATCGCCTTATTGTCCTCACTACTTCTTTTGTCTGTTACCTTAGTTTTAGATGAGTTACAGTGAGGGCATAACATCGAAAAACCACAATCTATTGTAGTTATTAGCTACCCAAACTACAATTTCGTAAATGGGTAAATGATATTCTCCTAACATATTTATAAATCTTTGTATTATTCAAAATATATGTTTAAATTTTATTAAAATACAATAAATTCATGCGGGCATTCTTAGGAATTTCAATTTCAGACGAATTAAAACACAAGATTTTAGAGATTCAGAAGAAATTTTCTGACTTTGATATAAAATTTGTTGAACCAGAAAACCTTCATTTTAATCTAAAGTTCTTTAGAGAGATAAGCGATGAGCAAGTAGAAGGATTAAAGAAAATTCTTGAGGAAATAACTGAAAAATTCGAGCCTTTTGAAATAGAAATTAAAGGATTGGGAGTTTTTCCAAATAAAAATTACATAAGAGTGGTATGGATGGGGGTGAAAGAAGGTTTTAATGCGATGACATCATTAGCTGAAGTTATACAAGATTCTATAGAAAGTATAGGATTCTTCAGAGAAGAGAAATTCGTGCCGCATCTAACGTTAGGAAGAGTTAGAACAGCAAGAAATAAAGAGGAATTGAAGAGGCTTGTAGAAGAATTAGAGAACATAGAAATAGGAAAGATGAAAGTGGAAGAGATAAAACTTTTTAAATCAAAGTTAACTCCTAAAGGCCCAATCTATGAAGAATACTTTCGTATAAATATCTAATTTTACCTTTTTGTTGTTTAAGTAAAGAAGCTAGTTCCGCATTAACTCCAAGGTTAATATCTCTTAAAATTAATGATCTTTCTAGTTCATCAGGCATTTTTTTAATTAAACCTCCAGCTCCTTTTAAAGCTGCAGAAGCGTGATATAAAGCATTTTCTCTTTTCTGCGGTTCGTTAGTTTCTTCTGCTTTTTTTAATTTTCTGCCTACATACTCTCCGAGTGCAATTGCTGAACTATCATTCATATATTTAATTACTATATGGTAGTATATAAATCTAACAACCCTTGGAGGTAAGAGAATAATAAACCAAGAATAATTCTACTAAATTCATGGATGTCTTAAAGATATCGATAGCACTAGCCGTTATAATCATAATATCCTTGTTCTTTTTTACCCAATATAACGATGAAAATACAGCCAAGATAAGAGACTTGAAAATAGGCCAGACGGAGAAGATAACCGGAATGATAGATTCTGTTTTTGTAAGTAAGAACAAGCATGTTTTCATAAAAATCGCAGACAATACAGGAGAGATTACTGTCGTGGCATTTAACAATTCTAATATCGATGCTGATGAGTTAAATAGCGGTGATCAGATTTCAGTTCTTGGAAGAGTGAGCGAATATAACGGCAAAATGGAGATAATAGCCAAGGAGATTAAGAAAGCTTGATTTCAGCGAATTTTTCAAGATTATGGCCGTGTTTCTCAGAAATTGATAAAACATTTTTTTCTTTTCTTAATTTAAAAACTCCGCATATTCTGTCGTAAGTCATGCCAGAATCATTTATGCCGTTTACATGTATCTCCAATCTGTCAGCATCGTTAAGGGCTCCTATGTAGACGGCATTCAATTCCTCCTCTTTTTCAGGGTTAGGGTATAAGCGACCATATATTTCATACGCGATAGCTAACGATTTGGGTGCGTATTCTGGAATTTTTCGAGAGATTGCCCTGTCCAAAGTTTCTTTTTTAAGATCAAATCGTTCTTCGATGCTTGATTTCTGCATTCATACACCCCTTATCTGTTTTTTGACCTCCAAGTACCTTTCTACATCTTCAATTTTGATGTCAGGATTTTTTAGTCTTATTACCTTAATCTTTACATCGGGTATAACTTCTAAATTTTCTATGTCAAAAAAGTAGCTTAATCTGCTAATAATGCTTGAAACGGTCGCAGGATGTATATTTGTTACTTTAGCTAAGCCTCTTATATGCAGTGGACCGTTTTTACTTAAAGCTTCGAATATCTTTAATAGCTTTATTTTGATTCTCTTCTGCAAATGCGACACCTGTATATATATGATTTTTTTAGATATAAAAAACTTTCGTTTTTAGTCATTTGCCGTATTTTCTTATAAAATAATTAATAATTTGTCGATTTTTCTTCACATGAATATTCACAAAATCTTCACGTTTTCAAAACACTTTAGACACACATAACTCACACTTTACAATCACATATACTATATATCACGTGAATGCTTCTTATAAACTGTAACATAGTATGATATTCACAACAACTTCACATGTGAATATGTGAACTTCACATGAACTATACGTGAACTCATGTGAACATTATATGAACTTCACGAAAACTTCACATATAACCTCTCACAAAATATTTTAAGATCGAATTTTCATTCAATTTCACATTAATTTCATGAAAATTTCATTAAATCAAAAATCTTCACATTTTTTATTTTAACTTCACGTCAATTTCACAAAAAACTTTAATTCTTCCGAGAAAATCTTCACATAAACTTCACAAAATCTTCACATATGTATTCACGTGAATCATAAAGCTTATATATTTACTTCACGTGAATATTAAATGAACAAATATGAATGATTTTACAAAATGGGGTTGGAAAGAAAATCCTTTTGTTCTTAGGATTGACCCAAGATTGTTTGTTGGCTATAATGAGCAAGTAAATGCTGTTTTAAATCATATAAAAAACAAGCATAAAATAGCTCTTGTTACAGGTAAAACAGGAGCTGGAAAAAGTACTTTCTTAAAATGGCTTGAAACCAATTATGATACCTCTAAATTATATGTCAGCAAACCTCCAGAAAACGCAGAAGACTTTGTGAGTTTATTTACTGATATATTTGGCTTTAATATATTTGAAAGGATATTAGGAAAAAAACCTAGCCTGTACACGCTTCCTAATTATGTTAATAAAAAATTGAAGGATGAGCATCTGGTATTCTTGGTGGATGAGGCTCATGAGACCAATAAAGAGGTGTTGGAATGGTTGAGGGTTTTGACAGACCAGATTGATAATGTCAGCTTGATAATGGCTGGAATGCCTGTTTTAGAAGATAAGATAAAAACTGATCTTGAGACTCTTGACCAGAGAATAACTACTAGAATAAATTTGAATTCTTTAGACAAAAGCGAGATGAGGGAGTTAATAGAAAAGAGAATAGAGGATGTTGGAGGCCAGGGAATAAAGCCTTTTACAGATGGCGTTTTGGACAAGATTTACGAGAGGACAGGGGGCTTTCCAAGAGAGGTCTTGAAATTCTGTGATAGACTGGTAAATTCAGCTCTTGAAAAGAACCTGGATGTTATAGATGAGAAACTCGTGGAGGAGCATAAGGAAATCGAACTTCCAAAAGTGAGACTTGAAGAGCCTGTAGTTACTTTTATGCCAAAACCGCCTTCAGAGGAACAGATTAGGAACCTGCCTTACAAGCAAAGGATTATTTTAGAACTGCTCTATAAGAAAGATTGGCTGACTCCAACAACAATAGTAGAGGATCTAGAATTAAAAAGTTATAAAAGCAAAGGCCATGCCATAAGGTCTGTTAATAATATTCTTAAAAGGTTGATGCTGGACGGTTACGTGCAAAGAGAGTCTAGAGGAAAAGCTTTCATGTACGCACTAACGCCTAAGGTAAAGACAATGTTTGTAAAAAGCTGATTTAATCTTCTTCTGTGCTGAAACCCAGAATTCTATAAGCAATGCCCTGTACAAGATTCATGCCTTTGGGTGCGTTAAGCACATGTGCAGCATATCCTGTTTCAAATTTGTAAGGTATCCCATGATCTGTTATTGTCAAGTGGTTCTCGTCTACTTTCCTTTCGCCGTCACCATATGCTACTTTATTTAATAATCTTTCTTCATATGTAGTCATATTTATCTATTATTTACTTATCAGTGATGGTATTTAAATCTATATGTTTTACTACTTATAGACAGTAACTTTTAAATATAAGGTTGTGTAATTACTTTATGGTGATTATATATGGCACATGCAACTTACGAAGGACCTAATCCCAACCTAAATAAAAGTCCTCATGTTGGCTTGAAGAAAATGATAGAAGCTTCAGTCGACAGATTCACAGAAGGTAGGAGAAGTTGGGCTTATGAAAATATTGTACCAAGATTCATGAAAAAGTCGGTGATCTAAAATGGTAGAAAAAATAGTTAGCGAAAAAGACCTAAATTTATTTATCAGGATTTCAAGAGAGAAGAGATTCAAAGACATCTACGAGGGAAAAGAGAGCATAAATAAAATTGAAATAGAGAATTAAACAATTATTTCTATGCAAAAGAAACTGATTTTGATAGTAGGTTTGTCGGGTTCCGGTAAATCTACTGTTTCTAATTTTATAAAAAAGAGATTCAATGCAGACGTTTTTCTGAGTGGAGATATTATAAGAGATGAAATCAAGAAGAGAGGCTGGAAATACAACAAGGAAAATGATTCTTATATTGCCAACTGGTTTAATTTAGATAGAAGGGAAAAACTACTTGTAAAAAGAATATTGTCCAAGGCAAAAAAATCCAAGAAAAATCTAGTTGTTTTAGAGGGGCATAGATCAGACCAAGACCTGAAGTATCTAAAAGAGATGTCTAAAACAAAACCATTTGTTATTGCTATCAAAACTCCTTTTAATGTGAGAGCTAGAAGATTGTTAAAAAGAAAAAAGAGATTTGATGAAGACCCCATAAAATATCTTAGGTCCAGGGACAAAGAAGAAAAAAGTCATGGTATACTCAAATTAATGAAAAAAGCTGATTATACAATTGATAATTCTAGATTAAGCAAGAAGCAAGCTAATGATAAAGTATACAAGTTAATTAAAGAAATTTTAGACCGGTTTTAATCGGGGCATGATAAGTGAACGGAAAATATTTTGTCTTTTTCTTAATCCGTAAAAACCTTTGCCAGAATCAGTTATTACATAGCCTTCCTCGTTTCCTTCAGCTCTGACTTCAATCAATTTCATACCAAGCATTTCTTTAATAACAGGCTCTCCGATTCTGGCTTCAAAATCATGCCTTTTCGCATATTTATTTTCTTTTCATGCTCTTAAACCTTGTAAGATTTTATCAAGGTTTGACCAATAAACTTCATCCATCTCATCACTATTAATCTTAGACAAAATAAATTTAAATATCTGAACTTAAAACTATACTAAGGTGATTTTGTGGTA
>CAYGWD010000024.1:0-12644 GCA_964353745.1 uncultured archaeon
TCAGGAAATCATAATCAAAAATTCCCTGAGACGTCATTAAATCCCATGATAAAATGTGCCTAGAATTTTCTAGTTCAATAATTATATGATCATAATCAATGTCTGCTATTCTCATCGCCTCTTTTGGCTTTTTCAATTCATCATTCAAAACAACCTTGAACGCAGGAGAACTTTCCATCAGTTTTTTAGACCTTGTAGGAAAGGAAACAACAGGCACTAGGCCTGACAAGAATAGCATATTACCCATATTGAAGCCGTTGCCACCGATTCTAAACTCTCTTTTCAGGAAAAATTGGTTTAACCTGTTGTAAACGTCTTCTGCTATCAAGAATTCTTTGCCGCCACTCTTGATTGCCTCGTCTATGGTGTATGCCACCTCTTCCATGGATTTTAGCATAGAGTCTTTAGGCTTTTCCTTGTAAGCCTTTTTAACCCAATCTGATATGTTCTCGTTGATCTTCACCACAGAATCCCAATGGGAATAAAGGCCTGTAGCAACCCTGACTTTGGGAAGATTTATAAGGTTGATATTTAGATTTTTATAAAGCATTCAATCATTAAATAATATCAAAAGTTTTAAATATATATAACCTGAAGTGAATTAAATGAAGCTGATATGTTCAAGCTGCGGAACAGACGTTATGGGCCAGGAAGAGTTTGTCATTTTCAAGTGTCCGAACTGTGGCGAAGGAACTGTTATACGCTGCAGGCAGTGCAAAAAGCTTTGTAGACCTTACAAATGCGATATCTGTAATTTCGAGGGTCCTTAATGGGAAATGTTGCTGTTTCTTTCAAGATAATGCCAGAGTCTCCTGACGTGGACTTGGAAAAAGTAAAGAAGGAGATAGGCAAAAAAATAGAGGTCAAGGATTCTAAGATAGAACCTCTGGCCTTTGGTTTGAGCGCCCTTAGAATATTGATTGTGGTTCCTGACAAAGAACTGGGAGACATTGAAAACAAGATAAGGTCTGTCGAAGGAGTTTCCGAAGTAGAAGTAGAGTCATCGACGTTAATCTAGAGTTCTTCTCTGAATTCTATGACGTTGTCAAAAACAGGAATCCTCAAGCCATCATTGAATATGCCTTCGAACGTTATCTTGTTGTCAACGAATTTGTATTGCCAACCGGCTCCGGTTTTTACTATTTCTCCAAAGCTTTCCTTGATCGTTCTAGAAACGTTCATAAGATTTATGTCGCTTTTATCAGTATCAGGAGTCCCTACTATCAAGCGCCTTTTCCTAAAGGGCCATACTCCGAACTTTTCCAAGTTGTATATCGCATAAGGTTCTTTAACGTTCTGTTTTAGTTTCAAAATTAGGAATGACATATTTATTACCTATTAGTGAATATTTAAATACTTTAGCATACCTATTTAAATAAAGTCAAAAGATATTAAATTTAGAAAATAGGGAGGAGAATAGAAATGGTAGAATTTGAAACGATAGAAACCAAGGAAATCAAATTTGGAAACAACAAATTCTTAGAAGTTGCAAGAAAGAAAGCAAAGACACCTGAAGGCGAGAATGAGTTTATTTCAATTTCAAAAGGATTCATCACACCAACAGGACAAAAAAGATTCAAGAATGCGTTGGGATTTCCTGCGGAAGAAGAGATAAAGAACAATTTGATAGAAGCTTTGCAGTCTATATAAATTAGAAAGAATTTTTAGAGTCAATCGGAAACGAGATGAGACTATACTTTCTTTTTACCCTCGCAAACCTTACAGCAATCTTGTGTAGTACATTTTATGCAAACGGTAGCACCACAGAATTTGCAAGTTTGCGTAGCCACGCTACCACAGCACTGACATATACCTATTTTCATTCAATCACGGCAACTTTAATTTTGATAGGAGATTTATATAAGTATCTAATCTTCTAATCTCCTCTTCAAGTATACTTAAAACATTCATAACTCTTTTTCTTTCTTCGTCTTGTGATTTTTTCAATATTTCTTTGTAATTTCCAAAGCTATTTAGGCTATCGGTTATGCTTTTCTGAATCTTCAGTATAAAGGCTTTCTTTAAACCTTCTAACAAGTTTCCATGCAATTCTATATAAAGTTGTCTGTCGCCAACGTTCTTTACTTTTTTTATCATCCCTAAGAATTCTAGAAAATCTAAACTTAATGATATAGTTGAAATAGAATAGCCTGTTTCTTTGGCCATATCCTGTAAGGAAAGCTTTTTGTTAGAGACTAATAACGCAGCTATTATCCTACCATGTATGTCCGAGTATCCTATTGCGGATGCTATCTCCGAGAAGGCAGAATAAATGCTTTTTTTAATTTCCGTTACTTCTGTCATGAATCAACTTTATATAATTCGAAATATATAAACTTTTATAACTTTTAAGCTTTTGGAGTTTTTCAAATAAACAAAAGGTTAAATCTTCATGAGAACCTGTAAGAGATGGACAAAAGAAGAAAATAAAATCATAATTGATAATTATAAAAAGCATGGTTCAAAAATTAATCTTTCAGGAAGATCAAAAGAATCTATTAGTATGCAAGCAAGAAAATTAGGCATAAAAAGAGTTGTAGAATCTGAAAGAGAAACATTTAAAGACAGTTTTGGCCATTGGATAGCTGGACTCGCAGATGGAGAAGGCTCATTTTCAATCTATTACAATAAAAAAGAAAAAGGATCTAAAATTTATCCTCAATTTATTTTAGGACTTAAATTTTCTGATTATGCAAAGAAAATATTACAAAATATACAAAAGAAAATTGGAGGCAGAATATATGTACTGAATGAAAATGGTGTGCCTAAATCCTTATCTATAAGGATAATAAATATAAGAGATTGCATATTCATACGAAAATTGTTTAAAAAATATAAGCTAAAAATTAAAGAAAATGATTTCAAAATTTGGTCAGAAATAATTGATGCAAAATTAGATAAAAACAAAAATAATTTTGAAACCCTCAAAGATTTGGTTATGAAACTAAATCCAACTAAAGGAGTAAGAAGAGTGTTTTTGGAATGATTGTATGAACAAGATAAAAGATACAAAATCTCTTTGTCCCGAGTGCCTAAAGATTATTCCAGCTGAGATTTTTGAAAGAGACAACAAGGTTTGGATAAGAAAGAACTGTCCTCAGCACGGAGATTTCGAAGACATCTACTGGGGAGATTATATGATGTATCTAAAAGCCATGAGATTTGCTCACGACGGAAAGTGCATTTCTAATCCTGAGATAAAAGCTGAGAATCCGTTATGTCCAACGAATTGTGGTTTATGCAAATTACACAAGTCGCATACAGCCTTAGGAAATATAGTTGTTACCAACCGTTGCGACCTACAATGCTTCTACTGCTTCTTTTATGCCAAAGCAATGGGTTATGTTTATGAACCGACCCAAGAACAGATAAGAATGATGCTAAGAAAAATGAGGGAAGAAAAGCCTGTCGCCTGCAACGCAGTGCAATTAACAGGAGGCGAGCCAACAATAAGGGAGGATATTGTTGACATTATTAAAATTGCCAAAGAAGAAGGATACGATCACATACAGTTAAACACTAACGGAATAAGACTTTCTCAAAGTTTAGAATTTGCTAAGAAAGTTAGAGAAGCAGGAGTTAATACACTTTATTTGAGTTATGATGGAACAACTCCTGAAACCAATCCTAAGAATCACTGGGAGATCCCAAAAATATTAGAGAACTGCAGAAAAGCAGACATAGGAATAGTCCTTGTTCCCACGGTCATTAACACGGTTAACGATGGTGACGTTGGAAACATTTTAAAATTTGGAATAAAGAATTTAGACATTGTCCGCGGAGTCAATTATCAACCCGTATCATTAGTGGGAAGGATAACAAACGCAGACAGGAAAAAATTCAGGATAACCATACCGGACGTTATCAAGAAGTTAGAGGAACAAACAAATGGAGCCATTAGAAAAGATGATTGGTATCCGGTTCCTACCGTAGTTCCGATAACGCATTTTTTTGAGGCCCTAACAGAAAAATCAAAGTATGAATTGACATCACACCCAGCTTGCGGGATGGCTACCTACTTGTTCTTAGACGGAGATAAAATTGTTCCTCTGCCAAGATTTTTTGATGTCGAAGGTTTTCTGAGATTCTTGGACGATCTTGTATCACAGATTAGGGGTTTTTCAGGCAAAGTCTATACAACATTAAAAATACTTGCAAAATTAAACAGCTTCATAGACAAGGAAAAACAACCCAAAGACTTGAACCTTGCCAATATACTTTTTAACATTCTAAAAACTGGGGATTACGAGTCGCTGGGAAAATTACACCACAAGTCTCTGTTCGTCGGGATGATGCATTTCCAAGATTTGTACAACTATGACATAGAACGCGTGGAAAGGTGCTGTATCCATTATGCGCAACCTGATGGAAAGATAATACCATTCTGCACATTTAACGTGATACCACAGTGGTATAGGGATAAGATACAGGAAAAATACTCACTGTCAATTCCTGATTGGGAGAAGAAGACTGGCAAGAAACTGGAAGATGACCTCTATAAGAGAAGTAATTAGACAGGTTATTTTCATATAAGATAGATTTAAAATAGCTAACACTAATTTTATCTTATGGGAGTTCAAATTTCTAACATATTGCCGAAAAAAGAAATTGAGATAACGAACTTGTCAGGCAAAACAATGGCTGTAGACGCATTCCTATGGTTGCACCAATTCCTATCAATAATACGCCAGCCGGATGGAACGCCTTTGAAAGACTCAAAGGGAAGAATCACGAGCCATCTGAGCGGTTTATTTTACAGATCAGCAAAGCTGATTGAGAAAAACATAAAATTGATTTGGGTTTTTGATGGCGAACCTCCCTCATTCAAAGCAGGAACAACGCAAGAAAGGAGAGCGATAAAGGAAGAGGCGCAAAAGAAGTGGAAGGAATTCTTGGAAAGGGGAGAACTCAAGGAAGCCAGAAAGGCGGCGCAAGCAACATCGCACCTGACGAGCGAGATGATAGACCAGTCCAAGAATCTTTTAGAGTATATGGGAATACCTGTTGTCCAAGCTCCTTCAGAAGGTGAAGCTCAGTGCTCTTATCTGTGCGAAAATAATCTGGCATACTCTGTTGCTAGCCAAGATAGCGACAGTCTGTTGTTTAATTCTCCGCGATTAGTGAGGAACTTGTCAATAACTGGAAAGAGGAAATTGCCCAGGCAGGGAGTTTTTGTTGATGTCAAACCTGAGTTGATAGAACTAAAAAATGTTCTGAAAGAGTTGGGCATAACTAGGGAACAACTAATCATACTAGGACTATTGGTTGGCACGGATTACAATCCTGGTATAGAGGGCTACGGTCCTAAGAAAGCTCTAGCCCTGGTTACAAAGGATAAGACACTAAAGAACGTCTTGAGCAATGTCGAGTGGAACTGGGACGTCCCCGCTGAGGATTTGTACGAATTTTTCTTAAACCCGCCAACCATAGAAGCTGACATCAATTTCAAACCGTTACAGGCAGACAAGATTTTAGAAATGCTAGCAGGCCAGCATGAGTTCTCGCAGGAAAGAGTTGAAAAGGTTATAAAAACTCTGACAGATGCCAAGCAAACATCATTGGGAAGCTGGTTGAAATGAATTTTTCTGAAGCTCCAGAACTCAAAGAATTAGTGACGTATATTCCTAACAAGATAGAACCTATTCACAATTGGTATTATTTCAAGGAAGGGTTCTCAAAAAAATTGGTTGATGTTTTTATTGACAGGTTCCAGTTAAAAGAAAACTCCCTGGTTCTTGATCCATTCTGTGGCTCTGGAACTACGCTGTTGACGTGCAAACAGAAAGGTATAAAGTCAATCGGATTTGATGTCTCCCCTTTCTTTGTCTTTGTTTCAAAGGTCAAAACAAGAGATTATGAATTAGATAAGTTAAGGGAAGCTATCACCGAAGCAATGATGTGGAAATTCGAAAGACCTGAAAAGTTGCCAAGAGAAAAATACATAACCAAAGTCTTTTCACGATACACTCTGGAAGATGCTATATTCTATAGGAACAAGATTCTAGAAGTGGAGGATGAAAAAATAAGAGACTTTCTGTTATTAGCATTGGTAGACTCTGCCATGAAAGCTAGCTGGACAACTAAAGATGGCGCAATGATAAGAATAGAAAAGAGAGGGAAACCTCCTCTGAAAAAATTCTTCAAATACAAGATCAAAAAGATGTTCAAGGACTTGAGAAATACAGGCTTGAAACCTATACCGGCTTCTGTTGAGATAGGAGATGCGAAAAGGATGAACCTGGAAGACAATTCCATAGATGCTGTTATAACATCCCCGCCTTACCTGAACAAGATAGAATACACTAAGATTTATAACATAGAGACGTCTTTGTTTTTTGAAGCTCCAGAATCTGGTTTAAGATCTTATATTGGTTCGAGAATAGAAGACATTGATGTAAGTGGTTTGGGTTTGGATGAGAATCTTCCCCCATCTGCTAAAAACTATTTCAAGGACATGTACTCAGCTTTGAAAGAAATTCACAGGGTTTGCAAGGAGAATGCTAAACTTGCTATAGTTATTGGTGGTGGTTGCTTTCCTGATAGGGCTGTTGAGGTCGATAGAATCACTGCTGAACTTGCTGAAAAGATTGGATTTAAAGTAAACAATATTTTAGTTGCTAGGAATTCTTGGTGCACTAGAGCAAGAACAATAAAAGTCGGACAGATTAGAGAAAGTGTAATTTCGTTAGAAAAATAAGTTGATGCAGGAGGCCGGATTTGAAGAAAAAGGACAACCTACGGTTTTCTTCTTTCATTATCTTTCCCTCCTATTTCGAAAAATTTACTTTTAATTTGTTATCTTCTATTTCAATTATGGCATATTCTAAACCCTTTCCGAAACTTCCAGAGTTTACAAATGTTGTTTCATTGACTTTTTTAACACCTTTACATTCGTGAATATGACCAAATACATGCAAAATTGGTTTGAATTTATTATCAATTCTTCTGAATGCTATACTTCCAATATGACCCTTCTTTGCCTTTTTGCCATAGGTTCCTATAGCATATTTCCTATATTTTCTTTCAACTTGGTCAAGAATCTCAAAAGGTGGAGCATGAGTTACAAATATTATTTTACCCTTTGTCTTTTCAAAGACCTTTGATAATCCTTTAAATGCCTTATCCTCATCAAAAGCTCTTTCTATTGGATTTTCATAAGTTTCAAAAATATACTTTGGCCTTCCGTTATAACCAATAAAACTAAAACCATCAATTTTTATTGATTTTAGGTGGAAGTTTTTGACATATTTAGAAAGGGTAGTTTGACCGGTAATCCACAAGTGATCTGCATTACCCCAAATTCCATATATTGGTATTTTCTTGTTTATCTTAGCAAAATATTTAACAAGTTCTTTTAATTTCATAACTTCTTTTTGTAAAACTCTCTTATCATCTTGAACTGTATCTCTTAAATGTCGTTTTCTTTCTTCTTCGTTTTCAGAAATCTCTCCAGCTAAAACTCGCTTTTCTCTTAATTTTTTGAATGGAAGTAAAGTTAGAGTATCTCCTGTGAATAATACAAAATCATAACCTTTGAAATCCATTTTTGAAAGTTTTATTAACGCTTTTTTGTTTTCTACAATATCCCCAAAAACTAAAAATCTCATTTTTTCATCTCATTCAATATTTTAAAGAATACTTTTGTGACTGCGATGTAAGATGCGTTGTATAACTTGAATGCTTTTTCTTTGTTTGTTTTGTATTCTTGAAATTTCAATCTCGCTTCTAAGATGATTTTAGCAGCATCTCCCAATTCCTTATCAATATTCTGATAAAAATCTATCATTTTCTCTTTATCCATTATCAACTCTATATGTTTACCTTTCTTCCATTCCTTTTCATCTAAAAATATTTCAGTTCCCCAGGTTAATGCATTTTTTCCAATTTCTATTGACTCTCCAACTAACAAGTCTAAATGTTTTCTGGCATCATAAGCTAAAGGAGCATCTATAAGTTGATTTTTATATAAAGCACCAATATCAAAGAAAGCCCATTGAATCACATCTTTCTTATTATAGGTCAAATCAGCTTTTCCGAGAGGGTCTTTACCAAAAACAACTTTTCTGGTTTTTTTCATACCCTCAAGCACATTAGAAGCTACACCGAATGGTGGTTTTGCATCCTTTTCACTCATAAATAAGATGTGTGGTGTAAGCACAAACTGCAATTCTTTTTCACCAACTGGAGAACCAAATCTAAAAGGGAAACAATCTATTTTTATTCCGAAATACCCCTTATATCTTTCAGAAACTTCATAAAAAATCTCTCCAATCTTTAAACAATCAACGGCAGAGACGTTTGGTTTTACGAAAATAAGTATATTTACATTGGGTCTTTCTAAAGAAATCTTTCCGACAGTATAACTACCAACTAAGGTTATGCTTTCTATGCAATGATGCAGTTCCTTTTTGAGGTTTTCTATTAATTCACTAATAAGCTCATCTATTCTTTCTTTAATTTGCTCTTTTTCCATCTCCTCACTTGTTAGAATTTGGAAATACAGAAACTTAAATTAATGCCGTCCCCATGTCAGATGTGAAGAAAATCAGATGTGCAGGGGGCCGGATTTGAACTAGCGCACCAATTAATTCAATTTTAAAATGCGCACTCTAAAATTCGCAGCACTACCAAACCACTACAAATATATTAAGGTTAAATCTATTCTTTATAGATGGAAATGCCTGTTTTTGATTCAATAAGATTTGTAAGGAACAATGAAACTATTTACAAAATGCTTATCAATGGCCAGTGGATAGAAGCTTCTGATACCTTTGAAGTAAAAAGTCCTGCAGACGGTTCATTAATAGCAAGGGTGCAGAAGGCTGGTCAAATGGAAGCGGAGCAGGCCGTCCAGTCGGCTTTTAATGCGAAACCAAAGATAGCAAACATGGACGCATGCGACAGGGCAAAGATTCTTGACAAGATGGGAGATCTGCTAGAGCAGAACAAGAGTGAATTTATAGACATAATCATGAAAGAATCAGGAAAAACATTCAAGCAAGCCCAAGGAGAGGTTGGCTCTTCTATAGATAGGTTACATTTGGCCGCTGACGAGGCGAAAGGGATAAGAGGCGAGATAATAAAGGGTGACGTGACCGCGGACAAAAAATGCATGGGAATGGCTACTAGGCAAGCTGTGGGAGTATTATTAGCGATAACTCCCTTCAACTATCCATTGTTCACAGGAGTGGCAAAGATAGCTCCTGGCATAGCAGCTGGCAATTCGATAATAGTAAAGCCTGCTAGCGACGACCCTGTTTGTGCGTTGATGTTTGGAAAGATTATGCAGGATGCTGGTCTGCCTGAAGGTGTTGTAAACGTAATAACAGGTCCTAGTTCGGAAATAGGAGATTATTTATCTTCGCATCCCAAGGTCGATATGATTTCCTTTACCGGTAGTAGCGCTGCCGGGAAACATATAGCAGGAATAGCTGGAATGAAAAAACTGCATCTAGAATTGGGAGGAAAAGCTCCCGCTATAGTCTTGGAAGACTGCGATTTTAACTTGGCTGTAAAAGAATGCGTGACAGGCTCTTTGAAATTCTCTGGACAGAGGTGCGACGCAATCAGTCGAGTGCTGGTGGTAGAATCTATAGCAGACAAATTCGTTAAAGCCGTCTTAGACGAAATCAAGAACTGGAAATTTGGAGACCCTAGGAACGCTGACACTCTAGTTGGACCATTGATAAACGAGAGAGCCGCCAAGAAAGTTGAAGACTTGGTTAACGATGCTGTGAGCAAGGGCGCAAAACTTTTATGCGGCGGAAAGAGATATGCTCTCGGCTATTACGAGCCTACTGTTCTGGATAATGTTAACAGGAATATGAGAATCGCATGGGAAGAGACATTCGGTCCTGTGGTAACGATAATCAGAGTCAATGACTATGAGGATGCGCTGAGTCTTGCTAACGAGTCTGAATTTGCATTAGACGCCTGCATATTCACAAAGGATATTGACAAGGCGTTTGATGCTGCACAGAGGATTGAGGCTGGCTCAGTCCACATAAACTCTCACCCGATGCACGGTCTTGGCATATTCCCGTTCGGTGGCGACGAGAGCTCTGGAATGGGAAGAGAAGGCATTAAGTATAGTATAGAAGACATGACAAAGGTTCATTCAATAGTCCTGCATTCTCACTGATTACTTCATCTTCAAAACAATAGTTTGGTCAGGAGTCAAAGCTTGGTTAAAAATTCTTACCGAATCGATTGTACCATTAAAATTTCCGTCAAGTTGAGGACAGGCAGAATTCCTATTATTGTTAATGTAAAGGTCTTGTATTGTATCTTGTATGGGTAAAGCAGAGCAAGAGCAAGTATTAATTAAATTACCGTCATAATAAACCTTATTTTGTCCTGTAGAAGCACTGTAAGTTCCAGCGTAATGATGCCATTCCCCTACTGGTATAACACCTGTGTTTGACCAACATCTACAGTCTGAACCAACAGAATTTTTTATCGTAAAAACAAAACCACCGCCGATATCTTCAAAGATAATGTGATAATCATTCCAATAGCCTTTGGTTAAAGGCCATCTCCAATTGTTATTGCCATCGCAATCTATAGGAGAAAGTGCCTTGGCCCAGAAAGCAACTGTTATTTCATTTGTTGGGTTTAGACTAGTTGAATCAGGAACATCTACATAACTATTAATCCCATTGAATTTAAGTGCTCTATTGAATTTTCCTTCAATCCATTGAGGTTCAGAACCTGATGGCAAAAGATTGCCATCATTTCCATTACCAGATGAATCATAAGCAATTGTACCTGAGCCCTCATCAAAATTCAAAGCAAGAACAACTGAATCTGGCAAGACAGCTTCTACACTTTGAACAGTTTGCGAATTTGGATTTGTTATTTTTAAATTGTGATATCCTTTACTTATTCCTAACAAATCGGCAGAATTGATATTTATTGTTCCCACTCCGCCCTTTCCTATTTTTTGGGGAGTCATATTGAATTTAAGAGGTGTATCATCCAAATAGACGCCTAGGCTGTCATTGGTTATCACACCGTATCCACAATTCTTTAAATAAACTGTGTTTCCATATACAGAGTCTACTATCATACATGTAGAAAAAATCTCCTGCGTTCTCTGCGTCTGATTGGTTCCGGACCTTGCTATTACGTTGATGGTTCCAGAGGTAAAGAGCCAGAGAAGGGAGACTAGAGAGATTAGTAAGAGTGTGATTAACAATAGTTCTACTATAGCTGAAATGCCACGCATAATTATTATTTAAATCAGACAATTATATTTATGAGCATTTTCAAGGCTTATGACATCAGAGGCGTATATGGAAAGGATATAACAGAAGATGTAGCATTGAACCTCGGAAAATCCCTAGGTACAATGCTGAATGGAAAGGGAAAGATTTGCATAGGATACGATACCAGACCTTCTTCAATTACTATTTTCAACAACTTTGTTTCAGGTCTTATTTCTACGGGTTGCAGTGTCATCTCACTAGGAATGATTCCAAACCCGATGGCTTATTTTTGCTCATGGAAGAAAAAGATATTCGGATGCCACGTGACAGCCAGTCATAATCCTGTTAACTGGAACGGCTTTAAGCTTATCAAGCCTAATAGTGTCAGTTTCATTGCTGAGAACAAAACCATTGAAAACATCTTCAATTCAAAAAAATTCATAAAAGGTAAAGAAGGCGACATAGAGGAGTTGAACATCGCCAAGGAATACTTTGATTTCTTGAAAAGAAAAGTAGGGAAGCTAAAGGGGAAAATAGTAGTTGATTTTCTGGGCGGTGCAGGATTGAAGAACAAGGAGATTTTCAAAGAGCTGGGCATAAGCATAACTCCGTTGCACGAAAAACCTGACGCTAGTCTGTATGGTTTCCACATGCTGGAACCCTGGGGAGAACTACTGAATGACGCAAAGAAAGTTGTTGAGAAAGGAAACATGGACTTCGGGGTCGCCTATGACTGTGACGCGGACAGGTCAATATTCATAGACTCTGAAGGCAGATATGTAGATCCAAGTTTAGTCATAGGTATCTTTGTGAAAAGCATACTGAAGAGAAAGAGAGGCAAAATTGTTGCAACTTTTGACTGCGCAAGCGAGCTGGAAAAATTATCCAAGATTATGAATGGAAAACTTCTCTGGAACAGAATCGGTCACAGTTTCATAGAGCAAAGAATCACTGACGAGAGAGCGCTGTTCGCAGGCGAACAAAGCTCACACTACTACTTCAACGAGTTCTACCCGTTCTCTGATGGTTTGCTTTCTACTTTGCAACTCCTCAAAGTTTTGAATGAGACCGACAAGAGCTTTGATTATTTAATAGAGAAAATCAAGTTCAATCCAGTCCAAAAGGTGTACATAGATGCAAAGACAGACGAAAAGAAGGTAGAGATTGTAGAGAAATTGAGAAAGAGATATCCTAACTCCATAGACATATCAGATGGTTTCAAGTTAAGCCTGAATGACAGAGAGTGGGTTATAATAAGAGGAAGCCAGACTCTACCTGAGGTAAACCTCTGCATAGAGGCGAAGAACCAGAGCAAGATGAAAGATCTTATTGCAGAATACACAAAATTGATTAAACAGGTTTAGATTATTTCATTATGTTATATGAAAATAACCTAGGGAAACAACTAGTTTAGATTTTTACTTCTTGAAATACCAA
>CAYGWD010000025.1:0-12454 GCA_964353745.1 uncultured archaeon
GCTTTGCTATGAAAGAAACCTCGGAACGTAGGTTCGAATCCTGCCAGGGCTACCTCGTTTTCTTAACCAAAAGATTTTTAAAGTCTTATTTCTAAATATGCAAGTGATATTCATGGGTTTGTTCAGCGGAAGAGAATTGAAGAAAAGAAAGAAAAGGTACAAGTGGAAGAAGACCAAGTTTAATGTTAGAATGCTCAATCTAAAAGAGAAAAAAGATCCTTTAGAGGGAGCCCCACAGGCAAAAGGCATTGTCATCAAGAAATACGGAATAGAACAAAAGCAGCCTCACTCTGGAATCATAAAGGTAGTCAGAGTTCAGTTATTGAAAAATAAGAAAGAGATAACTGTGTTTGTTCCAAAATCTGGAAGTATTGGCTTCATAAACGAACACGACGAAGTCATCGTGGAGGGAGTTGGTGGTTCGCAGGGAGGGCCAGTAGGTTCTCAGCACGGTCTGAGATGGAAGGTTATAAAGGTTAACAAGATTCCTTTGTCAGAGCTAAGAAAAGGAAAGGTCAAGAAAGAGGCTAAATAATGTCCTTGAAGATTTTTAACAAATGGGAAACAGAAAACATTACTGTTACTGATCCTGGCTTGAAGAATTACATTAATCTAAGGCCCATCGTAATACCAAGAACTTTTGGCAGGAACAGCGTCAAGCAGTTCCACAAGAGCCAGATGAGCATTGTAGAAAGACTCGCCACACACATATACGTTTCCGGTCATAGGGGCAAGAAGCATACCATCACGAGCGGAAAGAATGTCGGCAAGACTTTCAAGGGTTGGAAAATAATCGAGAATGCGTTTGCAATAGTTGAAGAGAGAACGAAAAAGAACCCTGTGGAAGTTTTTGTAAAGGCTTTAGAGAATGCTGCCATAAGAGAGGAGATAACCTCTTTCCAGGTTGGTGGAATAATTGTTAGAAAGGCTGTTATAACCTCGCCGCAGAGGAGAATCGACCTTGCCTTGAGATTGATAGTGCAAGGTTCTTACCAAAAGTCGTTTAACAACACGAAGAGGATGGCTGACACTTTGGCTGAAGAAATTTTTGCTGCTTACAACAACGATTCGCAGAGCTCATTCTCAATAAAAGAGAAGGAGAGAAAGGAAAGAGAGGCTGGCGGCGCAAGGTAGTTATTTTAGCTTCTAGAAATTTTAGCAAAACAATAAAATATAAAAAGCTTCTATTTTAATTATTAATTAGTGATAAAATGAAGATACCTAAAGCTGACAAGATAGGAGGGGAACTGAAAAGATTAGGATATGTTAGTTTAGGAAAAAGATACCTACAAACTGGCAATAATTGTTTTGATATATCATGTTATTTAGCTGATAAATTTGGATATTGGCATCCAGAAAACAAAGCACGACTGGGTGAAATAATATCTGAACACAAGACAAGAAAAAACTGGGGCGGAAATCCTTTGCCTACAGAAAAACTAACAGAGGCATGCTTGGTTATCCGTGAGCCTGATTATTTGAACGGATTTTCAAAAGACGTCCATGTAGCTTTTGAGCTTCTAGGGAAAGAATTTAACTATGGTCCAGGAACAAGAGATGGCTTTCCCGTATTGACGCGCATATATGTCAGGAAAGTTCAAGATAAAAATTAGTTTAACAGAAGAAATCTATTGAAGTTCGAGAATAATTCAAATTCCAAAACCTTTATATATCTTCTCTTCAATTAATTCAAATTGCGATGAAAATTGAAGTGTGGTAGTTATGAATAGAGGAATGGCAATAGATTTGTTTGAATTAACCGATAAGAACGATATAAAATTCAGGGCAAACAATCCAGTAAGAGAATCTGTTAAAACCTTAATTTTTAAAATAAAAAATGAAAACAAATTGTCTTGGAAAGATACAGCCAAGCGTTTTGGAATAACATATGAAACTCTTTGGGATTACATGAATAGAAGCACAAACATTCCCTTAATTTTCATAAAGAATATTTCTTCTTACCTAAATGAAGAAGAAAAAATTAAGATTCAAAGTAATATAAGCGAACTTACATATGGAAGATTTTCCAGCTTTAGAAAAGTTACAATACCCAAAATGATTTCTTTAGAAATGGTTAAAATTGCAGGAGCCATAATATCGGATGGATACTTGCAGGAAAAGACGAAGCTTTTTAACTCGGGAAGATATGATCAAATATCAAGGATTGTTATAAGAGATCAAAATGAAGATGCAATTAGCTTATGTTGCCGATGGTTTAACAAGACATTTAATATAGATATTAAAGCAAGAAAAGGTAAAAATCATTGGTACATTTCATTTGGCAATAAAATAATATTCAGATATTTTTCCAAAATATTTAATATTCCCGTAGGTGAGAAGTCTTCAATAGTTCGCGTACCTGAAATTGTAAATAGAAACACTGAATTCAAAAAATCCTTTGTACAAAGTGTTTTTCTTTTTGAAGGAGGCATAGACCATAGAACCGGATATGCCGAGATAGGGTCAAAAAGTAGAGAGCTCATATATGGATTAGCTGGCATATTAACCGAGTTCGGTTTAAAACCTGATTTTGTTAGCAAATATGAGGACAGAAATGGTTGGAAACTTAGAATAAGAAACAAGAGTAAACTTTCAAAATTTTTAGATATGTTCTGCGAGAGAGGAACAATGAAATATAGACAGCTAAAATTTCACTTGAAAGCTGGAAAGAAGAATCTAAATAAAATAAATAGCGAGATTGATGTGTTATTTCCAAGAACAAGAAAAAATACCATAAACTATAGAGATGTAATAAATAGCATTCAAAAACTTGAAAACTCTAATATAGAGCCTACCTTTAAAAACGTTAAGATAGAATTAAATAGAGAAAAAACAGTAGTTTATGAATATTTAAGAAAATTAGAAACATTAGGTTTATTGAAGTCAAATAAAATAGGTTTAATAAAAGTATGGGGTACTAACAAGGGGGTGCAACATGCCTAAAGAAGAGCACAGTGAAAAAATAGAAGAACTTATGATTAATCAGAAGAACATAAGAAACATCGGTATCGTGTCGCATAATCTTTAAGCAATGGTTTAAAGATGCGAAAATACATCACGGTAAAATTCTATAGGTTCTCTATAGGATGCCGATAACGACATTGACCGATAATCTAGCTGCAGCAGCAGGCTTGATGGCTAGAGACCTTGTTGGAGATAGGATGTTGACTTGGGTGGACGACCAGGAAAGAGAAAGATTAATGACTATATACGGCGCAACAGTTACAATGCCGCACGATTATGAAGGAGAAAAATATCTGATAAACTTGTTAGACACGCCAGGCCACGTTGACTTTGGGGCTGACGTCACACAGGCTATGAGAGCCGTAGACGGAGCCGTGGTTTTGTGTTGCGCAGTAGAGGGTATAATGCCTCAAACAGAAACTGTTCTAAGGCAAGCTTTAGCAGAGAGGGTAAAACCTATTCTATTCATTAATAAGGTTGACAGGGCAATACGTGAATTAAAACTGACGCCTGAACAACTGCAAAAAAGATTAGCGAACATCGTGGTCGAAGTAAACAAGTTCATTCAAAAATATGTTGAACCAAAGTTTGCAAAGGCTTGGGTCGTGAAAGTTGAGGACGGCTCTGTCGCGTTTGGCTCTGCTTTGAAAAAATGGGCAATCTCCGTCCCGTTCATGAAGAGGACAGGAGTAACGTTCAAGGATATAATCGATTTTTGCTCGCAGGAAAAGGATGAAGAATTATCAAACAAGGCACCGATGAACATAGTTGTTCTGGATATGGTCATCAAGCACCTGCCGAATCCAATAGAAGCTCAGGCTTATAGAATAGGAAGGATATGGAAGGGTGACGTTGAATCGGACATTGGCAAGCAACTGTTATCATGCGATGCGAACGGAAAGCTAGCGGCGGTTATAACTAAAATTACTTATGATGTTCATGCTGGCATGATATCGACTGTAAGAATATTCTCTGGCAAGATATCCAAGGGAGAGGACATTGTTATTGCCGATACCGGAAGATATATTAAAGTGCAACAGGTCACAACCTTCATCGCGTTGAAAAGGTTTCCAGTGGATTATGCTCTTGCAGGAAACGTTGTTGGTTTGGTCGGATTGACAGATGTTTCTGTCGGCCAGACTTTGACAGAACCAAACGTTGACTTGGACACATTCAAGGCAATAAAACACATTTTCGAGCCAGTTGTTACCAAATCTATTGAACCAAAGTATCCTCAAGATTTGCCAAAGTTAATAGAAATTCTTAAGACATTGAGCAGAGAAGATACAACATTAAAGGTCCAAATAAATCCTGAGACCGGAGAGACTTTGGTTTCTGGTTTGGGCGAGTTGCACTTGGATGCAAAGGTTGAGAGAAAGATAAGAGAGAAAGGCGTAGAGATTATAGCTTCGCCGCCAATAGTCGTTTACAGGGAAAGTATTTTTGGCAAGTCTCCTGAAATAGAAGGCAAGTCGCCAAACAAACACAATAAATTCTATATATCCGTTGAGTCAGTTCCTCCTGAGATTTACAAGGCAATGACCGAGGGCGAAATAAGGGACGGAATAATAAAAGGAAAGAACTTGGAAATGAGAAAGAGGCTGGGAGAGTTGGGAATGGAAAAGGAGGATGCAAAGAAAATACTATTAATTTATAATCACTGCATGCTTATAGACAACACAAAAGGTATTCAGTATTTGAACGAGGCAATGGAAGATATACAGACGGCATTCACGGATGTAATGGAGCAAGGACCTCTAGCAAAGGAACCTTGTTCTGCGGTTATCGTCAGGTTGCATGACGCAGAGCTGCATGAGGATGCTGTCCACAGAGGGCCTGCACAGATTATTCCTGCCATTCGTTTCCCAATAAATCAGGGCATGATTAAGGCTGGAGTCAGTTTCTTAGAGCCAAAGCAGATAATAAGGATCGACACTCCTCAGGACTATATAGGAAATGTTACAGCAGAGGTCGGGAACAGGAGAGGGGAGATACTGAACGTTGAGCAGGAAGAGAACACATCGATTGTTACAGCCAAGGTTCCTGTCGCAGAGATGTTCGGTTTCGAGGGAGCTTTGAAATCTGCCACAGCAGGAAAAGGTTTCCAGTCCTTGATGGACGTAGTGTTCGAGAAAATACCAAACGACTTGAGAGACCAAATAGCTTTGAGAATCAGAGAAAGAAAAGGCTTGACAAAAGAAATTCCAAAGGCAGAAGTGTAATCATAACATTTAAATATCTTGCATATTAATGATAAAAAGGTGATTTAATGGTTACAAAACCGCACTTGAATTTAGTAACAGTTGGTCACGTAGACCAAGGAAAATCTACTCTAGTAGGTAGATTGTTATATGATACTGGTAATGTTTCAGAAGGAGAAATGAGAAAATTAAAAGAATTAGCAACAGAATTGAAAAAAGAAACATTCGAATTCGCATTCGTTATGGACCAATTAAAAGAAGAGAGAGAAAGAGGGGTTACCATAGACGTAATGCACAAGAGGTTTGATACTCCAAAATATTATTTCACAATTATAGACGCACCAGGACACAGGGACTTTGTAAAGAACATGATAACAGGTGCCTCACAGGCAGACGCTGCCTTGTTGGTCGTTTCTGCAAAGCCAGGAGAGACCGAGGCGGGAATTGGTGCAACAGGACAGGCAAGAGAGCACATATTCTTATTAAAGGTTCTAGGTGTACAACAAATAATAGTTGTTTTAAACAAAATGGATTCTGCTAACTATGATGAGGCAAGATTCAACAAAGTCAAGGAAGAGGTAGGAAAACTTCTGAAGACCGTTGGTTACGATACAAACAAAATATTATTCGTACCAACATCAGCATGGGAAGGGGAGAACGTTGCGAAGAAATTGGGAAAGATGAAATGGTACACAGGACCAACACTGCTCGAAGCTTTGGACACTTTTGTTATACCTCCAAAACCAGTTGACAAACCATTAAGATTACCTGTTCAAGATGTTTACACTATAACGGGAATAGGAACAGTTCCTGTCGGAAGAATAGAGACAGGCGTTTTGAAGACAGGAGACAATGTAATATTCATGCCATCTGGTGCAAAGGGAGAGGTTAAATCGATAGAGATGCACCACGAGCAGATTGCAAAAGCAGAGCCAGGAGACAATGTAGGTTTCTCTGTTAGAGGTGTGAACAAGACTGATATTAAAAGGGGAGATGTTGCAGGTTCTATATCGAACCCGCCAACAGTCGCAAAAGAATTCACAGCGCAGATAATCGTGTTGTATCATCCCAATGTCATAACAAAGGGTTACACGCCGGTATTCCATTGCCACACATCACAGACAGCCTGCAAGATAATAGAGATAACAAAGAAGATTGATCCAAAGACAGGCACGACATTGCAAGAGAACCCAGACTTTATAAAAACAGGAGACGCGGCAATCATAAAATGCGTACCATCAAAGCCTTTGGTGATAGAAACTTCAAAGACTTTCCCAGAGTTGGCAAGGTTCGCCATAAGGGACATGGGTCAAACTGTTGCGGCAGGAGTCTGCTTAGAGGTAGTTCCTGCAACAAAATAATTTTGATTCTATTTATTTTTAATAATTAGCTTTAGCTATAGAAAAGAACATTATTTAAATACTTTAGGTAATAGTAATAGAATATAAAATGGTGAAATGGAATGCAAAAGGCAAGAATAAAATTAATGAGTGCAGATCCAAAAAAACTGGATGATGTTTGCACCGAACTAAAGATGATAACCGATAGGTTTGGCGTAGCCATGCATGGACCCATCCCTTTGCCTACTAAGAAATTAAAAGTCGTTACTATGAAGACTCCTTGCGGGGATGGGACAGGACACGGCAACGCAACATGGGACAGGTGGGAAATGAGGATTCACAAAAGAGTCATTGATGTTTCTGCTGATGAAAGGACATTAAGGCAAATAATGAGGATAACAATACCTGATGGCGTATCTGTTTCTATTCAGCTTAAAGACTGATTATTTGAATTTAAACTTGAAAAAGCTTGTTCTGTATTTACCGTACCATGCTATGAATACGAAAAAGGTTGCTCCTAAAAACAAGGTGAATAAAATTAAGAACAACACGTATAACTGTTGTATTAGTTTAATTCCAACACCCGCAGGTATTAGCGAAACTAGGAATGCAATTGAAAATATAGCAATCGTGAAACAGATGCTTAATAACATCTCTAAAAACTTTGTGTCAATATCATATTGCGAGGGCATGTTATTTAATAGAATTTTTTAATATATAAAAACTCTTTTAGACAATATATTAAAGTTCAGTAGTTATGCCGAGACTAGTTGCCGAGATTATTGATAATATCGAACGCATAATCTGGTAGTGCGCTAGATTTTTTAAGAAAGGCGAACCTGGAAAGCTAGTGGTCGAAAGGCCTTAAGGGTTCAAATCCCTTTCTCGGCGCCTTTTTTATTCATGTGAAAAAGTTATAGATATCTTTATTAATCTCGGATAGAGAAATAATTTTGGGTGAGAAAAATGTGCGACACTTGTGGTTGTCAAGAAACAAAAGCAAAGAAAAAGAAGAAATAGAAGATAAGCGTCTTTAAATAATCTCTTCTTCTTATCCTTTTTTATGAATTATATTGGAAGCGTGCTTGCTGTAGTAATAGCAAACTTTATACCTACCACAGAACAAATAGGTGGAATAACTTTAGGTCTATCCTTGGGTTTAGACCCACTGACAGTTTTGGTAGCGTCGCTAACTGTCAATAGTTTACTGTTCTTTCCCATCTATTTTGGGTTGAAGCTGTTATACAAAAAAGTTTTCAGCAGAATAAAATTATTTCAAAGATACCTGAAGAGAACTCAGAAAAAAGGGAAGCCTTACATTGACAAGTATGGCGTGCTTGGTTTGACCATATTCGTGGCATTGCCTTCGCCATTAACAGGAACTTATACTGCTTCTCTTCTGGCTTGGCTCATGGATTTAGACTGGAAGAAATCCTTCTTATCTATATCAATAGGTTCTATCATAGGTGCGATAGTAATTTTCTTCGGTTACCTAGGCATATTCAATATTTTGAAGTTAATATTTCATTTATGATGCACAAACATAGAAAAATTTAAATACATGATTCTTTTTATATATTATTTAGTTACAATCCCTTTAGCGAGTGATAAAATTGTATACCATCAAACAAGGAACTGCAGTTAATCATCCGAAAGAATTAGAGCATTCTGACGATACCATAACGAGAGGTATACGTAGAATTATTCTGAGATCGAAAGAAGACAGAGTGTGCAAAATACCTTGCTACCTTATAGGGGATGGTGGAAGAGCAGGGCATCTTGCTCAGGCTTTCAAAGAAGAAGTATATGCCGGTGGAGAGAATGGTAATAAAGAAGTTCGATATAACCCTAGGGAAGCGATAAATTTATCTCCAAAGGCAGTACGCATCCTTAAAGATAAGTTTGGAGACTAAAATAACCTTTAAATACGTTCTTGTTCTATTAGTGTTTGGAAAGTTTTCGTAGTAAACGTGTTCTGAGAAGATTTAAATAGGTTTAAATTTGCATATAATTGTGAAGTGAATGCCGCAGAGAGAAAGACCAAGAAAAGGTAGTAAGGGATTTTATCCTAAGAAAAGAGCTAGACGTATCTATCCTCGATTAAGAACATGGTCCATGTCCAAGGAAATCAAACCTCTTGGATTTGCCGGTTACAAGGCTGGAATGTCTCATGTCATGATCACTGATAACAATCCCAACTCAACGACAAGGGGTCAACAGATATCAAGGCCGATAACAGTCCTTGACTGCCCTCCTCTTTCTGTTTTTGGTTTTAGATGTTATACGAAAAACAAATCTTCTTTCGATGCTTTTTCTGACAAGATGGATAAAAACCTTTCAAGAAAATTAAGATTCCCGAAGAAATTTAAAAATCTAGAAGAGCAATTTACCAAAATGCCAAAGGACATTTCTAAAATAAATCTGATCTGTCACACAAAACCCACTTTCAAGAAAAAACCTGAAGTCTTTGAAATCGCTCTAGGCGGTCCTGCTGAAGAGCAAATAAAGTATGCCAAAGAAAATTTGGGAAAGGAAATAAAAATCTCTGATGTTTTCAAAGAAGGAGACTTGGTGGATGTTATTGCTGTTACCAAAGGAAGAGGATACGAAGGTCCTGTCAGGAGATTCGGAGTAAAGACCAACACCAGAAAGGCAGAGCAAATGGAAAGGGAAATCGGAGCGCATGGCCAAACAGAGCCAGGAAAAGTCAGATGGACAATTCCTCAGGCGGGTCAATTGGGTTTCCAAACAAGAACCGAATTAAACAAAAGAATTTTGAAAATATCCAATGGTTTCAGCGTCAAAGGCGGCTTCCTAAACTATGGTAATGTTACCGGTGATTACATATTCTTGGAGGGTTGCACACCGGGTCCAAAAAAAAGACTGATAAGATTAAGATTTGCTGTAAGGCCCAAAAAAGTTCATCCCATAGATATAACTTATGTTTCTCTGGAGAGCAAGCAAGGTGTTTGATTATGAAAGCAATTGTTTTTGATGTTCAAGGCAAACAGAAGGGCGAAATAGAATTGCCCAATGTTTTTAACACAGGTTTCAGGCCTGATCTTATAAAGAGGGCTGTGCTTGCAATTCAGAGCCACAAGAGGCAACCTTATGGTGCAGACAAGTTGGCAGGGAAAAGGACATCTGCTCATTATCACGGGGTCAGGGAAGGACCTGGGCACATGATGAACATAGAGAAAGCTAGGATGGCCAGGATACATGGCGGGCCTCCTAACTTGCAATTGACTCCAAGATTTGTTCCTCAGGCTAGAAAAGGTAGAGAAGCTCACCCACCCAAAGCTGAAAAGATATGGTATGAGAAAATAAATGATAAGGAAAGAGTCCTTGCAATAAAATCGGCAATAGCTTCAACAGCCTCAAAGGAAATCGTGTCAAGAAGAGGTCACTTGGTCAATAATATTAATTTACCTATTGTTATTGATGATTCTCTGCAAGAACTGAAGAGAGCAAAGTCTGTCAAAGAACTTTTGGAAAAGATTGGTTTGGAAAAAGAAATGGAAAGAGCAAAGAATAAAAAGGTTAGAGCTGGCAAGGGCAAGAGAAGAGGCAGGAAGTATACTAGGAAAAAGTCTGTTCTGTTCGTTATAGGCGAGAACAAGGGTATTTTGAAATCAGCTAATAACATAGCAGGAGTTGACATTTGCTTGGCAAAAAATCTGAATGCAGAATTGCTTGCTCCGGGAACTCATCCTGGCAGACTAACTATTTTCACGGAATCAGCAATCAAAAAACTTGGTGAGATTTATGGCTGAAAAGAAAAAACAAGAAGAAAGAGCGCCGTTAGTAGACCCTTGGAGTATTTTGCTTCACCCCCTGCTAACTGAAAAGGCTATTGGAAAGATTGAGGCAGAGAACAAGTTGGTCTTTATTGTTAACAGGGATTCAAACAAGAGACAGATAAAATGGGCAACTGAAAGAGCATTTAATGTTAAGGTCGACGATGTTACAACTTTATTGGACAGAAAGGGAAGAAAGAAAGCATGGATAAGGCTTTCAAAAGAATATTCAGCAAGCGATATTGCCACAAGATTGGGCATGCTGTGATGATATGGGCAAGAGAATAATTTCAAGAGCAAGAGGAAAAGGCGGGCCGCGCTATCGTAGCCCAGGCCATAGGTTTGTAAGCGACATCAAGTACGGTTTTAAAACAGGCGAGGTTGCTGACATTGTTCATGACCCTGGCAGGGATTCGCCTCTGGCTAGAATAAGGACGGATGGCAAAGAGGTTTTTATAATTGCTGCTGAAGGTTTAAAGGTTGGCGATAGTTTGAATGTGGGGGGCGATGCAAAAACAGGAAACATACTGCCGTTGAGCAAGATTCCTAAAGGTTATTCTATTTTTGCTATAGAAAATTATCCTGGTTCAGGCCCAAAGCTTTGCTGTTCGCCTGGAACAAAAGCAATCATAGTTTCAAACGAGGCAGGCAAGGTCATTGTCCAAATGCCTTCAAAAGAATTCAAAATGTTTAATCCTGATTGTTTGGCAACAATAGGAACGCCTGCTGGTGGAGGTAGGAGGGACAAACCATTTGTCAAGGCCGGTCAAAAGGTTTATGCATGGGGTGCGAGGAACAAACTCTATCCGAGATCATCGGCGGTAAAGATGAATCCTGTTGATCATCCATTCGGTGGTAAAACAAAACCAGGAACTCCCAAAACAATTTCAAGACGCGCTCCTCCAGGAGCAAAGGTAGGATCAATAGGAGCCAGGAGATCAGGTCTGAGAAAGAAGTGATAATATGCCTAGAGTATTTTTATTAAAGGGTAAGACAGCTGAAGAGTTGCAAAAGATGAATTTGGAAGATTTTGCCAAGTTGATTCCTTCGAGATCGAGGAGAAACCTGATGAGGGGCTTTGACGACGACGAGAAAAAGTTTTTGGAAAAATTAAGAACGTCTGAGAAGCCTGTTAGAACTCATATGAGAGAGATGGTGATAATACCTGAAATGCTTTTCAAAAAAATCCTGGTTCACAACGGAAAAGAATGGGTATCTGTTGACATAAAACCGGAGATGCTCGGGCACAGGATAGGCGAATTCGCTTTGACAAGAAAGAGAGTTCAGCATTCCGCGCCTGGAGTCGGTGCTACGAAATCGAGCAAGTTCCTTCCATTAAAGTGATGATATGAAATACGCGATAAGCTCAAAGGAAAAGGTTCGTGCCTTGGGCACGTTTTCAATATCCTCGGAGAATTCCATAATAGTCTGCAAAGTTTTGAACAGAAAAAAGTTTGAAGACGCAAAAAAGCTTTTGGAAAATATAGTCAACAAAAAAGATTCAATCAAAGGGAGATATTTCACCAAGACTTCGACAGAGATATTGAAATTATTGAATCAACTTGAAAGCAATGCAAGGGCTCAGAATGTTGACGCGAGTTCATTAAACCTTTTCATATCGGCTCATAAAGGGTCTACGATGTACAGGGGCAGGAGGGACAGGAGGCATGGCATCCAGCTGAAATCAGCTCACATACAGGCTGTATTAAGTGATAAAAATGGCTTTGGAAAAAAAGTTCGTTAAAGAGGCAATAAGAAACTTGGATGTAGAGGAATTTCTGTCTAAAGAATTTGCTAGAGCCGGTTATAGCCATAGTGAAATACAGAGGACTCCTTTGAGCATAAGGATTACTGTTTTTGCTCACAAGCCTGGAATAATAATCGGAAGAGGCGGAAAGAACATAGACTTAATGGTGCAGTCTCTAAAGGAAAAATTCGGTTTTGAAAATCCGCAACTCGATGTCCAAGAAGTGGCTGTTCCAGACCTAGATCCGTCCATTATTTCCAAGTGGATAGCATCTGCGATTGAGAGGGGCTTGAATTACAAGAGGGTTGTTAATCTGGCCTTGGAAAGAGTTATTGGTTCAGGCGCTGTCGGCGTTGCAATAAGAGTTGCCGGAAAAATAGGGGGCGACATATCAAGAGTAGAGAA
>CAYGWD010000026.1:0-11324 GCA_964353745.1 uncultured archaeon
TCTATTGCCATTTTCTTTCTTTCCAAGATTTTCTTAAGACCTATAGAGGGTTCTATCGACTTAAATTTCAGAGGTTTGCCCTTCCATGACTCTGCGAGGAATTTGTCTGACAATGACTTTAGAATACCATAGACTTTTGATTGCGGTATCTTGCTGTTTTCAGCAACATCAGAGGCAGTCAACGGTCCGTGGAGGGTAAGAGCGAGATAGGCCTTTGCCTCGTATTCGCTGAGGCCAAATTCTTTAAGATTTAGGATTATATTCTCTCTTAGCATGGCAATCAACATAAAACATTTCTGCATTTGTAGCAAATTTCTTTTTTCTGTTCTTTGGTGTAAACCAAATCCAATTCATCATCTTTCATCCCATGTTCTCTTGCTGCTTTCATAGTTTCAGCTATAATACAATGACCACCAAGTTTAGCCATTTTTATCACTTAGCACAAATAATCTTCGCATCCATCGCAATTGATATCCTTGCCTTTTTTACAATGTTCACCGCCAGTTCTAACTAACCCGCCATATGTTTTAAGTTCTCTTTCTCTGCCGTTTCTTGCGATTATATATATTTTTTTCTCCATTAAATCACCTAGCACATTATGTTTTCGCAAACGTTCCTGCAAAAATCCTTTCTCATTTGCTCGACTGTGGAAGTTTTTATCTGTTTTCTGTAGAAATTTTCAAGTTCTTTTTTGAGGAATTCTTCTTCGTCTTTTACATGATTCAAAGGGCACCTTCCACCTATCCTCATGAAACCACAATGAGTATATTAGAAATAAACCTATTTAAACCTATCGTCAATTATTAAAGTAATATTCGACAAAAAATCTAAGGTTTAACTCTGGGATGTTAGTTAATTTTTCCCTGTTTTGTCTGCTCCTCTTCCTTGGGTATGAAAGCTCTTCCGCCCTGCCACTGTCCCTGGTATAGATTGACCTTCCCTTCTATTGTGTGAAAGACTATGTTAGCTATTCTTGCCCCCATCTCTATTTCAAATTCCTTGTTAGAGGTGTTTATCATTATGAAAGAGAATTTGCCTTTGTAACCGGGGTCGGTTCTTATGCCTTGCACGACTATGCCGCATTTGTACAGAGTCGATCTTGGTATAAACCAACCGAACAAATCCTCTGGCGTGTTTATCTTCTCAATTGTTGTTGCAGAATAAACTTTGCCTGGTTTCAGCTTAATTTTTGTTGTTTTTCCGTTTTCATGTTTTGCAATTAGTTTAAAATTGGGTGTCTTTCTCGTATCAATGTGCAAGAAGCCTTCTTCATCAGCCATCTCATAAAGTTCTCCTATTCTTATATCAACCCCGCATCCTTCAAAGTTAATATTGTCTTTATCCAAACCTTCTACTAAGTTTTTAGTTTTAATCAGTTCTAGAACCTTGTCCACTCCTAAGATCATAAAAAATATTCAATGCTTGAAAAATTTAAGCTTTCTTCTTTTTTGTTACCCATCTTATGTCCTTGGGTTCTCTTCTCAGCCTTATCATGTTGCGTTCGCATTTCTTAGAACAAAAGTAGAACACTTTTCCGTCGTTGCGAATAAACATGACTCCAGTTCCTGGTTCTAATGTTGAATTACAAAATGAACATTTCATTATCTCACGTCCATAGTTCCTGCGGATTCCATCTCAGTCTCTCTGAGCATCAAGATATCGCCTATTCTGATAGGACCCAAGACATTTCTTATTAGAACCTTTCCAGTATCTCTTCCATCCATGACCTTGCATCTGACCTGGGTTATGCCCTTGATTCCTGTTCTTCCTAACAATTGCACAACTTCTGCTGGAACTGCATCCATTTAATCACTTTTCTTTTGCGATTTCTTCAATATCCTTCTTCGCATCTCCCTCTTCTATAACTGCTATTGATGCTGTTGGAACGTCTATGCCTGCTGCCCTTCCCAGTTCTAGCTTGCTCTTGACGCTGACATAAGGAATCTTCTTTTCGTTGCATAAAGAAGGCAAGTGCATAATAACCTCTTTGGGCTGCACGTCCTCTGCTGACACAACAAGCTTTGCTATTCCCCTTTCAATCGCTTTCGTGGTTTCATTGGTGCCTATCCTGACCTTTCCAGTGTTTTTTGCAATTTCCACTGCACGTAGAATCTTATCTTCATTCATATTCATCACCTCATTTCATAAGTTCATTTATTTTATTCTATTGGTAAAGTATTTAAACCATGCACCCGCAGCGCCTTTTCACGCACATGATATCGCAGTTGGGTCCTAGTATGTTTGATAATGTGTCGTTGACCCCACCCACTTTACCATCCTTGTTAACGTCGTAATCAACTGTTATGCTGTTAGGGTCGCTTTCGCAGAGACCGTTGCCAGTGTTCAATTTTCTGCATCCTGCATTTATCACGTTCTCGATTGACAGGGAAGAAGGAGTGTAGAGATATGTTTTCATGCTTATGTACATTATTATTAGCACTGCGATGCCTAGAACAATGACTAGGATGTAGACCAGAAGGCTCTTTCTGACTTTGAAAGACTTTTTAGATTTCATTGTTAAAACAGTCTCGTATTTTTCCTGAGGCAACTCAAACTTTTCTTTCTCCTTTCTTAGCCCCAGATAAAGATATAGAAAAACCATGATTGATATCATTCCGCCAAGAATGATAAGCAATATGTTATTGAACAATATGCCTGCTACAAAGACTGCCATACTCACAATGATAATGGTCAGATAGACTGCAATCCTCATAGACATCCAATAATATTATTTTAGCCTGTTAGATAAACTTTACTGCTAGAAGTACTTTTTTACCATCTCTTTTTTCATATCCGCTTTCTTCCATTTCCATTTGAGCTCGTCTGACACTTTTTTCATAATTATCAAATACAAAAATCAGGATTTATTTCTTCTTCATTTTGAGACCAAAAAATTTATCTAATTTTAATAATTTTTTATCTTCTTTTTTAGCTTCTTCTGTTATTCCTTCCTTCCAAAGACCTTCAGACTTTCTATAAAGGGTTTCTCTTGTTTCTTGCCACTCTTTTCTATCTTTTCTGTATGAACCCTTAGATTCAAAAGGTAATTCTCTAGGCGGACTATAAGTTTTAGGAATCCTTTCTAAAGGATCTGAATAATGCAAATGAACTTCGGTTGCCATTTAAACACCATTAAAAATAAGGCTATAAAAGAATTTAAAGTTGAATTCCACCGTGTTTTTGACTCAGACATTTACGCCTTAGCAAAACTCATTTGTGAGCAAAATAGAACAGACCCTTCTTGTCGCATCTTGCAAAGCCTATCCTCTCGAGTTGCACTGTCTGATTAGGTTTGACCTTGTTGATGTCAGGTTCTGCCAGACCTTCAACTTCGTTTGCATCAGGCATGACTAAATTTATCTTAGCATTCTTCGAAGAAACCCAATGAATTTTAGGCACGTCTTTAAGTTTGATGCTCGTCACTTTGGCCTTCTTGTCCAATATAATATTGCAAAAGTGCATCAGCCTGACCTCTTTTCCCTTGTGCTGGACGAAATCTATTTTATCAACAAATATTTTTTTGGTTATCGGAATCTTTCTATAGATTTTTTTATTGGGTAACGAAGGCGCTTTGACAGTTTTCTTTGGCACTTTGTCTAACACAATCTCGATGGGTTCCCCTACGAAGAAGAATCTCGGGGAAATAGGATCGATTATTTTCCTGTTCTCGGCAGCAATCATATGCCACTGTATTTTTGCGTTGGTAGGATTAAGACCTAGTTTTTCAGCAATTCTGTAGTAGGTCTCCTTCACTATGCCTCTTTTCTTCAAAGCCTTTAACGTGACCAATCGCGGGTCGTCCCAACCCTTTATTTTTCCTTCCTCGATAAGCTTTCTTATTTCCCTGCCTTGAGTTATTGCTCCTTCTACCTCGAACCTTCCATATTGTATTACTGTTTGTTTTCTAAAACCTAGCAAGTCTTTTATGTAGTTCTGCAGCTCTATTCTCATCTCTCCGAACTCGGCGCTTCTCAGCACATGGGTTATGCCACAAAGCTCCTCTTCCACGGCATTTTGAAAGTCGTATAGCGGCCAGACGCAATATTTTTTCTTTTGCAGGAAATGTTCTGCATAAGTTATTCTAAAAATAACAGGATCCCTCATGACCTGATTCAAAGCCTGCATGTCTATCTTCAACCTTAGAACGGTCTCGCCCTCTTTGAATTTTTTGCCAAGCATGTCCTTCCATAGTTTCATGCTCTCTTCTAAGCTTCTATTTCTGCACTCGCATTCAACGCCTTTATGTCTGAGATATTGCATCTTATCTCGTGTACAGGTGCAGACGTATGCCTTTCCATCGGTTATTATCTTCTCTGCGTATTCATACATCTTCAGCATGTCATTGCTTGTAAAAACAGTCTTGTCAGGTTTTATAGCCAGATAATCTAGCACATCCTCCTTCATCGCATCCACATATTCTTTCTTAACCTTCTCAGGATTGGTGTCCTCGAATCTTAGAATGCATTTGCCTTTGTACATCTTTGCATACATATAGTTTATTAAAAATGATAGAGCATGACCTATGTGATTATACTTGCTTGGCTCAGGAGGAAGCCTGGTAACAACTTTCCCCATTTCAGCGTTTTGCAAAGGCGGCAAGCCCTCTCTCTCTTCCTTTTTCGGTTTCTCAATCTTGCCGAATTTTTCTAGTTCCTTTTTTTGTTTTTCCAAAGACAAAGCATTAATCTCTTTTACAACTTTAGCAGTTTCCTTGCCTAAGTTAGCCATATCTTTTTTCAACTCAGGATTTTCTGCCAAAACCTTTCCCATAACTGCTTGAACATTAGCTTTACCGTTGTATTCGATTGCATTGAGCAAAGCATGCTTTTTTATCAAGTCTTTCATAGCTTAATATTTCAAATGAGAATTATTAATCTTTACCGCTATAGGTCTTAATCATATCTCTTAATCGGAATCATTTTTCTATAGCTTCTGAGGTCTTCGCGAACGTGTTTCAATAAATATAACTCATTTATTCTTTCTTCGAGTTCTTTAAACCTTTCACGGATACCTTGCAATATGTCTGCCGTATCACTCATTCTTACCATCTATTAACTATTAAATCAAAAAGTTTTTTAACCTTTACTGCTTTTAGCTGTCAAGAATCAGCTTATATTTATCCCGGCGTATCCGACAATGGCTTCTGTGTTTCTAGAAACCTCAAAGCTCGTCGAGTAGTCTATCAGTTCTGCTTTCTTGGCTTCCAGCTCTCTTGCGGCAAAAAGCATCGAAGCTATGGCTCCGTAACCGCATATGGTTAGTCTCTTTTCCTCGCACGTTTTTACTACGTCCACAGGCTTTAGTTTTAATATGTGGTCAATAACTTCCATGTCAGTTTCCTTTATCCTTTCCAGAATTTTCTTCTCGTCTCCTTTGAAAGGCACATAGCCATACATCTGACCGTAATGGGTGAAATCACTGCTTGCCACCATTAGAATCTTTCTGTGCAAATAAGTGGCGGTCTCAGCTATCTTGGTTCCTATTTCCTTGCATGTGTCAACGTCAAAGTAGATCGGATTTATTGACATGGGAACGATTTTAAAGTCCTCGAATCTATATTGCAACCAAGGCAATTGAACCTCTATCGAGTGCTCTGCTAAATGAGATCTCGGGTCTTCTAATATTATCGAGTCTTTAGAGATTTCTTTTACAAAATCTTCGTCAGGTTTTACCAAACCCAGAGGAGTTTTCCACGTTTCCAAGGAAGTTGTTACTTCTCCAGATCCGCTATGGCTTGGTCCCAGCAGAACAACAGTGTCAAAGCCATGAGCAACCGAGTTATAAACAGCGGCAGCTGTTTTTCCGCAATAGACATAGCCTGCGTGAGGAGCAACTATGCCTATGGTGCTCCTTCTTTCAGGCTTGGTCTTTTCCAAGAATTTTTTAATCATTTCTCTTAATCCTTCAATATCATCAGGATAGAACTGCCCTGCCACTGCCGGATTTCTTGTTGGCATAAAAGAATTAAGTGTTTGAGATTATAAAATTATAACCATTATCTAATCTTCTTCTTCCTCAGTCCTTTCCCTTTCCTTAGATTCAAATTCCTCAGGTTTGTACTTGAATTCTCCATCTTCTTTTATAATTCCCTTGTTTTTCTGTATCTCTCTTGCCAACAGCCAATAGACCATTGACAAAGATTTCCTGCCTTTGTTGTTGACAGGTATTATCAAATCAATGGAAGTAGTCTCATTTGAAGTATCGCACAAAGCTATGATAGGTATTCTCATTTTAAATGCCTCTTCAATTGCCTGCGTATCAATCAAAGGATCCGTTACTATCAAGACATCTGGTTCATAGTATCCTGGGAAATTAGGATTCGTGATTGTTCCCGGTAAAAACCTTCCTGTTATAGCTTTCCCATTAACAGCTTCTACAAACTTGACTACAGGCTTCCATGCAACAGACTTTCTAGAAACAGCCATTATCTTGTTAAACCTTGCTAAAAACTTACCGGCTAACTTTATCTTGTTCTCAATGGTTTGCAAGTCCAAAATAGCCAAACCATCTTCCCTTGTCTTATAGATAAACTTCTTCATCTGCTTGGTTTGTTGCTTTGTTCCAATGTGCATACCTGCTGAGAGGTATTCTTCGTAAGGCATAGCTATTCTTATTGAATGTATTTATTTAAATCTTTTACTTTTCCTAATACAGCAGAAAATTCACCTAAAACAGTTTTAAATACTGGTTAGTAGTAACTATTATTATGTGCAAAAACAGGTTTAAAGGGGTAGGTTTGATATTTATCCTAGCCTTGTTTTTCTTAAGCTTTTGGGTTAAAGAGGCTTTTTCAGAGGTTAAAAGCGATGAAAAACTACAAAAAATAGACCCTGAGCTATTAAATGCCGAGGGAGAAACCTCAGTTATAATTGAATTCTCTAAAAAACCTCATAACTATAAACAGCTCATTAGGTCTATTGGAGGAAGAATAAATCGTGATTATGACTCGATAGAAGGCGTATCAGTAATATTGAATGGAGAAGATATTCCTAAGTTGGCAAATCTTGAAGGACTTAAAAAAGTCCATACTGATAAAAAAGTCAAGGCCCTGCTTCATGACTCCGCTCCTTTGATTTATGCTGATAAGGTTTGGGAGCAAGGATTTACAGGAAAAGATGTAAAGGTTTGCGTGATAGATACTGGAGTAGACTACAGTCATCCTGCTTTGGGTTCTTGCTCACCGTTTGCTATAAATGGAAAGGTTGAGTCACAGGTTGTTGAGTCGAGACATCCTTATCCAGCCAATTGTGATGAAACAAAAGAACTATGTAAATGGACAATAACCAAACCAGGTTATACTAGCATAGCGGTTCATTTTGTAAACATTAGTTTGGATGATGGTTTTGATTTTATTTATATTAAAGATGCAAATGGGAATATAGTACAAAGTTTTACAGGAGAACACAGAGATGTTTGGAGCGTTTCTGTTCCTGGAGATACGATTAAGATTAGTTTGGCAAGCGATTGGTATCTTTCTTTGTACGGCTTTTACATAGACAAGGTTATAAACGGTAGTGTTACGTTTGGCTTTGAAAACTGCAATAAAATCGTTGCAGGATATGACTTTGTAAATCATGATAGCGATCCCATGGATGATAATGGTCATGGAACACATGTAACAGGAATAATAAGTTCTGACGATGCATATTTCAGGGGAATAGCAAATGGAACAAAAATAATGATAGCTAAGGTTTTAGATTCGTATGGGCAAGGCAGTGAATCCGATGTAATTTCTGGGATTGATTGGTGCGTTAACAATTCTGCTCAAATAATAAGCATGAGTTTAGGCGGAGGTGAATATCCAGGAACTTGTGATGATGACATAGTAGCACAGGCTGTGAATAATGCGGTCAGTAGAGGAGTTACTGTTGTGGTTGCAGCTGGCAACAGCGGACAATATGGATTAACAACTCCAGCATGTGCTTCTGGTGCGATTGCAGTGGGCGCTGCTGATAAAAATAATAGCGTTGTTGGCTTTTCAAGCAAGGGACCAGAGTTAGACATAGTTGCTCCGGGTCATAATATTAATTCTACAATACCAAACAATCGGTGGGATACAAAGAGCGGAACCTCAATGGCCGCTCCTCACGTTAGCGGTGTGGTAGCCTTAATGCTAGAAGCAAATCCACTACTTTCTAATCTTGATATAAGAAAAATTTTGAACGAGACCTCAGACCCTGTTAATAAATGTTATGAAGATTCAACTGAAATTCCTTGTACAAGAAATGCAACAGGTTCAGGAATTATAAATGCTTCTAGAGCAGTAAATATGGTTTCAATAGATTTTTCTCCGCCAAGGTATTCGGAAATAAAGGAGCCAACAGACCCAAGCATTTACTCTCCTAATAAATCTTACAATTTTTCAATAAAATGGGTTGATGACAAGGCTGTAGACAAAGTAATGTTTGAATTTGCTGGAACAAATTATACTGACATGACAAAAATAGGAGATGTTTATTCGAGAGCTTTCACTGATTTACCAGTTGGTATGTACAACTATAAATGGTATGCTAATGATACCTCTGATAAATGGAATAGTACAGATTCATTAAATTTTGCAATTGGAAAAGCTCCCTCTTCAATCAAACTTTTACTAAATAGTTATGAAGGAAATGTTACAGTATTGAGCGGGACCCAAGTAAGCATAACAGCTCAATTAATACAAGGAGAAGGTAACATAAAACTTTATGAAAATGGAGTATTGATTGATGAAAAACCAATTTTAAAAGAATTAAGAACATATGGGGAAGGCGTTTACAATATAACTTCATTATATCAAGAAACAGAAAATTATACCTCTTCATTTAAGATATACTTTGTAACAGTTAAAAATGATTTAACACCGCCAACAATAACAATTCTTTCCCCTGGAAACAGAACCTATTATCAAACTTCAATGCCTTTAAACTTTACTACAAATGAACCAACAACATGGATAGGCTATAGATTAGATGGCAAACAAAACATAACAATAACAGGCAACACAACATTATCAGGTTTGTCTTATGGTTATCATAATTTAGTAGTCTATGCAAAAGATAATTCAGACAATACGGGAATTTCTCAAAAAGTTTATTTCACAATTAAGAAAACTGGTGGTGGGGGTTGCGGAAATTGCTTGATGATGTAAATAACTTATTTTTTAAAAATTCTAAAGAACAAAATTAATTAATTTTATATAATATAACAGCGTTATATACTTTTATGAGGAAAGTTTATTTAGATTATTCAGCTACCACTCCACTGGATCCGAGAGTTCTAAAGGCAATGAAACCCTATTTTAGCGATAAATTTGCCAACACAATGAGTCTTCATGCCATGGGCTTGGAGGCAAAAAAAGCTCTTGAAGATTCTAGGGAAAAGGTTGCAGGGCTGATAAGCGCCAAGCCTGAGGAAATAATATTTAATGGAAGCGCAACAGAATCAATAAATTTTGTATTAAAGGGTGTTGCTTTTGCTAACAGGGAGAAAGGAAAACATATCATAACATCGTCCATAGAGCATCATGCTGTTATAGAGACCTGCAAATGGCTGGAGAAACAAGGCTTTGAAATAACCTATTTGCCGGTTGACAAAGACGGTTTTGTTAATTTGATTCAATTGGAAAATGAAATAAGAAGCGACACTATTCTGGTCTCGGTGATGCATGCCAACAATGAAATAGGGACAATAGAGTCCATAGGAGAAATAGGCAAGGTTTGTTCTAATCATGGGGTTTATTTTCATGCGGACACTGTTCAGAGCTTTGGCAAGATACCTATTGATGTTAATAAAATGAACATTGATATGTTATCTGTTTCTGCTCACAAGTTTTATGGGCCAAAGGGTGTTGGAGCTACTTTTATAAAAAATGGAGTTAAGATAGAACCGTTATTGCATGGCGGAGGGCATGAATTTGGTTTAAGATCTTCCACCGTGAACGTTCCCGGTATTGTCGGTTTAGCCAAGGCAGTTGAATTAAGAAAAAGGGAAATGAAATCTGAAGCGTCTACGTTGACAAAATTAAGGGACATGCTAATCAAGGGAACCTTAAACATAGAAGAATCTCACTTGAATGGTCACCCGAAAATAAGATTGCCTAACAATACTAATTTCTGGTTTAGCTTTATTGAAGGAGAGGCTTTGGTTGTTGAGCTAAGTTCTCATGGCATTTATGGTTCTACGGGTTCTGCTTGTTCGTCATCAAATCTAGAGCCTTCTTACGTTTTGATGGCCATTGGTTTGAAACATGAGGAAGCTCACGGGTCATTAAGATTATCTTTGGGAAAGTACACGACTAAGGCTGATATAAATTACACGCTAGAGGTTCTGCCTAAAGTCATCGAAAGACTGAGAAGAATATCGCCATTCAAAGGAAAGTGGGAATAATGATAATAGTAAGCGCTTGCCTAGCAGGAATAAAGTGCAGATGGAACGGCGAAAATGACGTTAATGAGAAAATAAAAGAAATGGTTGAAAGGGGAGATGCTATTGCTGCTTGTTCAGAACTTTTAGGTGGTTTGACGATACCAAGGAAATCTGCCGGAATTTATGATGGACTTGGCGAAGATGTTTTAAACAATAAAGCAACAGTGAGAACTATTGATGATGGCGAAGACTTAACTGAGCACTTTCTAAAAGGCGCCAATGAGTTTCTAAAAATAGCAAAATCTAAAAACATAAAAGAGGCAGTTCTTAGGACGCCTAGTCCATCCTGCGGTTGCGGTAAGACCTGGCAGCTGGATGACAAATTTGTAAATCATGTAGTTGACGGTGATGGCGTTACAGCCGCATTATTAAAAAAGAATGGAATTAAAGTTTATACTGAAGAAAACTTCAAGTGATAATATGAAAGCTCCAAGCTTGTATTCAAAAGAAGTTATGAAACATTTCAAGAGCCCAAGGAATGTTGGCGTGATTAAAGATGCTGATGGAGTAGGTAGAGTGGGCAATATGACATGCGGAGACATAATGGAACTTTACATAAAAGTTAAGAAAAACAAGAAGGGCAAGGAAATAATTTCTGACATAAAATTCCAAACCTTCGGATGCGTCGTAGCTCTTGCCGTCAGCAGCATGCTTACAGAGATTGCTAAGGGTAAAAACTTGGATGATGCAATAAAAATAAGCAATGCTGATATTCTTAAAAAATCAGGTCCTGTTCCCCCTATAAAAATTCACTGTTCAGTTCTAGCAGCAGACGCCTTGCATGAAGCGATTTATGATTACCTAACCAAAAATAAACGTTCCGTACCCGAAAATTTGCAAAAGGAACATGAAAGAATACAACGTTCTCTAAAGCAGGTTGAAAAATCACATAAAGAGTTCACAGAATTCGAGGAAAA
>CAYGWD010000027.1:0-11292 GCA_964353745.1 uncultured archaeon
GCATAGGCGGTGTAGGAGCATTTGATTTTGAAAACGGTATAATTTCTCCAGGCGGGGTCGGTTATGATATTTCTTGCGGCGTAAGATTGTTAAGAACTAATTTAAATGAAAATGAGCTGAAACCAAAGATGAAGGAGCTGATTGAAGCGATTTTTAAGAACGTTCCAAGCGGGGTTGGCTCTGAGGGAAAAACAAGACTGAATTATAATCAGTTGGATGAAATCCTGTTCACAGGGGCAGAATGGGCTGTCAAAAACGGCTATGGATGGAAGCAAGACTTGGAAAGAATGGAAGATAATGGGAAAATGAAAGAAGCTGACGCAAGCAAAGTTTCCAAAGAAGCATTGAAAAGAGGTATTCCTCAGATAGGAACACTAGGCTCTGGAAACCATTATCTAGAGGTTCAAAGAGTTGATAAAATATTCTTGCCAGAAATAGCAAAAGCCATGGGCATCGAAAGAGAAGGGCAAGTAACAGCCATGATTCATTGCGGTAGCCGCGGGCTTGGCCACCAGGTTGCAACAGATTATCTGAGAGTAATGGAACAGGCAATGAGAAAGTATAATATAAGAGTGCCTGACAGAGAATTGGCGTGCGCGCCTGCCCAGAGCAATGAGGCGCAGGATTATTTCAAAGCTGCTTGCGCCTCTGTTAATTATTCTCTAGTCAACAGGCAGATGATCTTGCATTGGGTCAGGGAATGTTTTCAAAAAGTTTTTAACAAATCTGCGGAAGAATTAGGCCTGGAACTTGTCTATGATGTAAGCCATAACATAGTTAAGATAGAGGAACATGAAGTTGATGGTAAAAAAGTGAAATTGTGGGTTCATAGAAAAGGTGCGACAAGAGGTTTTCCGCCTAATCATCCTGCTTTGCCAGAGATATACAAGAAGATAGGACAGCCTGTTATAATCGGCGGTTCTATGGGAACTTTTTCCTATTTGTTAGTCGGAACGGAAACCAGCAAAGAAACCTTCTACAGCACTGCTCATGGAGCTGGAAGAGTCATGTCTAGAACTGAGGCCGTAAGAACAAAGAAAGGAATTGATGTTAAAAAAGAATTGGAAAGCAGAGGCATTGTTATTAGGAGTGCTGGTTTGGAAACATTGTCAGAAGAGGCTGATTTTGCTTACAAGAACGTTACAGAGGTTGTAGAAACCTGCGAGAAAGCTGGGATAAGTAAGATTGTTTGTCGTTTCAAACCTCTCGGAGTCTGCAAAGGTTAGTTCGTTCTAAAAATGCGAAGTTCAGAATGCGCGCTTAATTTTATGGGTTGGTTGATGCGTCAGTTCAAATCCGGCCCCCTGCATACTTTTCATGTATTTTAGAATCAAATAGATTTTTGTTCTAAGGAAAAGAATAAAAGTTTAATTGTTCATTCTAATTTTGAGTATTGTGACTAAACAAACAACAGAATATTCAGCAATTCATGATTCTGGATTATTTTTACCAGGAACTTTATATTTACTTCAACAATTAAATCAAAGAGGCGAACTAAGAAATAGAGATATAATGAATAAAGACATTTACCATAATGGGGCTGTTTTATCTGATAGATTAAAAAGAACACAAAAACATGGTTTAGTCAAAAGAAATGTAAAAAATATTCCAGGAGAACAGACAATCATAACATATTCTCTTTCTGAATATGGAGAACAAGTTATACCATTAATGGAAAAAATTGAAGAAATAACACAAACAGCAAAAACAGCCCTTAAATATTGATATGAACAGGAGAAATGTAAATGCTGCTGAGAAGCAGGCCCCCTGAACCAATATTTTATTTATACGTCTAGGACAACTATAATCCTGCATTTATTCGGTTTTTCTTCTATCTCCATTTGAGTATAGGATACGCCTTTAACCTCTATCTTTAATTGATGTTTTTCAAAATCTATTTTTTCCCCATAAGCCTTTGCAACCAACTTAAACTTTCCATCTACATCCTTTATCTTAACATCAAACTCGCTAAAGAACATCCTTTCAACATCCCTCAAGTAAATCAACTTAGAGAGCCAGTCGAACAACAAAGATTTTTTATCCTCTGATTTTATTTTAATCTCCTTTGATATAGTTGGCTTTATCCTCTTTGTATCAGTCTGAACCTCGAACATAGCTACAGCTGCTTCAGCAAATGCTTCCTCTATGTTCTTACCAGTTGCCTCAATGGCAACATCTGCTGTTGCAATGCCTTCTAAAAATTTAAATGACATTAAATCACTCAGATATATTATCAATTATAGTTTCTGGTTTTTAAAAGAAAGCTTTAAATATTTTAGTATTTTAGTAACTATTATATAACTTTTTTAACCGGAAAACAGTTAATTTGGTGCGATGAATGGAAAAGGTTGAAAACCTGTTAAGAGAATTCGGTCTTACAGAGTATGAGGTAAGAGCATTCATAACCCTGCTAAAACTAAAAATAGCAACAGCAGAACAAATATCGGAAATTGGCAATATACCGTTACCGAGAGTTTATGACACTTTATCCGAGTTGAAGAAGAAAGGCTTTGTCCTAATAAACAGGACCAGACCTAAAAAGTTCAAGCCTATTTCACCGGAGAAAGCCTTGAAAAATTTAATTGATATAAAAAGAAAGAATTTCGAGGAAAAAGCAAAAAATCTAGAAGACAGCATAAAAAGTATAGAAGATGTTATCAGTGAGATAGAACCCGTAGAAAATGTTGAAAAGAGTTGGAACATTTGGTCCACAGAAAATAGGTATAATGTACAAACGGTCTTTAATGAAATTGAAAAAAAGGCTAAGAAAGAAATTCTAATATTCGCCGGAGACATGTCATGGCTGCCTGAAAGAGAAAGCAATATAAGAAACGCTATTAAAAGCGGTGTAAAGGTTAAAATTTTGATGAAAGAGCCTGGTTCTAAAGAGGTCATAAAAAATCTAAATAAGATTAAGAAGCTTGGCGCTGAAGTGAAGCTTGGATACAAAAGTTCTCTTAGAGGAGAAATAATAGATGATGAAAACGCTTTAATAGCCTTTAAAAGTATGAACGCAAAAGAGAAAAATTACAAGTCTAAATATGAATTAACCGTGTTTGAAAACCCTGTCATGATAGAAGTTCTAAAGGAAAATTTTAACTTCTGGTGGAACAAATTAAGGGTTTAGAACTTTTCCCTGTACAGCACCTTCTCCTCTAGTCATTGGTTTTTGCGACAAGGCTAAATCTTCTCTCATGTATTTTGATTTTTCCCATTCTTTTTTAAAGCGGTCATCTAAAGAATCTACAATAAGAGGCGATTTTGTAGTTAAAGCTAAAATGGGAAAATTTTCTTCCTGAGCTATTTGAGACTCACCGACTATTTTGCGTGGTGCTATTTCTGCATATTGTCGAGTTATTTCATCAGGAGGCACGTTCAATGATCTTTGAATCACATAAGCCTCTTCTCTGTCAAATACGCCCCCTCTAATTCCATTGCCCCAAGTCTTTAATTCAATACGTCCGCCTATTTTCCTATTTTCAGGGTTATCTGAAAATTCTTCTTTAACATATTCACCAGCCCAGTAAATTAGTTTTGCTGAGTTTGGTTCCCATTTACCTAAAATTTTTACTTTAACACCACGGTTTCTTGCTTCTTTCAATACTTCAAGTTCTGCTTTAGGTAATCCTAAAATATCGACAGTTTCAGCATAAAAATCTCCACCAAGAAGATGTATGGTTTCTTCTGCTTTCATTTCTCGCTCTTTTCTATATTCCCATAAACTTCCTCTGTCTTTCAATTTTGTATAGCCTTCTTTCTCTTCAACTAATAACTTTTCCAAGCTATTAACATCTGACCAGTTTTCTGGCTCTTTTGTTCTATGAAACATATTTTCACTCTCTTTTCTAGGTAAATTACTCTATTAAATAGTAAGGCACAAAACTTTAAAAATCCCCCTGAAAATAAAATATTAAAAATGTTGAAAAAAACTCATTTTTTTGGTGTATTCGATTATTAGAACCTATTTTCTGAATTTATTTAAAATTTAAAACATAAATCGGTATTTGTCGAACATAACTTATGCATTTACTACTAATAATGAGTGAGTATTTAAGATAAAAAAACCATATTATGTTACTGTATGGAACGCAGCAAAAAAGTCATTTTTGTGTCTCACTGTCTCTTGAACCAAAATGTAAGAGCATCAGGCAGAGAAAGATTTTCTGGTTCTTTTAAAGACTTGTTAGAACTATTTGCAGAGTCGGGAATAGGAATAGTTCAGATACCCTGCCCCCAGATAGAATTTAATGGGGGATTGGACAGGAAAATAAAAACAAAATCTTCTTGCGAAACAAATGGTTACAGGGGTCAATGCCATAAATTATCAACTAATCTTATAAGTCAGATAGAGAACTACCTTAAAAATAGCTATCTTGTGGTTGGTATTTTAGGCGTGGAACTATCTTCCACTTGCGGCGTTCACCAAGTACAGAACGGAAGGAAGAACGTTCCTGGAAAGGGAATCCTGATGGAAGAAATTGAAAAGGAAATGCAAAAAAAGAACTTCCAAGTCCCGATAATAGGCGTCAATCTTGACAACATCTTTAGTTCCATAGAAAAGGTCCAATCTCTGTTAAAGTTTTCTTAAATTCAATCTATTTGTTTCCACTAGACAATTACATTTTTTCTAAAACAGGAATACCTAGCAATTCCATACCGGTTCCCAGAACGACTTTTACTGCTTCCACGAGTTTTAGCCTTGCATTCTTTAACTCTTCTTCAGCCTTTAGAACTGGCAAGGATTGATAAAACTCATTAAAAGCAACCGACAAATCGTATAGATAGTTTGCCGTGTAATGCGGTCTTAAATCTTTTACAGATCTTTCTATGGTGCATGGGAATTTTGACAATAACTTCAAAACATTTATTTCCTTAGAATCTTTTAATTGTTTTACATCAAAACTCTTTAATTTATCCGCCTTGCTCAATATGGAAGAAGCTCTTGTGCAAGTGTACTGAAGGTAAGGAGCAGCGTTGCCGTCCAATCTTAGTGCATCATCCATATCAAATACGATTATTTTTTCTGGCGATATCTTTTCTAACTCATATCGAAGCGCTCCTACAGCTATTTTTTCTGCTACTTCTTTCAGCCAATCATCAGAAGCATTTGGATTTCTGTTTTTTGTTTCTTCTAGAGATTTCTTAAACAACTCATCCAGAACAACATCAGTGTTGATAAATAGTCCTTTTCTTCCAGCCATGTGCACGAACTTTTCTTCAGTTTCTATTCCCAATTTTTTAGCAGCTTTAGAACTCAAAGAAACCACATCATAATCATAGTGGATGTAGTCAATTTTTTTGCCTGCTATCAGTTTTAATGCAGCAATGACAGAATCTTGATAAAAGGACTGTCTAACGTCTATAACGTTTATAGAGGTATCAACCCCTCTAAACTCTGGATGCTTTTTCTCTCCTTCTTTTGAAGTCGTTGTCCAAAGAATCTTATCGTTGGGTTGCTCTACAAATTTTGAATAATTGAAGTCTGTCTTCAGCAAGTCATGCTTCCACATGGCATAAGCTACATCCTTACCAACATAAACAATAGTTCCGTCTGATCTGACGATAGTCGCATCCGCGTCTTTCATTCCTTTGAATTCTGGCAAGTCTGATAATCTCAGTAACCAACAACCTTTCTTCTCTTCATCCGTCGCTTGATAAACGAATTTTCCTTTCTTTAACAGTTCAAATGCCTTTTCCCATAGCTTTAGCTGTATTATGTCAGATTCCTTATTCAATAAGTCGTAATATATAGACATTCTCCAGCAAGTCTTCAACTGCTCCAGCAGAATTCTCCTTGCAATTTGGTTTGAAAATTCTGCAATCTCATTATTGCCTTCTTCAATTTGTTTTGTAATAGACTTCTTTTTTTCCAAGAGCTCTGGATTTGATTCGTACATCCTGTTAACCTTTACATAAACCTCGTCACCACAGTACTGATCAAACTTCAATTTCGTTTCCATCGGCATGCCAAGTACTTTGAAACCGATAACAAGCTCGGCCATCTGATTTCCTGTGTCGTCTATATAGTTTGCAACCTCGACATTATGACCATAGAAACTCAGTATTCTTGCCAGAGAATCTCCCAGACAGCTATTTCTTATGTGACCGACGTGCAAAGCTTTGTTTGGGTTTGTGCTGGTGTGCTCAACCATTATTTTCTTCTTTTTTATTTTTTCTGGTTTACCATATTTTTCATTTATTGATTTAAATAATTCTTGTCCGAATTCTCCCCAATTGACATAGAAGTTTACATAAGGCCCTACGGTCTCTATCTTTTCAACAAACTTTATTTTCAGTTTCTTGGACATCTCGTTAGCAATTTCTTTAGGATCTTTTTTTAATTTCTTAGCCAGAGAAAAACATGCATAGGCAAAATCTCCATATTTTTCAGGTTCCTCTATTTCCTTTGCATCGACCTCCAAGGCTTTTGCTATCTCTTCTTTTAGATCTAACCAGAGATTTTCCATAATAATCATATATATTCGTTATTTTTTAACTATAAGTAACCTTTTTCTTAAAGGTTTAACAATTCTTACCTATGAAGGGGCAGGCCGCCTTTGAGTATCTGATTATGTTTTCCATAGTACTTGCCATACTATTAATACTAACCTATTATGCCCAGAACATTACCGAAAGCAATAAACAAGATATCATTTCAGCAAACGCAGTGATTGCTGTAAACAAGATTGTAGAGGCAGCAGATATCGTTTACATGCAAGGTAGCCCATCGCAGATAACACTCTCAATTTACATACCTGATGGAGTGGACTCCATACAATTTGTTGGTAATGATACGCCCTGCATTAACGGTGTTAGCCACGCCAATATGATCGATATGAAAATTAATTTGGGGGGTGGAATTAGTGATATTTGGGCGATATCAAAAGGGAATTTTACATGCGATAGCTTTATTCAAAAAGATTCTGGAACAAGGAGAATAGTAATAAAATCCGAGGGGAGTTATGTCAATGTTACTGAAGGCTGAAGTTGCAACTGAGTTCATGGTTTTCGTTGGAATTCTTCTGCTTTTCTTTGTTTTTTTCGTAGGCATAATGGGCATTAACAGCAATGATATAAGCGAGTCAACGATGTTCGCGAGCGCGAGAAACATACTCAACACGGTTACGAATGAAATCAACACTGCTGCGAGGATACAGGGATATTATAGAAAGTTTTTTATCCCTGAAAAACTCTCGAACGGTAAGACCTATAATATCTCGTATGATAACAATTTGAGAATGGTTAAAATCGAATGGAACAATGGAAATAATATTATGGCAAACATAATCACAGATAATTTAAATGGAAACATAACACCGGGAACTAACGTAATAAAAAACCTCAATGGAGTGGTGAATATAAGTGCGAGCTGAACTATTTTCGTCTGATTTTATAATAAGCTTTTTTATATTTCTCTCAGCCTTGCTGATAGTAAATGCTTACTATAGAAATTTTCAAACGGAAATCTCTGAAACTAGCATGCGAAATGATATGTACTCTAAGGCAATTAGCATCGCAAGCTTACTAGCAACAACCAGCGGTCAGCCTCAATACTGGGACAACAACACTGTAAGTGTCATAGGACTATACGATTCTGGGAAGTTTAACTTGACAAAATTTGAGGAGCTGAAAAATATTCCGTACCAGAATGCGAAGTTCAAGCTCGGCACAGGCTATTACAATCTTAACATAACACTAGCAGAAAACAATACAGAAAAAATATTGCAGAATTCAAGCAACCCCGCTTATTTCTATACCTATGGTACTTCGCTGGATAACGCGGAACAGATAGTCGTAGTAAAAAGGTTGGGAGTGGTTAGCCTTGGAGGAAACATAATAAAAGTAACTTTGGAGGTTATACTGTGGGCATGAAAGGCATAGTTCTAACCTTAGATGCTATAATAGCAATGACGATTATGGTTTCAGTGGTATCTATTTTGATATTGTTCAGGACAGATTCATCATCACCTTTTTACACAGCACAGCAACTTCATTCCTTGTCGGAAGACACGATGACAATATTGTCAGAGTCTACCCTTGAAGAAATTGTTATGAACAAAACCCTGCTTTATAATTTGAATCAAAGTGGTTTGATAAGTGAAGATGATTTCAATAAGAAAGCCATAGACGTTATAGGAACCTTGTGGTCTCAAAACAATACCTCCACTGATATGGCCGCAGCAGACATAATAAAGGATATTTTAGGAGACATTTTACCTGGCAGCATTGGTTATCAGGTACTTGTAAACAGTTATAATGTTTATAATTCTTCTGGCACTAACCGAACAAAGAATGAAGATGCAACAACTGAGATTTCTTCTAACAGAATAGCATCTGGATACCAAAAGGGTGAAAATGTCACTGGATGCGTTGCCAGGGCATATCTAAAGAGCATTAGAAAAAACGATTCTTCTTACTTATATTTTGGAGGATATGTAGGCGATGGAAATATAACTGTTAACATAACTTTACCTCCATTTGACAATATATTAGAAGCATACATGGAACTGGACGCTGGTGGCGACTTTAATCTTTACATAAACGACAATTATGCGGGAAATTATAGCAGTGGCACTGCCGGTGGTGGATTGATGAAAGCTGATAAGTGGGTTGTATGCAATAAAACGTACAATTCTTCTATTTGTTCAAAATTCACCATGGGTAACAACACTCTAAAATTTAACTTTACTGGAAATAATTCCTTCATAGGGGGAGGATACTTCAGAGTAACTTACAACACGACTCAGTTAGCTCCTGGACAAGAACCCGGTAATGATACTTATTGGTTCCCAGGAATTGCGGGATTCTTTAACCTCTATGATTCTCTATACGTTCCTGGCACACTGATAAATATGACATCCTATCTTCATTATTTCAATAACTTTACTCTTAATGAGACAAATGCTACTGTCTTTCTCAGTATTGGAAACGTCGCAGTTTTTAGAAGTAACGAAACAGGCAATTTAAACATATCTTTAAATTTCAGCGACATATGGAAAAATTTTAGCAGTTCACAAAATCTGATTAATAATGTTAGTAACAAGACAGTTCCTTTGAGGTTTGGAATAGAAGGGTTCCAATTGAAACCGGGAGTAGGGACCGCAGATGCTGTTCTGATTACGGATGTTTCTGGAAGCATGGACGCATTCCAGGTTAGTTGCTCGCAAGATTCTGCTTGGCGAATATCTGCATTAGATTGCCAAGGAAATTATAGCGCTCAAAACCGAAAAACAGATGATTCTCAAAGTAATTGCATGTACAGGAACGTTACATTGTCTTCACCGGGTAGAATATACTTCTGGTGGAAGGTTAGCTCACAAAGCGGAGATCGATTAAGATTTTACATAGATGGTTCACAACAACAAACCATAACTGGAAATGTTAATTGGGCAACAGTAAATTATGCCATCAGCAGTGGAAATCATGAAATAAAATGGTGCTATACTAAAGATGGCGGCGGATCCAGCGGTGATGATACTGGATATGTTGATTCCATAGTGGTTAATAACACCTCAGGGACAATATTTTTCTCTGATAATTTTGAAAGTGGAGTTTTGAATGGATGGAGTCTTTATAGTTCTGGTACTACCTGTGAGAAACTCGATACTGCTAAAATTGTCGACAAAACATTTGTTGACACAGTCTTGGATACTCTGGGTGACAGGATCGGATTAGTTAGTTTTCAAAGCACTCTTTCAGGTACGCACCCTTTAAGCAATAACTCATGCACTTTGAAAGGCAACATTACTGCCTATAGTCATGATGACTCTACATGTACGTCCTGTGGCATATCAAACGCAACAATAATTCTGGATGCTGCCAAAAATCCTTTAAGGTTTCAAGGTCTGTTGTTAATGAGCGATGGTTATGCGAATCAATGCCTTAATGGCAATTGGTGCGGTGTCTTCGGAGGACCAGTAAGCGGAAGTGCATCAAGCTCTGATCCTAATTATCCAGCAAAATTAGAAGCAATAAACATGTCATGCACAGCAAGGGATAAAAATTATACTGTATTTTCAGTAGGCTTCGGTTCCAGTGCAGACAGCTTAGGTCTTCAAAGAATAGCTTGTTGGAATTGCAGCGCGTGCAGATTAGACTGCAACAGTTTTCCTATTCAAGCAAGCTGTCCGTCTCAGAATTGCTATTGGAATTCTACACACCCTGTAAATAATACTGCTTTTCATTCGACATTTGATTCGGTCGATAGAAACAATAATTGCGTAGGTGTAACAGCCGACGGGTGGACAGACTGCGTAAGTGGGTCAGCAAATTTTTGGAGAGCACGTTCAGGATCAAGTGGAAATTCCTCTTCTACTAGATTTTTTAGAGGTGATGATATTGACACTGCCAATGCTACTTGGATTACAAAATGTTTAGACTTGTCTTCCTTTACGAAAGCATATTTAAGTTTTGATTGGTCAATAACCGACTTGGATTCTCCAAATGAATATATTTTAGTAAGGGTAAATACAACCGCATCGCCTTTAAAAGACTTGTGGTATTCTGGAAGTGGAACTGTTCCTTGGGCACACACAGAAATGGATGTGACGAACTATATTTCACCTAATACCTGCTTTAGGGTATATTGCGCGTTGGCAACTGACACCAATGAATACTGTGATTTGGATGATTTTAAAATAATAGGAACTTATCCGGGTAAATGTGAAATACTTAATGATTCGTCTTGTTGGATAGGAAATGTGACCAACCCCTTGGATGGAACCCAAGCTGACTGCAGAGATGTAAGATATGCCCAAAGCGATGATTTAGATCAACTGACGCAGATATACCAAGGGTTTGGACAGATGTTCGTAAATTTGGGTTATACGACTCAAAGAGCAAACTTAAGCAGCAACATGAAAGTCAACAATATACTTTATCCAGATTCTCATATAGATTTACAATATTCTCCAATCATAATTCCATCTCAATATGGAGAGGTATCTTTAACTGTAGAGTCGCCAAGGCTTGGAGACTTGACAGATTATAACATCACCAAGCCGTACAAAGAAGGCTGGTTTAACATATCTGACAAAGTAAAAGTTGTGGATGCTGAAATGACTTCTTATTCGTCTGATTACTGGACTGATATGCTCTGGCTAAATTCAAGCGCTACCGGGGTTTGGAAAGAAGCGTATAATCTCACTTATTGGGGGGACGATTATACGATGCTGGGAGACCCTTTCATAATTCATCTACCAGTAAATAATATTTCATCAGGAAACAATTCTGTGAGGATAGAAACAGGCTTATGCCCTAATAATTCCGCGATATGCAAATTAAATAAAACTG
>CAYGWD010000028.1:0-11149 GCA_964353745.1 uncultured archaeon
GCTTCAGCGGCGGTTGGAATTGTGACTAAATTAAGAAAGTTCCCATGGAGCTATCCCATAGATATTCTTCCACAAGGTCCAGTTGTTACAGAGGAACAGAAAAATTCCAAGGCATTTCCAAAATATGTAGAACGTTTCCTACAACTGGAAATGCAAATAATTAATGGCCGATAAAAAAAGTTTTTGACCAATTTTAACCTTTTTTTCTAATTGATTTTAAAAAAATCTAAACTAGGAGATTCCGGGGGTTATTTTCATATACTAGATAGAAAATCAAACTTTAACGTCATTAAGCGAACTGATGTTGAAGAATGTATCTCACAAAAATGTTAAGATTATCCTATAATCTTATTGTTCAGCATTAAGTATATGGCTAGATTATTTCTAGGAGAATAACGTAATTTTGACATTCACAAAGCTAATTAGATAAATACTACTCCAATATCTTTATGCGAAATTCCCGATTCCAAAACTGTATAGTTTATCTCTATAGTTACCTTACCACTAGGTAGATTATCGATTGAAAACACCTGCTGAGGAGAAAGCACTCCAGAATTTGAAATGTTCAGGGTTCCGACAGATATATTATTTATTCTTACAGAGCCCATGCCGTTTAACAAATCAATCTTGTTCTTATCAAATCCGATAATCTTAAAATTAGTGAAACACGGAGCACACATTCTCTGAGGAGGCGAAAACATTCCCCAATAATATAGGGCACCGATGCTACCTGGCACAATAACAGATACCACAAAAATGACAACTGAAAGTATTAAAAGATTTTTTGCCATTTTTTTATCTCTGTCTTTTATGACGAGATATCCAATTATACCACCGATTATACCCAAGAAGATAGGTAACAAATACCAGAGTTTACTAGGTTTCTTCTTGATTTCATTTTCCATACTACAAATTAGAAAACCTTAATTATATAATTTATATTCAGCAATAAGATTATCCTATGTATCTTATGCTCGACCTGTCAAAGCCTTCTACAAGTTTTATCAGTCCATTGATCTGAGGCGCACCCTCCGGATAGATGAAATTGGGAAAGAACTTTCTCATGTCCTTTGCTATCTGGGTCACCACGCTGTCCTCGCCGAATATCTCAGCGCTTATCGCATAGGTCAGCTTTCTAACCTTGCCCTCGTCAAAGACTCCCAAGCTGTGCAAGTACTCATGAAGCAGAACAGAGAACATATAAGGAACCAAAAGATCAGGATCAGTCTCCTGTATTCTTTTCAAGGGCGTCTCGTTCATCACTATTATGTTCGAACCAGACACATGGTACGCGCCCAAAAAACCTTGCGGATGATTCCCTATCTCGACCAGTCCCAAGTCCAAACCAGCCCTGCTCCTTTTAATCGTCTTCCAGACAACCTCTTTGACAATCTCGAATATGTCCGGAATCGAAGTGGATTCCTTTAGTTTTTTGATAAAGTATTTATCCATGCTAACCAATGTATCTCGTTGACTTCTCAGAAGACCTCTCGGTTTCCACGATGTCCTTTGCCTTCTCTTCCGTGTTCTTTGGGACCTTTATCTTGCCAAACTTCTTTTCGTATTTCTTGATGTTCTTGTCCAACAGGTCTGAGAATATCTTGGCGAACTGCGGATCTATCAAAACTGACTTGTGCTTTATTATTATTGATTGCTGCATATTGCCCGCGACGTTATCGAAACTGGGCACTGTCTGCGAAAAGTCTATTATGAACTTGCTCTGATTGTGCGAGACTGTCACATTGTCCGAAAAGAACACGGGATCCCCGTGCTCAACATTCACATTGATTCTTTTTTCTTTCTCCATTTTAATCACCCAATATAACGGTTGGTCTTTTCCTCTTCCTCCACTTTGGTTTTTCTCAAGTCCTCAACGGCTTTCTGGTATCTCTTAAACACGTCTTCTGTTATCGATGGCTTTACTTTCTTTAATGCCTTTTCAAAGTGTTTTGATTCGACGCTCTTAGCCTTCACATCCTCCCTTAAAGCGAACAGGGCTGCCTCTCTGCATAACGCCTCGATGTCTGCGCCTGAATAGCCGTCCGTTTCTTTTGCCAATTTTTTAAGGTCAACACTTTTTATAGGCATGCTCTTTGTATGAACCTTGAAAATCTCTAGCCTTGTCTTCTCGTCCGGGGCAGGTACGTAAATTAGTTTATCAAACCTTCCTGGTCTTAGCAAGGCCGGATCTAAAATATCAGGCCTATTGGTTGTAGCGATCACTGTGACTCCTTCCATTTCGGAAATACCGGACATCTCTGTCAATAGCTGTGACACGACCTGTTCTGTAACCCTTGTTCCAACTTCCACGCCTCTTCTTGGAGCTAGCGAATCTATCTCATCAAACAGTATTATCGAAGGTGAAACTTGCTTCGCCCTTCTGAAAACTTCCCTGACGTGCCTCTCGCTCTCGCCAACGTACATGCTTAAAACTTCCGGGCCTTTGATCGCAATTAGATTAACTCCTGTCTCGTTTGCCAAAGCTTTTACTATGTACGTCTTTCCAACACCCGGTGGTCCGTAAAGAAGAATTCCGCGAGGAGGCTTTATTCCGATTCTCTTGAAGCATTCTGGATTCTTTAATGGCAACTCAACGGACTCTTTCAAAGCTTCTTTTACATCTTCCAAACCTCCGACATCTTCCCACTTAACCTTAGGTATCTCTATTAAAACTTCCCTCATGCCTGACGGTTGAACCATTCTCAACGCATAATCAAAATCATCTTTTGTAACTTTTAACTTTTCTAGAACTTCCTTTGGTATGGGCTCGCCTTCCTTTAACGAGGATATCTCTGGTATAACCCTTCTCAGAGCATGCATGGCTGCTTCTTTGGCCAGACCGGAAATGTCTGCCCCCACATAACCGTATGTAATGTCTGATAGGTGGTCCAAATCAACATCTTTTTCCAAAGGCATCTGTCTCGTATGAATTTGCAAGATTTCTTTTCTTCCTCGCTTGTCTGGAACTGGAATCTCTATTTCCCTGTCAAATCTTCCGACCCTTCTCAGAGCAGGATCAAGTATGTTTGGCAGGTTAGTAGCAGCAATAACCACCACCTTGCCTCGAGATTTCAATCCATCCATTTGTGTCAATAAAGTGGATACGACACGCCTCTCAACCTCGCCTACAACCTGCTCTCTCTTCGGAGCGATCGCGTCTATTTCATCAATAAAAATTATGCTTGGCGCGTTCTTGTCTGCTTCTTCAAATATTTTTCTAAGGTTCTCTTCGGATTCGCCGTAAAATTTCGACATAAATTCTGGCCCAGCAACAGAGACGAAATGAGCTCCTGATTCGTTTGCGACAGCTTTTGCTATTAATGTTTTGCCTGTGCCTGGTGGACCAAATAATAAAATTCCCTTTGGCGGCTCTACGCCAAGTCTTTCAAATATCTCAGGATGCCTTAATGGAATCTCAATCATTTCCCTTATCTTTGGAACTATCTGGCTTAAACCGCCAATATCTTCATAGGTGACAGTCGGTAATTTTGTTTCTGCGACTTCAACAGCCTCCGGCAGAATCTCAACCTCTGTCATGTCAGTCACTTTTGTTATGCCATCAGGCTTGGTGTCGACCACAACCAGTCTCATCTCAGCACCCATTGGCATAAAAACTTCTTCCATATTCATAATTTTGAAAATAGAAAATATATCATCGATATCATCATGATTTCTACTCGTCTTAAAAACAGGATTAGGTACTATTATGTCTCTTTTTGTCATTGGCCTCATGTAAAGATTCTGCCTTATTAGGTTAGGGGATATGTGAAGCATGAAACCCTTTTGTGCAGGAGCTAATGTCAATCTCTTAGCCTCCTTAGCCTCTGCCTTTCTAACAGTAACAGACTCGCCAATAGAAGCATCGCAATTTTTTCTGACCAGACCATCTACTCTCAATAAGTTTAAACCTATGTCTGCAGGATAACTCCTTATTGCAACTGCCCCTGTCTTGTTCTTGCCTTCTATTTCTAAAATGTCTCCTTCCTTTACGTCGAGTTTGCTCATTAACTTTGTATCAAGTCTGGCTATGCCTCTTCCAAAGTCCTCTCTTCCTGTCAGCTCGCCTACCTTTAGTTTTATCTCTTTATCAACCATTTTAATCACCCTCAAAAACAATTTCTTTTTCAGATATCTCTTTGATTTTTTCTGGTAGTTTTGATATGTCAAAGTACTTTGTTGGTTTATTTAATCTTTTTGCTATTTCTACCTCTCTTTCAACACCATCAGCTATTTCACCAAAAACCCAGACTTCATCACATCTTTCTATTATTTTATGATTTGCATCCCTAACTAAACCATGGTCCACAGAATCTACTAAGAAATAATCATAAAGCATAAAAGGATTTAATGGAACTGATCCTTGTTCTAAAACAAATTTTACTACTCTCCATTTCTGGAAAAAGTTTTTCTTTGACATTGCAGTGAATATTATTTTATTCATTCTACCTCAACTTCTTTTTCTTCTAATTCTTTATTCCTCCTTTGGTCAAGCAAAACAGGGAATGTTTCAAACTCGACCTTGTCTTGCCATTCCTTGAAGAACTGCATCATTCTTTTCATATTCTCCATGGCAATTATGAAAACAGAATCGGAAACTGGAATATTGGGAATCTCTTCTAACAATCCTTCTTTTTGGTATTCGTATCTGCCTGACTGCTTTATGACGACTTGTTTCCTTCCATGAAGCTCCCAATAAAATCTGTTCCTCTCGGAAGCTGACTCGAACTTCTCCTTCACCGTATCAAAGCTTATCAGAATTGCTGTTTGTTCCTTTCTTTTCCTAATCTCTATTCTCATGGTTAGTATATACGTACATCTACTTATTTAAATCTAACTGATTTTGCCTTTCTTCTACCCAGAAAACTCCTTCTGCATATGGAGACTTTCCTAATAAACTGTAATTGATGCCCTCATAATTACCCCACCATCCGAACTTTGTTAGGGCATGTCCAACCGGCGTGCATACTCCTAATTCCAGATCTGGGCAGGTTCCGTCTTCAATATATCCGTGCCAGTAAAAAGTCATGTAGAATCTACTTTTTTCAGCTGCGTATTTTGTTAGTTCGCCCACGATCCTTTCTGAGTTATCTGCATTAGGGGCAAGATCTAGAGTATGACCTGCTATAAATCCATCAAACTTTAAACCGTCTCTGAAAGGCAAACACTCTGCCAAAGCACAGATAAAATCAGCATTTGAGTGTTTTTTAGCCTCTTTGAGGGCATATTTGCTCGTGTCTATGCCGTATGCATTTGCTGAAGGGAAAAGATTAAGAATCTTTTCAACATCTTTTCCAGCACCGCAACCAATGCTCAAAACAGACCTGTGTTCAAAAGGATGTTTTCTTAGAAAATCTTCTATGAGATTTTCTATACCACTGAAGTTTTTATACTTCCAAGCTGCTTCGGTTGTAGAACTAGAATTTTGAGGTATGGTTTTTAATTGCGCCGTTTTCCATATTTCATCATAGCGTTGAATCATTTCTTGATTTGATTTTTCTAAAGTCATCCTATTCGAATCCCATCTTCTTGCCCCAACCTGCAGAATCCTTGCTCCATTCCAAAACCATGTTCTTGTCTTCTGATTTGATGTAGTTCTGCTCTGCAGCCACATCTATCAGCGTGGCAAAGTTTGTCAGTGGAATAAGCTTTATTCCTTCCTGCTCGAATGATTTTTTTGCAGCATCCATATCGTACGTGAATATGGACAAACAGTATTCGATTACACCTTTGGCTTCTCTTATGGTCTTTGCAGAAGAAATAGAACTTCCGGCCGTACTTATCAGATCCTCTATAAGCAGAACCTTGTCCCCGTTTCTTATTACACCTTCTATCTTATTTTGTTTGCCATATTCCTCTGCCTGTGATTTTACGTAAATCATCGGTAAGTTTAACTTCTCAGCGATGTAGGCAGCGTGAGAAATCCCAGCAGTAGCAGTTCCGGCTATCACATCAACATTCTGAGTTCCTATCTCGTTGACTATTAGGTTTATCATCGAGTCTATTATAATCTCCCATTCGCTTGGATGAGATATGAGCAACCTACAGTCCGTATAAATGGGGCTCAATATTCCGGAAACATATCTGTAAGGTTTTTTTACATCAATAGTGACCGCCTCTATTTTCAAAAGTATTTCAGCTGTCCTCTCCTTATTTTCAGTTAAAATCTTTTCTATTTTATTTTTTCTGATTCTGTCCCAGTTCTCAGGATCTTCCATCCATTTTTTAACATGCGTTATTTCTTCGGGGGTTATTTTCTTTTTAGCCAGAGCAACTTTCAATAAAGTTTCAAGGTCTGTCAAGCAATGAAATTTTACATTTTCATTTTCTAGAAATTTCTCTATTATTCCTAACTGATTGCTAAAAATAGTCAAGCAACCAACAACTTCGCAATCATTCTCTTTTATATTTTTCACAGCCACCGGTATGTCATTTTCGGTGCTCATTATGTCGCTTACTATCAGCACCTTACTGCCAGGTTTTAAAATGCCCTCTATGTTTTTTCCTTTTCCATGATCCTTAGCAGAGGACCTTGTGTACGCTATAGGAATTTTAAGTTTTTCACCTATCCAAGTCGCCAATGAAATCCCAGAATGGCCCACACCAACGACTGTGTCTATATTTTGTCTTCCTATTAAATTGTCAATGTAATCGACAAAAGAATCTATAATAATCTTTCTTTTATTCGGAAATGAAATCAGCACTCTAGAATCAGTATAAATAGGACTTAAGAGTCCTGACGCATATTTGAATGGATTTGTAGGATTTAAACCGATCGCACCTATGTTCAATAAAATTTCTGCAACCTCTTCTTTTGGTATCATTATTCTTCAATCCTTTTCAAATAGGCGTTCCACCCTTCTTCTCTATATCTTTTAGCCATCTCCAACGGGTTTTCTGCTTCGTAAATTCCTCTTCCAACTATTATGCAATCGGAACCAGCTAGAACAGCCTCTTCCGGAGTCGTATATCTCTGTCCAAGTTTATCAGCCTTGCTTTGAATCTGAATGCCAGGAGTTAGGATTGCGTGGCCTGCAAAAGTCATTAAAGCTAATTCTCTTAGCTGTTTCGTGTCTCCACCATTTCCAATGTAACCTGCCACAACTTCCTTGTTGGCATTAGCCATTTCAACTGCTTTTTTCGTGTATTCTCCAAAAGCCAGGGTTCCAGCAGAGGACATCTGAGCTAGTATCAGTATTCCTCTGGATAATCCGTCTCTCTTTTCTTTGATAACATTGTTAATGGCCTCGATTATTCCTGGTCCTGGTACGATGTGCAGGTTTACAAAATTAGCCCAGTCAACTATCCTGTATATACCCTCAGCATACTGCAACCTAACAGTGTTGCCTATGTCTGCAAATTTTCTGTCCTCAAAGATAAGGAAGTTATGTTTTTTCGAAAGTTCCAACAATTTTTTTGTTATTGCCAGAGAAAAATCTTTTAGAATGTCTATATGCGTCTTGAGAACCGCTATGTGTGGTCCTATCCTTTCGGCCAGTTCCAAGAACTTTTTGGAATCTATCTCGTCATTCGCCAGCGCCAGATTAGTTTTCTTTTTTGCCATTAATTTGAATATTTCCCTCGCAGCCGGATTCAAAGCTTCTTCGGCCCTTTCCTCATAAGTCATTTTCAGATTTGACATTTTTCAACCTCAGCTTTTTAATGATTATTCGAACAAAGATTTATATGTGTTGGTTATCGAAGGTGATTTTTAATCAATACTATATTCTGATTTTCTTGTAAATCGTTTGTAATGTCAATTAACCATAAGAATTTTTCTAAGCAAGTAATTACAGATAATCATGAATGAAAAAGTAGCTGAAGCGATACTGGACACACCAGGATGTTTCAAGTCAAAGAGCAACAAACCGTCTATTATGTCGAATAGACAACTTACACCATATTACATAAATCCGAGAGTCATAAATTCATATCCTGTTCAAAGAGATATAGTAATCGAAGAAATGATTGACCTGATAGACAGGAGCGGTGAAATAGGTGGAAACTTGGATAAACTTGTGACAACAATACATGGTTTGCCAATTTGCTCTGCAGTTGGAGACAGACTCGGAGTAGGAATAGCTTATCTTCCAAAAGTTAAATGGCCTGGAAGGAGAAAAGATATAGAAGGCTACATAGAAAGTGGAGATGATGTTGTTGGCGTTGATAATCTTATTATTGAAGAAAAACCTGTAGCATCTGTCGTGGATGCTGTTAGGGATTCTTTAGCTGACATCGATGATTATTGCGTGGTATTTAACAGAAATCATAGTGCTACCAAATTGTTGTCTGACCTAAATGTTAAACTCCATGCACTAGCAGAATTGTCTACTGATTTTATTGTCACAGCATTGAAAAAAGAAAAAATCACTGGAAAGGAATATGAAAGTTTTAAAGAGTACTCTGAAAATCCAGTTGAATGGTCAAAAAATTACATCTTAAAAAATCCAGAATATATTAAAACAAGATTGTCAGAAGTTGTTGAAGGTGGAAAAATAAAGGACATGGCCCCTTTAGAAATATTGACAATAGGTCATCCGACATTAAAAGATGAATACGAACCAATTGTCAGAAGATGGCTAACAGAACTTGGTGTGAGACATAACGTACCAGAATTCGATTACAAAGTAGGAACTACGACTAATAATTAAGTAATTGATGACTAATCAGAGGCATTAAAGAAAGTTCAGTGAAATTAATTTTTTCTTCGGAATTAAAGGAATTGGTTGTTATAATTTCAGAGCTGTTAAGTTTGTATAGTTTCTTTATTCCTCCTTTGGTCAAAAGATGAGAGACGACAATGAAAATTCTGTTTGGTTTGAATTTTTTTGCCAGCTTGAAAGTTCTAATTATCGTTCCCCCACTCGCGGCAACATCATCATAGATTATCACATCTCTATACTTCAAGTCTGTCTTAGGTGGTCTCATGAATATTTGTTGCGTCCTATGGTTTCTTTCTTTTACCAGGCATTCGTAAGGAGCGTTCAGCATTTCTGCTAATTCTTTAACCATGACCGCCGGCCCTGCACCAGGACCGAGAACAATCGGATTCTTAAGGTCCTTTGCCTTCAAATAACCAGCAAATAACTTTGAGGGACTTGCATCATGTATTTTTATTCCTTTGAAATAATCCTGAAGCGTTTTTTCCTTTCCATACAAATGGGAATTAACAGTAAAGATGTTTTTAATTCCTAAATTTTCATAAAATTGAGCGATATCAGAAAAAGATTCTGGCTCCCCTGGCAAGAACTTCTTATCCTGTCTTGAATAAAACATATAAGGCAGGAACAGATTCACCTCTTCAGCATTTTTCAAGGTTCTGCAAATGAAATAGATTTTCATTATGGAATCATTTATAGAAGGCCTGAACCTGTCAGTTCTTATGACTAGTAGAATCTTATTTCCTTTTATCCTATTCTCATTCTCTATCAACGGTTTTATCTCGCTGTCAGGAAATATAGAAGTGTTGACCTTGATGAACTCCATGTTCAACTCATCTGCCATCTGCCTTGCAAAGTCATCTTCCCCTATCAGAATTTCCATATAATATAAATACCTTAGCTTTAATTAAGTTTATATGAAAATTGCGATTGCTTCTGACCATGCAGGCTTTGAAATGAAGGAAATTATAAAACCTTTCTTGAAAAATCTAAAACATGTTGTGAAAGACTTTGGAACAGGAGATAAGAAACCTGTGGACTATCCTGATTTTGCGCTAAAGGTCGCGAACGCTGTTTCTAAAAAACAGTATGAAAAGGGGATATTGTTCTGCGGGACCGGTCTAGGAATGTCCATAGCAGCAAACAAGGTTAACGGCATAAGGGCTGTCCTGTGCTATGATACCGAGACGGCCAGACTGAGCAGGGAGCACAATGACGCAAACATACTAACAATAGGGGCAAGAGTGATAGACGTAGAAAATGTAAAGGAAATAATTAAAGTTTGGTTGAAGACTGATTTTCTGGGAGGTAGGCACCTGAGAAGGATTGAGAAGATAAGAAATATTGAGAAGAACTTTTAATGATGATTTCATGATTTTAGCCATACTGGGTTTATTTGATATCATAGTTGGAGTTTCTCTTGCGCTTCCTAACTTCTTAGCTTTTTACATAGGCGTCATAGTTTTAATCAAAGGCGTTTCCTCGATAGTGGGGAGCTTTGCAGTGAAATACTTCTTTGACTTCATGGGCTTTATAGACTTGATAGCAGGAGTTATACTATTGCTCAATTTTTCAATACCCTGGTTCTGGTTGTTACTGATGATAAAGGGAATTTATAGTCTTATTATCGGACTTACTTCTTGATTAACTCGCTTATGGTTTCAGAAATGAATTGAAGATTGGTTATTATCAGTGTTCCGTAATAGTTAAGCATGGTATTTCCTTCAACAACATAAACTTTTCCAGGTTCCATGTCCCCATGTCCATCACCATTTCTAGTTTTAACGTTTCCAGAACGAAATCTTACATAGCTTCTTCTCTCACAATCGCTACTGCAACCGCACCTAGACCAAGCCCATTTAATTCCTAGTGTTTCATCGCTATCTCTAACATTTTCTAATCTTTCAACAGAAACTCTAACGTTCCCAACATGCCCACCATGAACTTCTTCGTAAATGTCTACTGGTTTTCTTCCCAACTCTTCGTATATTTTGCCTAAGCAAGTTGGCTGTCCTGAGTTTGAGACCATAAAAAGTAAATAAAAGTAAAAAGATTTAAACCTTTTCAATCGCTCTATTCCTTTTCTTTCCCCAATCAGCCTTTGTCTCGCATTTGGGATCTAAGCACATATTGAACTGTCTCTTTCCCTTTCTCAAAACTTTTATTATAGGAGTCTTGCACTTGTCACATATTTTATTTAGAGGTTGGAAAGAAGCTCCGTGAGGTAATGGATATCCCGTCTTGCAACCATCCTTATAACCTGTGCAACCCACGAAATACTTTCTAGTTTTCGGTGAGAACATCACCTTCAAGTCTTTTCCGCAGTTCGGGCACTTGCCTAAAACAGATTTTTCGTCCTGCATTTGCATTATCGCTTCTCCAAGTTCCTTTCCAATCTCATCCTCATGTTGTCTGAACTCGTCGCATATTTTGGTGACAGCAATCTTTGCATTGTCCAGGACTTTTTCTTTCTTTTCTTTTCCGGACATTAC
>CAYGWD010000029.1:0-9603 GCA_964353745.1 uncultured archaeon
GAGCCTCTGTAATAGAAGGAAAAAGTGTTGATGAATTTAGAAAGGAAATGGGAAGAAAAATTTTTGAATTCTATAAAAATTCTATAAAAAACAAAGGTAAAGTTGTACCATCAAGAGATTCTGGTGTTGGTGTTGGCTTAGGTTTTGCTAAAGCATCTGGTTTTGAATATGACGAAGCCATGATAAAAAACCCTTACTCAAAGAGAACTTTCATAATACCTGATAAAGATGTTAGATCTTTTGAGACTTCTTTAAAATTCATTATGGTTAAGAGTGCTATTAAAAATCAAGTTTTATTTATTGCTGAAGACAGCATAGTTAGAGGTACAGTATCAAAAGAAAACACAAAATCATCTAGGAAAGCAGGAGCAAAAGAGATACATTACATAGTAAGTTCACCGCCTTTGATTGCGACATGCATGGATCTTATTCATGAAGGTCCTAAATCCTTTATTGCAAGTAAATACAAAGGAAGTATTCAAGAGATAGGAAGATGTGTTGCAGAAGAGATAGGCGCAGATTCTGTAATGTATCCAACAATAGACATGTTGATTGAAGCTATAGGCGAACCTAAAGAAAATTTTTGTTTGGCATGCTTTACAGGTGAATATCCACTTGAGATTTAAATTTATAATCTTAAATTTTGGTGATAAACATCAAAAATATTTTAGTTGTTGGTTCTGGTGGTAGAGAACATGCTTTGGTATGGAAATTAAAACAGAGCAAGCACGTTAATAAGATTTACTGTGCTTCTGGGAATGCTGGCATTGCACAGATTGCGAGCATAGTCGACATAAAACCAGAGGACATAAAAAGCTTGGCGGATTTTGCTGAAAAAAACAAGATAGACCTGACTGTTGTAGGACCTGAGGCTCCTCTTGTATCAGGCATAGTTGATGAGTTTGAAAAAAGAAATTTGAAAATATTCGGACCAAACAAGGCTGCTGCGCAGCTTGAAGGAAGCAAGGTTTTTAGCAAGGAATTCATGAAAAGAAACAAGATATCAACAGCTGATTTCAAAATATTTGAGGATGCTACTGAAGCTAAGGATTACATAATAGAAAAAGGCGTGCCAATAGTCATTAAGGCAGATGGCTTGGCAGCAGGCAAGGGCGTTATGATTTGTAAAACTATTGAAGAGGCTATTCGCACTGTTGATGAAATAATGGTCGAAAGAAAGTTCGGAGACGCAGGAAATAAGATTATTGTTGAGGATTTATTAATAGGGGAAGAGGTTTCCATTCTAACAATAACTGATGGAAAAAACTTTGTGATCCTATTGCCTTCTCAGGATCATAAAAGAATATTTGATGGCGATGCCGGAGGAAACACAGGCGGGATGGGCGCTTATGCGCCTGCGCCTTTGATTGGAGATGAGATGAAGAAAAGAATAGAAGAGGAAATTATAAAACCTACAATTAATGGGATGATGAAAGAGGGAAACTCATTCAAAGGATGCCTTTATTTAGGTTTGATGATTACTGAGAACGAACCTAAAGTTCTTGAATATAACTGCAGATTTGGTGACCCAGAAGCTCAACCAGTTTTATCATTGCTGGAGACAGACTTTTATGAAATTTTGGATGCCTCTGCAAATGAGAGTATAAAATCAATTGAACTGAAAAACAAGGAAGGAGCAGCATGTTGCGTTGTAATGGCATCCGGAGGATACCCTGGCAATTATGAGAAAGGTAAAATAATTGATGGTTTAGAGAAAATCCCTAAAAATGTTGTTGTATTTCACGCAGGCACATCTATAAAAAATGGAAAGATAGTAACCTCTGGCGGTAGGGTGTTGGGAGTTAACGGAGTTGGGAATGATATATCATCTGCAATCAAGATAGCTTATAACGGTGTCAAGCGCATTAGATGGGAGAATGAATATCATAGAACTGACATAGGCCAGAAGGCATTGAAATCAAGACAATAATTTTCTGAGATAAATTTTGTGTTGTCCGAGCTTACCTTTGTATTTACCTGCTGAAATTATCTTCACGCCTTTAACATTTCTGGCTGCATAAATGCCTTCTCTCATTGCATTTTTTATAGCTGGCATACTCATCCCGTCGATAACTATTTCTGGTATAGATCTGATGCCCTGTGGAACCTCTGAGTATGAGTTATTTTTTAAACTTGGACAATAACAGCTGTTTGTTGGCGGACCTATCGGTGGGTAATCTTCTACAGTAGAACCAGACGGGCAGACATAGAATGGAACTATGATTCCATCAACTTTTTTTATGGCTTCAACAGATGCTTTACCTGCTTTCCTTCCTGACTTGACGCTATCGCATAACAGCCAGAGGTTTGCGCCTGATATTCCTATTCCGCAACTTATTCTTCTGTCAATCTTAAAGTCATGACCCATCATCAATGGAACATTTATCGTTTCTCTTCCATACTCATTTAAAAACGTTTCATGACCGCCTCCGCATTTACCAACTCTCTCTTCAGTATCTATAATATACACAGGCTTTTTCGGTTTCATCCAATCAAAGATTCTTGTTGTGCCTTCGGAAGCAGATAGTATATCTTGTCTTATTCTTATTGACATTTCTTTGTTAAACCTTTCGGTCTGTTCTTCTATAGGCCTTTTTTTGTCATATATCCCCCAATACTGCACTACAACGCCTTCTCTTACATCAGGAGTTTGATTCTTTGGTAGCCATTTTTCGATTCCAGCTTCGATCCTACCGACAACAGTAGAAGGAGTTGATGTTGCTCTGTATGCAGCAAACCTTAGAGGATCATTCTCTATGAATGGGCTTTTTGTGTCTTCTTTTGTCAACCCTCTTTCAGCAGTTATTAGTATTCTAGAAAATAAACCGTCAAAAGCTTCGGCATACGTATTATTAATTTTTACCCTGTCAAGACTTTTCATGTTTTCATATACGTATCTAAAATTTATAAGTTTACCCCAGCGATCCTATTTCTTTACCTCTAACAATCTTTCTGAAATGCTTGCTTATTTTTATTTTCTTGTCAATATTTTTCTCTTCTTCCAGATCATAGGTGATTGGGAATTTCATCAGCTTCGATGGGAAAGAATTTTCGAACTCTGCAAAAATTTCCTTTGAAAGAACTTTATTTTTCACAGATTCTTTAAGGGTTTTGACGTTCCATCTGCTTATTATTCTTTTAAGGTCTTCCATGCTGCTCTTTAAAAAAATATCTGCAACAACTGCTGTTGTAATGCAGTTATCAGAGACTATAGACGCGTTCGAATGATTAATTGCATACTCATTACCATTGAAACATAATGCCAAACCGCCTGCCTTTCTTGTTTCCTCGAGCATGACAACATCTGTTATGCTATCACCTATTGTAACAGACTCTGAAAGCTTCCTGCCTTTCAAGAACTTTAATATAGCCTCGTATTTCCTAGAACCCCCGATTGGTTTGACTTGATCTAGAATATCTTTGAAGCTTGTTTTGGGCAATAATTCGAAAAAGAATTGGTCGAGTTTTTCAACTGCTTCTCTCTGTTTCTTCTCAAGATCGCTCTCTTTGCTTTGTGGATTTATATTCAATTTAGGCAGGCTAGCAATTATTGGTATCCACTTCTTGACTAATCTCTTATCCTTTTCCTCGACAATCTTCCTGTAATTATCAATAGGAAAGTATGTTCCGTCAGTATTTTGTTTTAGAATTCCAACAAGCTTGGCTGTGTACTCTATATATTGCCTGTAGCTTGTTGTTACTATGTTAAAATCATAGTTCTTTTTCAAAAAGTCAATGGACTTTTTTGCACCTTTGATGAAATTTGCGTTTCTTTTTGCAACTTCTATGAGGTCTTTCTCGTTTATTCCGAAAGCTATTAGTATCGGAACTATCAGACCTAGAGTGTCGCCGGCTTCATATTTTCTGCCGTCATATCCATTTCCTCTAACAACATAGAACCTCCAGTCATCGTATTCGCTTATTCCATCAAAAACTCTTCCGCCTATTTTTGGTATAGCATATTCAACCATTGCTCTGGCATGGTCTGCTGTTACCCAAGGACCCTCCCAATCAGAGTTTATCATACTTAATTTCTATCTTTTTAAAATATTAAAATAAATTAGATAATGGGCCCATAGCTCAGTTAAATCTTTATATATTATAGAAATCAAATAAAAATATGAGAGTTAAACTGAATAAAAGTGAGCAAAAGAAATTTATGCAGAAGATATTAAAATGTAGCTCTCAGAGAAAATTAGCTAAAGAATTAGGAGTATCTAGAAGATGTATTCGTCACTGGTTGAATGGGAGGAATTTCATACCTTTGGAATTTTTTGAAATACTTTGTAAAAAATATAACTTAAAAATTGATTATAATGATGAAGATATCTTACCAGAAAATTGGGGCCAGAAAAAAGGTGGCAAAAAACTAATATCCAGTATAAAAGACTTGGGAACATATATGAAAAATCTTCATGAAAAAAATCGTAAAAGAGCTAAAAAGGTTAGACATATAAAAAATTTTAATATTATTTCTAAATTCTCTCAAGACGTGCAAAAATTATCACTGAACCCTTTGATTTTTATAGCAGTTGTGTTATTAACAGATGGTTATGCTTACAAAAGTAAAACATGCTATGAAATTGGTTATGCTTCTAAAAGTGAAAAATTAACTAGAATATTTATTGAGATGGTGAAATTATGGAATCAAGAAATTATTATTAGCGAGTATATAAAAAAGTCCGAAGTAGTTTGCGATTATTTTCATTTGCCACTGAAAAATATTTTATTAGACTTCTCTTATTCTTATAAAAAATCTCCTTCTAGGGAGCAGAGAAAAGATGATTATCTTAAAGAGCCGCAGCCATCATTAAAATTTTTGAAAAACGCTAATGAAAATTATAAAATACTATGCTCAAGGTTTGCTCTTACGGCTGAGGGTGGATTAGCAACTTCTGTTATTAGGAAAAATAATAAGATTATGCTAAGAGCAAGGTTGTTGTTATCATGTGCGCATCCCATACTTTGCGATGAATGGCAAACTATATTCAAAGAAATAGGATTGAGTTTTAATAAGACTAAAGGCAAAACATGGAGTGGTGTTTCAGGTCTATACACAGGAAGTCTAAAAAATATAAAACATTTTTATGATATGGGCGGTTTCATTGAAGGAGTTAAAGTATCAGATAAAAGTGAAAGATTTTCCGGAATAGAAAAGAATGCACTGCTTAAATTATGTATAGAAAATAAAGAATTTAATAACTTAAAAGAAATGTTAGAATATTTGAAGAGCCTATAGCTCAGCTTGGATAGAGCGCCAGGCTTCGGATATTTAAGAGGAAACCTGGTGACGAGAGTTCAAATCTCTCTAGGCTCACTCTATGTTGATTGGAGTTCAAATCTCCATGGGCCCGCTTCTGATTACCAGCCACCCGAGCTGCCGCCTCCACCACCTCCTCCCCCGCCAAATCCTCCACCGCCGCCTCCGCCTCCGAAACCACCACCAAATCCGCCAACAAAAAAGAAAAAGTTTCTTTTCTTCTTTTTCTTTGTTCTCTTTCCGCACTTTGGACATTCGCATATCAAATTTTCTTCATCATAGTGGCAGTTCATCCTGGTTCCGCATCTGGGACATTTTTGAGCAAAAATTAAACCTGAAAATATTATAATAAGAGGGAGCAAGGCGAAGGAAGCAAATAAAATTAATATTACTATAGTAAATACGTCATCCTCCGTATTAGAAGTTTGTTCAGAAATAAAAGAATCATCTCCACTGTTCTGGATGACTTTGCCAACAGCGTCAACGGCATAGTATAAACCGTCTCCATAATTTCCTTCTTGGAAGTAGGGCGTCAGGTAAGCTCTGCCAATTCTTCCTGCTTTGGCATCATTAATAATTGGTTCCAAGCCATAACCAACTTCAAATCTCCACTTCCTATCTTGAATAGCAACAACTATCAGCAAACCGTTGTTGGTATCTTTCTTACCGATTCCATTCTTTGCAAAAGTTTCTACAGCATATTCTTCTATTGTCATTGGTTGAGTTGTGTTTACAGTTAAAACAGCAATTTCTATTGTCCAATTTTTCTCAATCTCTGCGCATAAATCGTTTATCCTCATCACATCTGAAGGAGATAGAGCACCAGCAAAGTCATTCACATATTTTTTCAGTGTGGGTGTCTCTTGTGAGAAACCTATGTTAACTGATAAAAGAAAAACTAGGAAAGCTATGAAAAAAACTTTTTTCATTAAAAACACTAAGCTGTTAAGTTAACCTTTGGGACTATTTCTGATCCTGGTGCTGCTTGGAAGTATGTTCTTTCCTTGAAACCGAAGGCATTAGCGAGAATGTTTGACGGGAATACTTTTGTTGCTGTATTATAATCCCTTACCATGTCATTGTATCTGGATCTTTCAACTGCAATCCTATTCTCAGTTCCAGCCAGCTCATCCATTAGAGAAGATACAGCTTGTATTGATTTCAAGTCTGGATAATTTTCATAAACTACTAAGAGCCTTCCTAAAGCAGAATCTAAAGCATTGCCATAATTTACCTTGTCCTCTACTGTTGCTGAAGACATCCACCTTGATCTCAATGATGTTATGTCCTCAAGCAGGGACTTTTCAAATTGCATGTAGTCTTTCGCCGTGCTAACTAGGTTAGGTATAAGATCAATTCTTCTCTGGTATTGAACTTCAACTTTCGACCATTGGTTGTCTATGTTTTGAGACAAAACAACAAAATTGTTGTAGGAGCCCCACAGCCATATTATCAATATTACTGCTATGGCTAATGCCCAAACCCAAGGTCTTAGGTATAGTGGTTTGTTTTCTTTTGCCATATTCTATATTTTACTGCAAAGCTTAAAAAGTTTGTTCAAGATGAATAATTATATTTAAGGGTCATTTCCAATAAATAGTATGCAATGGCACACTACTGACGTAAAGGAAGTAATGAAAAATCTTGAGACAAGTGAAAGTGGTTTGAGCCACGAAGAGGCTGACCTGAGACTAAAGGAATATGGTCTTAATAAAATTTCTACGAAACAAAGAAGAACCAACCTTATGATATTTTTTGAACAATTCAAAAGTTTTCTTGTTCTTTTGTTAATAGCTGCAGTTGCTATATCTATTTTTTTAGGAATGTATTTAGATGCTACTGCTATAGGAATGATAGTAATTTTAAATGCACTCTTAGGTTTTTATCAGGAGTATAAAGCAGAAAAAGCAATAGAAGAATTAAATAAGTTGATAATCTCCAAAATAACTGTTATAAGAGATGGAGAACATCATGAAATATCAACAGAAAAAATTGTTCCGGGAGATATAGTTTTTTTAGAAGATGGTAACAGAATACCTGCAGATATAAGGTTGATAGAAGTTTCAAATCTTAAGACTAATGAATCGATGCTAACAGGAGAATCCTTACCAATAATAAAAGAAATAAATCTTATAGAAGATGTGCCTGTTTCTGATAGGAAAAACATGGCTTTCATGGGAACTTTGGTGAGCTATGGAAGAGGAAAAGGAATTATTGTTTCGACTGGGATGACAACAGAGATGGGTAAGATAGCTGGTTTGGTTCAGCAAAAAGAAGAAGAAACACCTTTACAGAAGAAACTTCAAGAATTTGGAAAAAATTTAGGAATTTTTGCATTATTTCTTGCTTTTATCGTATTTATTATAGGAATTTTAAGGGCAGAAAAACTATTTGTCATGTTCTTAACTGCTATGAGTTTGGCTATATCAGCTGTTCCTGAAGGTTTACCTGCTGTTGTTACACTAACGCTTGCTGTTGGAACTCAGAAAATGTTAAAAAGAAACTGTGCTATAAAAAGACTTTCTGCTGTTGAGGCATTAGGTTCTATCACAGTTATTTGTGCTGATAAAACAGGAACAATGACAACAAACGAAATGACAATAAGAAAAATATGGATTCCCAACAAAATGATAGATGTTACTGGGGTTGGATTCGAACCAAGAGGAGAATTTTTAGTTAACAATAAAAGAATAAATCCATTGGGAGGAGATCTTAAATTACTTTTAGAAATGGCATATTTGTGTAATGATTCTGTATTGAAAAAAGAAAATTCATGGAAAATAATTGGCGATCCAACTGAAGGAGCTTTAAAGGTTTTGACAAAAAAAGCAGGAATTAAATTAGATTGTCCAAGAGAAAAAGAAATACCTTTCTCTTCTGAAAGAAAAATAATGACTACTATTCACAAAATAAATAAAAAATACATGGCTTATTCAAAAGGCGCCCCTGAACAGATTTTAAATATATGCAATAAGATAAACAACAAAACTATTGGTAAAGACGAGAAAGAAAAAATAATAAAAATTGTTCATGGTTTAGCATCTGAAGGTTTAAGGGTCCTAGCCTTCTCGTATAAGGAATTAAAAGAAGATTATAAAATTGATTCTGTTGAAAAAGGCATGACTTTTGTCGGTTTCGTTGCAATGATAGATCCTCCAAGAAAAGAGACCAAAGAAGCTATTAGTTTGTGTAAACAAGCAGGAATTAAAGTAATAATGATAACAGGTGATCACAAACTTACAGCAAAGGCTGTAGCATCTGAAATCGGTTTGCATGGAAAAGCTATAACAGGTGAAGAATTAGATAAGATAGATGATGAAGAACTTGAAAAGATTGTGGAAGATGTTGTTGTGTTTGCCAGAGTTTCACCGCAGCATAAATTAAGAATAGTTGAAGCACTAAAAAAGAAAGGTCATATTATAGCAGTTACAGGAGATGGTGTGAATGATGCTCCTGCTTTAAAAAGAGCTGAAGTTGGAGTTGCAATGGGATTAAAAGGAACTGACGTTGCAAAAGAAGCTGCTGATATGATACTTTTAGATGATAATTTTTCTACAATTGTTTTTGCTGTTAAAGAAGGAAGGAGAATTTATGATAATATTAAAAAATTTATAAGATTTCTCCTATCATCAAACCTTAATGAAATGCTTTTAGTAATTGCCACAATGCTTTTAAATTTGCCTTTACCGTTTTTGCCGATTCAAATATTATGGATAAATCTCATAACAGATGGTTTTCCTGCCTTGAGCTTAGGTACAGAGCCTGCAGAAAAGGACATCATGAAAAGGAAACCAAGGCATCCCAAAGAATCAGTTCTGCATTCCTCATTACCATTTATTTTATTTACAGGTTTCTTAGCATTTTTATCAGGTCTTTGCATATTTTTATGGGAACTTTATATTGGTTCAAGTGCAGGCTTACCAACTTCATATGTAGAACAGAAAGCAAGAACAATGGCATTTACAACTATAATGCTTTTTGAGTTATTTTTCGTTTTGAATTGCAAATCTGAGAAAAAGTCTGTCTTTTCAATCAACCCATTTTCTAACAAAAAATTAATTATTTCAATTCTCGTTTCTGTAATTCTGCAGTTTTTCGTTATTTATGTTCCGTTTTTGCAACCTATCTTTGGAACAGTTTCGCTAGGTGCATTGGACTTGGTGAAAATACTAATATTTTCTAGCTTGGGCCTCTTTGTATTCCCGGAAATATTTATGAGAAAAACCATACATTCCATCGATTATACCAAATAGCCTGATAAAACGAAAAGTTTAAAAAGAGTGGCAAATTTATTTATATATTGCCATAATTTTGGCGTTGGTTTTGATTGGCGTTAGCCTTGG
>CAYGWD010000030.1:0-9570 GCA_964353745.1 uncultured archaeon
TATTTATAAGTTCTGACTTAAAAACAAACATTGTTTACTATAAAGAAAACACTATAGTTATATTGTTTTGCAAGAATTTAAAATTTTTATTCGCTCTTTATTTCATAGAAAGTTATATAAATTCTCAAAACCTACCTGTGAAGGGTTTTTCTCCTCTCCTTAGGAGGAAAAAATATGTTAGAAAGATTGGTGGAAACCAAGGAGAGACATAAGTTAGTTAACACAAAGGAATTGGAAACAGTAGCAAGAGTTGAAGCAGCTTTACTAAAAGGTGCAAGAAATTTCTTCATCAGAGAGGGATTCATAGAAGTAAACGCACCGCACATAACCAAGGCAACAGGAGCATGCGAGAACATAGACACATTATTTGGACTAAACTATTTTGGAAAACAAGGATACCTTAGCCAAACACAACAGTTATATCTAGAAACAATGATACCAAGACTAAAAAAGGTTTGGTGCATAGGACCAAGTTTTAGAGCAGAACCGGAATCAGACAACAGACATCTAACAGAATTTCCCTTGCTGGAGATAGAATTCGAGGGAAATTTCGAAGAACTATTAATCTATGTGGAGAACACAATCTGCAACATGATAGGAGAAGTTCTGAAAGAAGAAAAGATATTAAAGGAAATAGGAATCGACGTTGAAAGACTGAAAAAAGTGAAAGCTCCTTTCAAGAGATTGACGTATGACGAAGCGGTGAAGAAAATATCTAGTGAAGGTGTGAAGTGGGGAGACGATTTGAAGAGTAAGCATGAAAAAATGCTTGTAGAGATGACAGGAAACCAGCCTCTGTTCATAACACACTTTCCAAAGAAAATAAAGTTCTTCAACATGAGAGAAAATGACTACAGGCCAGAAGTGGTGAACAGTTCGGATCTAATCTTGCCGGGAAGCGGAGAAGCAGTTGGAGCAGCAGAAAGGGAATATAGATATGACAAACTTAAGGAAAGATTGGAAAATTCAATGATGATGCAGCAGCTTAAAGCTCGTGGAGGAAGTATAGAAGATTTTGATTGGTATCTGGAATGTGTAAAGAGCAACGGAATAAAATTACATTCTGGCTGTGGTATAGGACTAAACAGAGTAACTCAATTCGTGTTAGGAGCAGATGATATAAGAAAGTGCACAGTCTTTCCATTAAATTCAGAAACAATAATGTGAGAAAATGAGTAAATTAGAGACGACAATTTGTGGAAGAAGACTTGATCCTTTCTATGGAAATGCAGCAGCAGATTATACAAGAGTAAGATGGCCACGATCTTGCAATGAGGTAACAGACTATAAATTGTTTTCTAGTCTTTGTAAGCAAGGATTACAGGGGTTCATTGAAACAAAAACAGAGATGATTGAAAAAAGAGAAGGAAATCCTGAACCAAGATATGCTTGGACTTGGGATTTTGAACAGGGAATACAAAGCATGGGACTTCCATGTGTTGGGATATACAATTATCCCTATGAAAAATGTGACTCGCCAACCATAGCAAGTTTTGTTGGAAAGAATAAAGAAGAAACAAAGACAATGACGCTATATCTAGATGAGAGAGCAAAGAAAAATCCAAACATAATGGCATTAAGCCATAACGACGCCTGCCCAAATGTTCCAGGATGTCCCTCTTGCTATAAGGAGGACTCTTTAGAACACTTGAAAATAGTCAGAGAGAATACGAAATTGCCAGTTTTTACAAAAATAGGATATTTTCCTGAAGAAGAAAAGCTTATTCAGTTTGGTAAAAAAGTCGAAGACATTGGCATCAATGGCATAATAGCAATAAATTCACCTCCTGGCATGGGCATAGATATTGAAACTGGAAGAAGTGCTATGAAGAAATATGGAGGGGTTTTCGGAAGAGGCCTTAAACCATTGGCATTAAGAACAGTTAACATACTTCATGAAAATACGAACTTAGACTTAATAGGTGTCGGCGGCGTTTACGAATGGTCAGATACAATAGAATTTCTTAGAGTTGGGGCAAAGGCTGTTCAATTTTCTTCAGCATACAACAGTAAAATCGTTGCCATAAACCGTCAAGAAGATGCAGTAGGCACTTTGTCTTCATTTTTGATAGAACAGAAACAAAAATTAGAAAGCCATTTAGAGCGTAAAGGAATAAAGTCTGTAACAGAAATCATAGGAAAAATAGAAAAATAAAAAATTACAACAAAAAATGTAAATTTTTTAGAGATTTTTATTTAATTTTGCCTAGAAAAAATAATTTTTGCAATAAAGAAAATTATAAATACGAAGACGTATAAAATTTAATTAAGAACAAAACAAAATTTTGTTCATATTTTTCAAATAAGAGGTGACAAAAAGTGGCTAAAAAGAAAAAAGCAAAGAGAAAATAGTTCTGATAAATTGACCTGAGGAAGCGATGAAGGTCTTTTATATTTTTAGTTTCTTTTTTTCTTCTTTTACGTTCTTGTTCTAATTCTTCGGAAAGATAAAACATTTAAAGTGTTTGAATAATATAATTCTTTATTGCTATGGGATGGTAGCTCAGCCTGGGAGAGCGCACGAGATATAAAAATCTGCGAAGCTGAAGACCTGGGCGACAGCAACCGTGAGCAGAAATACGAGAGTATTCTACCGGTAAGTGTCGGGGGTTCAAACCCCTCCCATCCCACAAACTATTTTTCTAGAGAGGCTTTTACCAAGCCAACGAACAACGGAGCAGGCTTCATTGGCTTTGACTTGAGACAAGGATGCGATTGAGTGCCGACAAAAAAGGAATGATCCTCCAATTCCATGAATTCCATCAAAACACCATTAGGGGATTTTCCAGAAAATATCAAGCCATTCTTCTCCAGCACTTTAATGTATTCAGGATTAACCTCGTACCTATGTCTGTGCCTTTCCGATATTTCATTTTCTTTATACATTTCCTTTACTTTTGTACCGTCTTTCAGGACAGCGGGATAGGCTCCTAACCTCATTGTACCGCCATAATTAGATTGTTTAACAATGTCGACCTGCTCTGGAATAAAATCTATAACAGGATAAAGCGTATTAGCGTCAAATTCAGTAGAGTTAGCTCCCTTCAAATTGCATACGTTTCTTGCAAACTCGACTACCGCTAACTGCATCCCAAGACATAGGCCTAGAAACGGTATTTTATTCTCCCTTGCATATCTTATGGCGGCAATCTTTCCCTCTGTTCCCCTTTTACCAAAACCACCGGGAACTATTATTCCACCAACATCCTTTAACGCATCCTCTACTGAGATCTTTTTATCATCCAAATCCGTGGACTCTATCCATTTTATCTTGACCCTAGCTCCTAGATAAGGACCTGCATGTTCCAAAGCCTTGATTATACTCAAGTAAGAATCGTGAACAAAAGTGTATTTTCCTATTATTCCTATTGTGACTTCCTTTTCCGCATTCCTTATCCTATCAACAAAATCCTCTAGCTTTGTGAAATTCAGCTCAGTATTACCGTTTTCTTTGGGTCTTATTTTCAATATATCAAAAATGGCTTCATCAACCTTATTCTCCCTTAATACGAGAGGTATTTCATAAACATTTCCAAAATCCCACAGATTGTATATCCTATCAATGCAGACATCAGAAAAAACGCTGACCTTTTCCTTGACCTTTTGATTGATTGGCCTCTCAGATCTGCAGACTATTATGTCTGGTTGAACTCCTAATTCCATAAGCTTTCTTATACCTAGTTGCGCGGGTTTGCTCTTGAACTCACCGAGAGACTTCGGTTCTATTATGTACGTTACGTTGATGAAGCAAACGTTTTCCCTGCCTTCCTCGTATCTTAGTTCTCTCATGGCTTCTATGAAATATGAATTTTCTAGGTCGCCAACGGTCCCGCCCACTTCTACCAAAACAATATCAGCACCGGATTTTATGGCAAGATTTCTTAGAAAGTTCTTTATTTCTCCTGTCACGTGCGGTATGAATTGCACATCCCTTCCCAAGTATCCTCCTCTTCTCTCCTTGTCAATTATTATTTTAAAGATTTTACCAGCTGTCAAATAATTGTCTTTGCACAGATTCTTGTTAAGATATCTTTCGTAAGAACCCAAATCCAGATCGCATTCTGTTCCATCATCCAGAACAAACACTTCTCCGTGCCTGTACGGATTCAGGGTACCTGCATCGCAATTGAGATAGCCGTCAAACTTTATAGGCGAAACCTCAAAGCCATGGCATGCCAACAGCGTACCTAAGCAACCAGAGAATGTACCCTTGCCAACGCCGGACATAACGCTTCCTGTCACTATGACATACTTGGTTTTGCCTATGGCATAACCGTCTGGAAAAGAAACGAAGGATTCTTCCTCAGCTGACTTCTCAGAAACCGATTTTTGCTGCATAATATATGATGCAAACAAAAAAACTTAAAGGTTTTGGAAGCAGTGAAAATGATTATTTTTTTAACCTTTAAAACCTAAATCTAATTATGTTTCTTAGGATAGTTCCGGTAGGTAGTTTGCCCAAGGAAATTTTAGACGCAGTCATCAATGAATTGGGCGACCTGAACATAAAATGCAGGGTTATGTCTAAATTGGATATGCCGCAGGAATCATTCAACCATTGGAGAAGACAATACAATGCTGAAATTGTCATGAACATGCTCTCGCAATCGTCGGAGATAAAATTCATTGACAGGAGCATTCCTAGCTTGCTGTTAACAGACGCAGACTTGTATTACAGCGGATTGAACTTTGTTTTCGGCTTGGAGGATCCTGCAAAAAGCTGTGCCATTGTCTCATTAGCTAGGTTGAAGACCGAGTTTTACGATGAAAAACCTGATAGAAACCTCTTGGAAGAGAGGGTTGTTAAAGAGGTCGTACACGAAATAGGGCATTACCTCGGCTTAGACCATTGCCAACACATAGGTTGCGTGATGAATTTTTCGCCTTCCGTTTATGACGTTGACAAGAAACAAAAAAATTTCTGCGACAGCTGTAAATTAACATTGATGACAAGAGGAATAAATCTAGGGTGATTAAATTAAGAAGCTAACAGAATTAGTTAAAGACGACCCTCGAATTAAGAAAGTTTATGACTATGCTAAGGAAGAATATAACAAAGCTAATTTAACACAACATAATTTTGAACATGTTATTAGAGTTCTATATAGAGCATTGGTAATAGCGGGCACGGAAAAAAATGTTGATTACAGTATTCTTATTCCTGCTGCTATATTGCATGACATTGGTGCAACTACAGGAAATTATAGACATCATGAAGAAGCGGGAACTCCTATTGTAAAAGAAATTTTACCTAAATTCGGATATTCTAAAGAAGAAATTGAAGCCATATGCCATTGTGTTTTAGCACATAAGGGAAGAGGTTATCTACCAGAAACTTTAGAAGCCAAAATTCTTTATGATGCAGATGTTTTGGAAAAAAGTGATATACCTTCTATTTATACCGCAGCAAGGGTTCAATACGAACTTAAAATTCCGCTAGGAGAATTCATTAGTTTTGCAGCAGAAAGTAGAGGTAATGAATTATCAAAAGGGTTCTTCACAAAGAAGGCAAGAGAAATTGATAACGGTGGTTTGAAAAGAACACTAAAATTACATAAAGATATACTCAAAGCTTTCAAGAAAAGAAAGGATTTTTCTGCAACAGAAGATGAAGTCTGGTGAACTTTTAAATAAGGTAAGTATAAAGTGTTTTTATGGTAAAGGCAGAATTACAAGAAGAAAGGGTAATAATCTGGGATAAAAATGAAGCTAATGAAATTTTTGAAAATGGATGGTATGGGGACTTCTTTGAAGACAGACTGGAATTATCCTTAATAGAGGCTGCTTTGTTATTAGAGAGACAAAAGATTGAAATCTCAAAGAACAAGAAGAAGTTGTCTTTTCAAGAATTTTTCAAGTATTGCCTGAAAATAGACAATAGGTTTAGCATAAGGTATGCTGTTTATAGGGACCTCAGGGAAAGAGGACTGCCGGTAAGAACCGGTTTCAAATTCGGTTGCGACTTTAGAGTTTATGAAAGAGGAGTAAAACCCATTAAAAAAGGTCCCAAGGCGCCGCATGAACACACGCGTTGGATTGTATTCTGTGTTGTCGAAGACTATGCATGCAGTTTTCAAGAACTATCTCGTGCTGTAAGACTAGCACATAATATTCGTGCTAATATGTTGTGGGCCGTTGTTGATAATGAAAACGATACGACCTACTACCAAATAACATATCTTTCTCCATAATCTTTTTTGTTAAAAGTTGTCTCTTGTTTACATGTGTTAATTTTATCATACTGTCAAATTTTTTGTAGCTTCTTTTTAATATGTAGAGTTTATGAACATTATTGTTTACGCACACTTTACCAGATTCTACACCAATTGAACCTAGAAGCTCTTTAAATTGCTTTAGAAGATTGCTTGATTTTTGTGTTATACAAAACGAAGAAGATATACTGCCTTCATCATCTACAAAGGCCTTGATTGCAGAAACTTTGCATCCATTCGAAGCCTGAAAAATTCTTTCAGGCAGATTTTCTGGAAAAGTGAAATTCACCTTAAGAATATGCTTTAATATATCAGAAATAGCTTTGGGGAAATAGATTTTTATGAGGCCGTCTTCTCTATTCTCTGTTCTAATTTCTACGTCACCGAAAAGTTGAAGATTATTTGCAAATTCGTTTATTAATTCTTTACATTTGTTTGAGTAAAATGGAGAATGTCTGATGCTAGCATTTCCATCCCCTAATATGTGAAAAACAATGGAATATAATTTTGGATTTTCTTTTATTGGTAGTATTGAATCTTTAACGTTCCAGCCATTCCACGATCTATAAAACATTATATTGGCATCAAAACTTTCTACTAATTTTTTTCCCATTTCTTTACCAAAAACTTTAATTATCTTTTTAATTATTTTTACTGAGGTATATGCCTTCTTATTATTTCTATAGCCTAAAAATAAACTTCTTCTTACAGTTTCTTTATTAGTTTCTAGTCTTCTAGCAATTTCAATCCTTGTTTTGCAAATTTCTATTAATTTATTATAAAGCAACTGTCTGAAGTTAGAATCAAAATAAACTCTTATGTTGTCAGGAAATTCCCAAACGTGCCACTCCATACTTTTAATATAAGTGATTGTTTATTATTTAATATTATTTTACCACCTGAAGTAGTTCTTTTGAGACTTCCATTACTTACCTGAGTCCTTAAAGTTATTCGCAATCCGTGCTTTCAGTATGTTTCTCAAGATAGCTGCTCTAAGAATCTAATAAGCAAAGGGTGTTTCAACAATTCTTTAAGAATCATTATCCTTGAAAATTTACCTCTAACGATATCACCTATAAAGTTTGGTTCAACACTTTCAATTATTTCCTCTATATAAACGAATAAATCCGTTTTCTTAGAAAATTCAATAATTTTTGACAAATATTTGGCGGTGTTTTGCACATCTATGCCAGTATCACTGTTCCTGTAATTTTCTTCGTATTCTTTAAGATATTCTTCGGAGTATTTGTGCGATTCAACTGCTTTGATTATCACTTGGCTTGCCATTTTTGCCCCAATTAGTGTGGTCTCTACTCCGCCACCTACCAAATTACTAACCTGACCAGCTGATTCCCCAACCAATAAAACACCGTTACCAACAAATCTTGGAATTAATCCACTGTAAGACACTGTATCGCCACTACTGTTGACAATTCTAGAATGTCTAAGTTCTGGTTTATTTTTGATGAAATCTGTGAGAATGTTAACCATATTTCTTGAATTGATTGAGCTTATGCCAAGATTGGCTTCAGTCCTGCTTCTTGGATACAACCACAAATATCCTATACCGATCTTTCTACCAAGGTAGAAGCACATGCAATCCGAGTCCACTCCTTTGCAATTTTTGAGTTTGAATCTTACAGCAGGCAAGTCTTTCAGATTATCGAAATCAAATCCGCCCTTTTTAGAGATTATTGATCTTGAACCATCTGTCCCAACAGTGATGTTCGATTTGTAATCATTTTTAACAGTTTTCACTCCTCGAATAGAACCTTTAGATTTTATAACATTTACAACATTACTTTTGAACTTAAACGTTGCTCCGTTGCTTTCGGCAACCTCTTTAAGATGTTCCTTTAGTAAGGAGCTGTCAAGAAGATAAAATTCCCTTATTAATTTTTCTGGAAATTCCATCTTCTTTCCGCTATCCAGACTTATAAACTCGCCTCTGTGTATTTTGTTGCTTACAATTTCTGAGTCTTTTGATATCTCTAATATCTTCAGAGTGTCTCCGCCAACAAGTTCTCCACAAGCAGCATCTGTGACATTTTTATTTCTTTCTAAGACCAATGGTCGTATGCCATTTTCTGAGAGTTCTTTTGCCGCAAAAAGACCTCCAAGACCAGCACCAACTATGCATATGTCATGAATCATAAAATTAATTATCTACTTCATGTTTATATATAAAACCAAAGAGTATAATTTTATAGGTGGTTCTTTGAATGTAAGCGACATAATGACAAGAAATTTTATTTCTGTAGGACCTGAGGAGAGCATAACCAAGTTAATTTCATTGTTCGAAAAATACAACCTAAGGCAAGTTCTGGTTTGCGATGACAAAAAACTAAAGGGCATAATCTACACCAAAGAATTAGCTAAGAAAGGATTTCATAATCCTGAAAAGATGAAAGTCAGCTCTATCATGAGCTTTCCTCCTCCGCACCTTTCTTCTGATAGTCAGATAAACGAGGCAGCAAAACTCATACTGAAGACAGGACTGCGAGCTCTTCCAGTTGTTGACAATGGGAAGGTTGTTGGAATCGTCTCTATGTCAGACATAATCAAGGCAGCTTCTGGAATGAAAGAGTTCAGGCAGACGACAGCAGAGACCATAATGTCCATCCCGGAGATAATAACTGATGACGACGACATAGGAAGAGTGAGATACCTCATGAGGGAAAAGAACATCTCGCGATTGCCTGTTATAGACAAGAACAAGAAACTGTTGGGCATTGTGACTATCTTCGATTTGTTAAAGGCTGTTAAACCAGTGGACAGAATAAACTTCTACTCAATGGCAGCTGAAAAAGAGACCTTCATGAAAATACCTGTTTCAACGATAGTGAATGATTCTCCTGTGATAGCTGATAGAAAAGCGACCCTCAACGAGATAGTAAATCTAATGGACAAATACAGAAGCGACGGAGTGATAATAGTAGAAAATCAATTTCCTGTCGGCATGATAACCGAGAAGGATTTGTTGGAAGTATATGTATCAAGCCTAGAACAGAAAGGCGTCTACTATCAGATAGTTGGTCTGGTTGACGAAGACGAATTCATTGTTTCAACTGTTGACAGAATGATAAGAGACATGCTGCAAAAAGTTGCTAAAATCTATAAACCGCAGTCATTCTTCCTCCATGTTAAAAGGTATGACAAGACAGGAAAGATAAAATATTCGATAAGGACCAGGCTGTTAACAGACAAGGGCATATTCGTGAGCAAATCATACGCGTGGGACCTGAGAACAGCGTCTGACGATGCATTAAAGAGGCTGCAACACATTATATTCAAGCAAAAAGGTTTGAATGAGGACAAAATAAAGGGAATGTTAAGGTTTAAAAAACTGAGCGAGTAA
>CAYGWD010000031.1:0-9372 GCA_964353745.1 uncultured archaeon
GAGGCTATAAAAAAGACGTTACCGTGTGTAGGAATGTTGATATGCCTCCAAACATCAAGGGCGCAACGAACGGTGATGACCTCATTCTAATAAGCAAATATCTGGACGATCTTCATGTTTCTGATCCTGATTTATACGTTATGATTCACGAAGCTAATCACATATACTACCCAAGAAAAAGTGAATATGAAATAAGAGTTATATCTGACAAGGACTATTACAGGCTAACAGGAGAGAAGATAAACACAGTCGACTATCTTTTAACTAATGAAGACTATAAAAAATATGCAGATAATCTGATTAGAGAATTTGACTAAGTTAAATTTATATTATTTTAATATCAACAATATTTAGGCGATTAGATGGGATGGGACCTGTTCCAATTTATTTAGCAGTTTTTTCTGCTTCTAGCAATATTAATAAGTCTAAAAAAAGTTATCTATTTGTTAAGGGTGAGTAGATGGCAGACGAAAAAATGGTTGTAACTCCATGGGAAGTCCGTGGCAATATAGATTATGATAAGCTGATAAAAGAGTTTGGGACAAAACCAGTTACAGAAGAGCTCTTGAACAGAATCAAAAAACACACAAAAGAATTGCACTACATGCTTAGAAGAAAAATATTTTTCTCTCACAGAGATATGGACTGGATACTGGACCAATATGAGAAGGGAAATAAATTCTTCTTGTACACTGGTAGAGCTCCATCAGGCCCTATTCACATGGGCCATCTTGTGCCTTGGTTATTTACAAAATGGCTGCAAGACAAGTTTGACGCGGAACTATGGTTCCAGTTTCCAGACGAGGAGAAGTTCTTCTTTAAAGAGGACATGACGCTGGATGATACAGAGAAATTTACAAGGGAAAACATGCTGGATGTCATAGCCCTTGGTTTCGACCCTAAGAAAACTCATTTCATAATCGATACTGTCCACGCAAATTTAATGTACAAACAAGCATGCAAAGTGGCTAAGAAAATAACATTCTCTACTGCAAAGGCTGTCTTTGGCTTTTCAAATGAAACTAATATAGGTTCTATATTTTATACAGCAATGCAGTCAGTACCCGCATTCTTGCCTTCAGTAATAAAAGGAAAAAATGTTCCATGCTTAATTCCTTTTGCAATAGATCAAGACGCCCATTTCAGAATAGCAAGAGATGTCTTGCCAAAACTAGGCTATTACAAACCAGCTGTTATTCATTGCTCATTCTTGCCTGGACTCAAAGGAATGATGGAACAGGGAAAGATGTCAGCATCAGAAGAGCAGACAGCGATTTTTACCACAGACTCTCCGGAAATTGTAAGAACAAAAATAAACAAATATGCTTTTTCTGGTGGACAAGCGACAGTTGAAGAGCAAAGGAAGAAGGGCGGGAATCCTGACGTTGATGTTTCTTTTCAGTGGCTAACATTTTTTGAAGAGGACGATGCCAAACTAAAGAAAATCAGAGAGGATTACAAGTCTGGTAAGTTGCTAACCGGAGAGCTTAAAGCAATTCTTATTGAAAAGATTAACGGTTTCTTAAAGGAACACCAAAAGAAAAGGGAGAAAGCAAAAGATTTGATAGATAAATTTGTCTACAAGTGTTGATATGTACGTACTAACTGATGAAGGAAAAGAATATCTTAAGAACGGTTTGCCAGAAAAACAGCTGTTGAGATTTATAGGAAATGAAAAGTCGTTTGAAGAGATTATCAAACTTCCTAATTCGCAGATAGCAATAGGCTGGGCAAGAAAAAACGGATGGATAACAATAGAGAATAGCATTGTCAAGGTAACAGATAACGGTAGGAAAGCAGAGAAGACTGCCTTGGAAAAATCAATGGAAGAGATAGATAAAAAAGGTGATACAGAACCTGAGATGATAAAAATTCTGCTCGGCAGGAGCTTGGTTAAGGAAGCAAAAGAGATTAAACAAGAAAAGAAACCATCTCTTTGTGAAAGATTGTTCCGCAGGAAGAAAGTTGAACCAGAAATTAACGCAGATAAAACAGGAGATATCGCTCAACTTACACCTGACATGATAATGAGCGGAGATTGGAAAAATAGAACCTTTAGAAAGTATGACGTAAACGCACCTGCACCAAGAATCTACGCTGGGAAAAAGCAACCTTTCATTCAATTCGTAGAGGATGTAAGAGAGAAATTAATAGGATTGGGATTCCAAGAGATGAAGGGTCCTTTGGTTGAGACCTCATTCTGGAACTGTGATGCATTGTTCACGCCGCAGGATCATCCTTCCAAAGACATACATGATTTATTTTATTTGAAAAAGCCAACTACAGGAAACTTGCCTGATGAAAACTTGGTTGCAAAAGTCAAGGCAACACATGAAGGAGGATGGGTGACCGAAAGCAGCGGATGGGGCGGAATATGGAGCAAGGAAAACGCTTCAAGACTGATAATGAGGTCGCACACAACAGCTGTTTCAGCAAGGACATTGTTCAAGTTCGGTGACAAACCTGGAAAATATTTTACAATAGACAGAAACTTCAGACCTGATGTCATAGATGCGCAACACTTGATGGAATTCTATCAGTGCGAAGGCATAGTTGTTGGAGAGAACCTTACCTTAAGACACCTGTTTGGATTCTTCAAAGAGATAGCAGAAGCAATGGGAATAAAAGATATCAAGTTCCAACCTACCTACTTCCCTTTCACCGAACCTTCTTGTCAATGTTTTGTTAAGCATCCTCTTCTAGGTTGGATAGAAGCGATGCCTGGAGGTATGTTCAGACCTGAGTTGTTAAGACCGCTGGGCATAGAGAAATGCCAAGTGCTGGCCTGGGGATTAGGAATAAGCAGATTAGCCATGATTGCCTTAGGCGTAAACGATGTCAGAATGCTCTACTCGGAAGACCTAGAGTGGTTGAGGAATAAAAAAATTGTGATGCTATGAAAGGTAAATTTGAACCATTCTCAAAGAAGACTTATGAAAAAATAGTAAAAGTTTTCCCAAAAGTTACTGTCAATGGAATAGTAAAAGATAAAAGAGGGATTTTACTGATACACAGGAAGATTGAACCTTGCAAAGGTTCTTGGATACTGCCAGGAGGTGCCGTTATGTTTAAGGAGAGATTAATGGAATCGGTAAAAAGAGAAGTTAAAGAAGAGACAGGATTAAAAGTTAAAATTGTAAAATATTTGGGATATTATGACGAACCTGGCAGAGTTCCAGGAAGAAGATCGATTGATCATTCTTTTATATGCAAAGCACTTGGAGGCAAAATAAAACCCAACTTTGAGTCGACTGAAGTCAGATTCTTTAAAAAACTGCCGAAGAGAATTGGTTTTGATCATAGGAAAATACTAAGGGATGCAGGAGTGGAATGATGACAAAGATAAACACAATTGTCAAATTTTTGAACAAGGAATTGAAAGTCAAAAGCATAAAGGACAAATCCAAGAATGGCTTGCAGGTCAGAGCATCTGACAATATAAATAAAGTCGGTTTAGCAACAGACGCGTGCATGGACGTTTTTAAAAAAGCCAAGAAATTAAAGTGCGATCTAGTAATTGCTCACCACGGTTTGTTCTGGAAGAACCTGAGAGATGTTTCCAACGTAACCAAAGACAGGGTAAATTTTCTTAAGAAAAACAAAATATCAGTCTACGCTGTTCATCTGCCTTTGGACAAGCATATCAAGTACGGAAACAATGCTGAAATCTTTAGACTGTTAAACGCAAAACCAAAAGAACTCTTTGGCGGCGTAGGTTACTTGGGTTATTTGGAAGAAGTAAGAAGCCTTGACTCGATAGTTAAAGAATTAAATAAGAAATTAGATACAAAGTGCAAGGTTTTAAAGTTCGGCAAAAGTAAAATCAAAAAAATAGCTGTTGTCTCGGGTTACGGAGCTCCAGATGTTCTTGAGGCAATAAAGAAGAAGGCAGACTTGTTCATCACTGGAGAGACCTCCCACGGTTATTACGATGATTCTGAAGAGGGAAGAATGAATGTCATATTCGCAGGACACTACAAAACAGAGACGCTAGGCGTCAAGGCCTTGGGTCCGTTACTGAAAAAGAAATTTGGTTTGAAAACCGTTTTCATAGATTCGCCGACAGGGTTGTGACATAAATGACTTTTAAACAAAAAGTAAACTGGGTAAAAATTGTAGAAAGAAAACATCCACCGCTATTCGTAGGTTTTATAATAGCTGGTTTGAAAAAAGAATTGATCAAGGATGCTACAGATATAGACTATGAATTCAAGAACTTTCAAAAAATCGGTCTTGATTTATATTTTGATATTGACGAATGGAACAATCTAACTTCCAAGATAATTGAAAGAACGAAAAAAAATGGTTCTATATACTTAAAAGAACATGCAGAAAGATGTTATAGTCAATGTGAAATTTTCTTAAAAATTTCAAAAAGCATTGGAAAGATACGAGATTTTCATAAAATGTCTAATGAAGAATTGTTAGATTTATTTCTTGGTTACACGAGAGAAGCAGAAAGAATGGCTTCTTATCTAACTACTGTTATCTCATGTCAAAATGCCTTAGAACCTATTTTAGATGAGGAGCTGAAAAAGCTGTTAAAGAACCACAATAAGATAGAATTGTTTAGCAACTATAAGGCTAACCTCTCCGTTCCGAGCAAAGAAAATCCACTAGTAGAGAATATGAAGGAGTTAATTTCAATAGGTTCTGAAATCCAAGCGTCAAAGGATGTAAATAAATTATTCAGTTTCTCAGAAGAAGAAATTGAAAAAAAGCTGCCCAAATTGGCTCCGCCTGTATGGAGCATGATAACATCATACGTAGAAAGATTCGGCTGGATGAAACCTCATTATTATAGCGGTGAAATTTATATGGTTAGCGATGTCATTCAAAGATTAAAGAACATCTTACTAGAAGATTGTAATAAGAAAAAGAATGGTATAGACAATGAAAGAGCAAGAATGGAAAATAAATTTGTAGAAACACTTAAAGAATTAGATGCTACACCAGATTTTATCAGTCTAGCAAAAACCCTTAGAGACTATTTACATCTTAGAACTTACAGGCTTGAAATATTTTTTATTGTAAATGAACACGTAAGAAGATTAATAGCAGAAATAGCAAACAGACTTGGCATTAAATATGAAGATATTATTTTCTTGACTCATAATGAAACAATTGAACTTTTAAGAAGAAGCGAAAAAGCAAATGCATCACTGATTAAAGAAAGAAAAGAAGGTTTCGCTATGATAATGATTAATAAGGAATTAAGAATTTACTCTGGAGAAAGTTATAAGAAACTAATAGAAATAGAAGACAGAGAAAAACCAAAAATAATTGAAGGAACTATCGCTTCTAGAGGGAAAGTGAATGGGTTGGTAAAGATAGTTTTAGTAAATGAAGATATGAACAAAGTTAATAAGGGCGATATAATAATTGCAACAATGACTACTCCTAACTTTATACCTGCAATAGAAAAATGTTCTGCGATTGTTACAAATGAGGGAGGAATGTTATGCCACGCTGCAATAGTAAGCAGAGAATTTGGAATACCCTGCATAACAGGAACGAAAATAGCTACCAAAGTCTTTAAAGATAGAGACTTAGTTGAAGTTGATGCTACAGGAACAAAAGGTATAATCAAAATTTTAAAGTGATTGAATGGTTGTAATAGAGATAAGTAAAAACGATTTGTTGAATTTGCTAGGGAAGGAATTAAAAGACGAGGAAATAGAAGATACTTTATTCTTGTTAAAGTTTGAAACAAAGTTCGATGGCGATAAAATAGAGTGCGAACTCAACCCTGACAGGCCAGACATGTTCTCTGTGGAAGGAATAGCAAGAGAGATGAAAGGTTTCCTAGGAATTGAAACCGGAATCAAAAAATATGATGTCTCAGAATCTGGTGTAACATTAAAAAAAGAGAAAACTGAAGTCAGACCTTACATAGCCTGCGGTATAGTGAAGGATGTTGTTCTGTCAGACTACCTGGTCAAAAGCTTGATGCAGGTCCAGGAAAAATTGCACGCGACAATAGGTAGGAACAGGAAAAAGGTTGCAATAGGAGTCCATGATTTTGATAAAATAGTCTCACCACTTGTCTATACTGACGTTCGTGACGAAAAATTCGTTCCCTTGAACATGAATCAAGAGATGAACGTAAAGGAAATACTGGAAAAACATCCAAAGGGAATTGATTATGCAAATCTTGTCAAGGAAGTCTATCCGATGATCTATGACAAAGAAGGTGTCATAAGCTTTCCTCCCATCATAAACTCTGAAAGGACAAAGGTCACGGAAAATACAAAGAATCTTTTCATAGACGTGACGGGAACAGACGAAAAGGCTGTGAACCAGGCGTTGAACATCTTAGTTTGTAACATCGTTGAGAGATGCGGAAAAATATTTAGCGTAAAGGTGAGCGGCAAGCTGACACCACAGCTAGAGCCTACAGAGTTCACAATAAACATGGACAACGTAGACAAACTACTAGGCATAGGGCTGAACGAGAATCAGATAGTCGAGATACTGGAGAAGATGAGGTATGCTGTCAAAAAAATGAAAGGCGGAAAAGTAATAATAGGTGTACCAGCATATCGTTCTGACATTCTTCATTCGGTCGACATAATAGAAGATGCTGCTATTGGTTACGGTTATAATAACATCGAGCCAGTTCTGCCTAGGATAGCAACGATCGGTGAAGAGGCTGTAATAGAAAAATTATACAGGAAAACAAGAGAGATAGTGACAGGTCTAGGTTTCCAAGAGGTGTTAAACTTCGTTCTAACAAACAAGGAAAACAATTTTTCTAAGATGAACACAGAGGGCGAGGCCGTAGAAATAATGAATCCTATTTCCAACGAATATAACATATGCAGGACATGGTTGCTGCCTAACCTGCTAAAAGTTCTAACGTCAAACAAGCATAGGGACTATCCGCAGAAAATATTCGAACTCGGAGATACGTTGACTATTGATGAGAGCCAGGAAACAAAAACAAAACAGGCCAAGAAATTGGCTGCTGCCGTATCGTACGATAGTGCCAACCTGACAGAAATGAGGTCAGTGGTAGAATCTATTCTGAATTCCATGGGCTATAAGTATGATATAAAGGAATATAGTCACCCGAGTTTCATAGAGTCGAGATGCGGGAAAATAATGGTTGATGGAAAAGAAGTAGGATTCTTCGGTGAAATTCATCCTAGAGTCTTAGAGAACTGGAAACTAGAAAAACCGATTATCGCATTTGAGATGGAAATATATTAAACTATTTAACAATTTTCTTCGTCAAATAGTCTGAAACGACGACAGATACGGCCATCATCAAACCCACTGCAAAAAAGTCTTCTATAGGAACTAAACCTATGCGTAGGATAGAATTGAACCTGTAGAAGTAGAAATTCACACTGGTGAAATAAAGGTCGAAACTAAAGGCAAAGAGAGCGCCTATGATAAAATAAAAAATATATCTGTTTACCTTGGTCTTTCTGCTCAGGAAATTGCCGCCCAAGTAAGACGTGAGCGTCCAAAAAGGATATATCAGATAAGTGAACCATGCTATCCCCAAGAATTGTGGTTCAACAGTGTAGTTGACTATGCCGAGCCATATGACCATGGCCTCTATCAAAGTGTTCAGAACAAATGAGAGAATAATGAAAGATGCATAAAACTTTATTCTAGAAATTTGACTTTTCATGTTATTATTTATTGGCATCGTCTTAAATAATTATTGATAATAATGATACTGATAACGGGCGGGACAGGCTTTATCGGTCAATACGTTGTAAAGGAAATGCTTGAAAGGGGTTATGATATAAGGCTGCTTGCGAGGGATGAGAAAAAAGCCGATGTTTTCTCTTCAAAACTAGAGGTTTTCAAAGGAGACGCTGTAAAATTAGAAACACTGAAAGGAATCTCAAAAGACGTTGACACCCTAGTACACATGATCGGCGCTATAAGCCTAAACCCGAAAGAGAATTTTCTATATAATCTACAGACTACGAAAAATATATTGGAATCTTGCAGGGATGTTGAAAAGATAATATACACCTCTTCAGCAGACGTGTACGGTCCGGTTAAGGGAATAGCTGATGAGAAATACGAGTGCAGACCAAACAATCCGTATGGTGCGTCTAAACTGCAAGCAGAAAAGCTCATCTTGGCATCAGGTCTTCCCAGCCTCATGTTTCGTCCAACTTTAGTATACGGCATTAATTCTCCTTGGTGGAAATATGGTATGGATTTGCTAAAGTGGGGCTTTATTCCTGTAACTGATCATTACATACAATTGGTTCATGTGAAAGATGTTAGCACTGTTATAACAATGGGAATAAAAAAAGGCCAAGGCATCTACAACATCGCGGATCCCAAGCCTGTAAAAATCATGGAGCTCTTTGCCAAGACGGTCAGACTGCTGGGCAAAAAACCAAGAAAAGTTCCTATGTGGTTTACAAAACTAGCAGCGACCTTAATGAATAAACGTGAATATTTTGATGTTGCACTTACCAATAGAGTTTTTGCTATTGAACACGCCCGTAAAAAGCTTGGCTTCTATCCACAATGCAATTTTAATCTTGAATTTAAAAACATGGTTGATTGGTATAAAAACCTACATAGATAACTTTGGACTAGATTAATAAACAAGAACAAAATATTAATATGGACAGCCTGTTTCACTTCGTGTTTCCAATAATTGCTGTTTTGGCAGCCAGAGTTAGTATGAAACACAAAATAAAAACAACGATAGCAGCTGCCTCTCTAACAGTCTTATTGGATATGGACCATTTCATTGGAATAGAAAGAGCAACTCTTCACAACGTATTCATAACTATATTATTACCGTTGTTGCTGCTTTATTTGGCATTTCACTTCAGGCTGAATCGTTACATAAAAGGCTTCTTTTTTCTCTTACTCATATTCTTCTCCAGCCATCTTTTCCTAGACTTGTTTAGTTCAGAATTTGGAAACGGAATAGGGATAATTAATGGAGGAGTTGCTCTCTTTTACCCCTTGAGCCTAAATGCTTACTCTGTAAACTTTAACATTCAGATCTCAAAGGGTTACATAGCTTCTTCACTAGGATTAGGAATATTATTGTACTTTATTATCATTGTAGTGCCTTGCCTATTCTTCGAAGATATAATAGCCATAACAGAAAGAAAGCACGAAAAATTCAGAAAGGCAACGAGCGAGTTTTTCAGGAACGTTATAAAAGACTGATCATCTGAACCAGAAGGTCAGTCTGTCAAACCAGCTTCTTTCCTTTCTCATTTCTTCTATGAAAGGTTCTCCTGATATCTTGGCCGCCAACTTGTTGAAGGCTATGGCTGCGCCGCTTTTAGGCTTGTGATGAACGACAGGCCTTCTGCTCTTTATCGACTTTGGTATAGACGAGTCTTCTGGAACAATAGTTAAGATGGGAACGCC
>CAYGWD010000032.1:0-7928 GCA_964353745.1 uncultured archaeon
ATGAAAAATTGTATGAGATGCTATGGAGCATTGTCACAATGAGCAGGAATGAGAGGATACCAAAGAAAGCCAATGCCAAAGACCTAGCATCCTTAGCTGACTGGAAAATATTGATAAACAACTACGTACAATCGCACAACATGGCCTTGGAAAAATTCAAGAAATAATATTGCTTAATTTCTCTGTCTTATATGAAAATAAGGTGATTCTGATACCTAACAATACTTTTTTAAGACAATTTTGTAATAATTAATTATGGATTTAGGATGGATTTTAAAATATGCTGGTTGTGAACCAGGTACAGGATGCATGGGCCCCCAGTTGCAATGGTGACTTTTCGGAACCCAACTCTGGTTATACCCTTATATGATTTTAATTGCATTATTGTTCTCACCGTTGATTTCTTTTGTTGTATACCATATAAACGGTGCAATCAGAAAGAAGAAATTGGAAAGCTGGTCATTAAAAAGCAATTCCAAAAATGTTTTGATAATATTCTTAATAATTATGATTCTTCAGATAGCCTTTTGGAACTGGTTTGAATTGAGCATTGTGTATTAGATATATGAGAATTTCTGACTTGTATCTTGTATCACCTTATATGAAAATAACACCATCCTTATACCGGTATATCTCGGAATTCTAATTGCTTGGATGATGTTAGAAATGGGCAGAATTTGATTGTTTTTGCCTTGTTTTTAGCAAGTTTGGTTATTGGTTTTCGGATTTTGTCTTCCGAAAGCTATATTAAACATTTTGTAAGCTTCAAATAGTTCTTGCTTAGTTCTATATTCGCTATTTTCATAATCTTCAAGGCGTCCTTCTTTCTCAAATCTTTCTCTAGTTTTCTTCATAGTTTCTTCTACCATTTCTTTCAACTCATCCGTAGAATATATTTCCAAGCTCTCTAACGCAGGGGTCAGACCTTTCTTTGTTTCCTGAAGTTTAACTCTACTAACAGAAACTACTATTGGAAAAATGTCGTGTTGAGTTAAAAATTTATGAGAATTTGGACTATCATCAAGTAAAGTATAAGAAACTTTCTCATCATCCTTACCTCTATATCCAACAACAACCGTACCATCAACTTTTTTACCCTTTTTGTATTCTTTTCTAACAAATCTCATTGCCATATAATCGCTATTAAATTAATAAGAAGCAAAAAGATTTAAAACCAGAACCAAACTCGGAAATCCCAACTTTGACCTAGTGAATCTCTCGGCAACCTCTGAATTCTAGGACAAATTATCATTACGAAATAGGCTGATTTTCGGTCAGATTTGACTGTTTTTTGATAGGTTTTTATGTTAAGGTTTGTAAATTTATGATATGAAAAGTATCTTGTTAATCGGATTAATAACAATAATTTTAATTTTGTCTTTTTCTTTTATTCTTTAATTATGATTATCATAACTTCTCTTTCATTCCAACTTCATCCTCATTCTGCTCCCAACACAACATAACACTCCATAAACAATGAGATTTTAAGGCGTTTTGCCAATAAAACCTAATATTCTTCTATTAAATTAGAAAACTAGTGAAATGTCAGTGCTATAAGGTCTCCAGCAAAATGAGCTATGACTATAACTACCAAGGTTATACCAACATGCTCGGTGATGACATTCCATACCTTTTTTTTCTTTTCTCCAGCAATTATAAAGCTGAGAATTCCTATGCCTAACAGACCCCAAGCTATGCTAATAATCATGGCTGTCCCAAGAGAATTGTAAAACAGCAAAACAGGAATAACAAATGTCAATGCAAAAACAAGCTTTGCGAAAAAAGTAGATGAAGTTGATTCCCACACTTCTTTTGTTGTTCTATGACCCTCAGACTCTTGGGAGATATGCATGCCCAAGGCATCGGAGAACGCGTCTGCTATCGCTATTGTCAGGACGCCTCCTATGACTGCCAAGGCCGAATGAGTACCGGAATGAAGACCGACCATCAAGCCTAGGGTCGTGATTATCCCCGATGTCAAGCCGAAGCAGATTCCTATTTTGAATGAGTCTTTCATAATCTAATAATTTAAGAATTGGTATAAAAAGGTTAAGATTCTGTTTTTTGCTCTTCTTTTACTTCTATAATCATTGGTGCAGCAAATTGAAAACTTAAAGATTCTCCGCCTATTTTGTTTATTTTTGCTCTATTCCTATTTTCTACATTTCTTTTTGCTTCCAAGTAATTTCTTGTTATAAATGGGATTTGGCTGTATACAACCCTTTTTCTTCCACCAACTTTCTCCATTTTCGAATTAATTATACCTCTTTTTTCTAAAGACCATAATATTGGATAAGCCTCAGAAGGACTTACATATACTGAAAAATTATTTCTATCTTCAAGATACTTTTTGAATTTATAACCATGAAGTTCGCCAATTGATAACAACAGCCTCAAGGCTATTTCTTCCATACAGTCTTTCACATGTTTTACTCTAAATTCTTTCTCTTGCTGTCTTAATAACGAATAAGTTGGGAGAACCATTTTATCACTTACTAATAATTAAAAAGAAAGATTTAAATGCTTAACAAAATACTAAACTATTTATTTCTTGACAGGAACCATGTTTCCCAAAGCATTTATCTTAAAATTAACAGATTTTGATTCTTGTTGTTTCTCATCTGATGATAAATTGAACACACCATCTTTATATTCTAAGCCCAAGCTACGCTCAGCATTAACACCATCAAAATTTCCTGAAAACTTGGTGTATAAACTATAACTAATAGAGTCTCCAATTTCAGGAAAACTTGTAGCTGGTGTTCTTAGTTTTTTTAAGAATTCAGTAAATTTTAATTGGGTTATCCATTTATTATAACCTTCGTCAGGAAAAAGATAAATAAATGGATGAAATCTAAGTTCTGCACAAGGTATTGACCTTACAAGAGGCTTGTCATATGAAAATAAAGGTTTTAAAATTTGGTCAATCCATTTTTTGTTAATTTCCATTAACTCTCTATATTCAGGTATATCCTCTTTTGTTTTATTGAATCGGTCTCTAGCTTCTTCATTCAGCCTGTCTATTAAATCAAAGAAAGCTTTAACATCTTTAGAGTCTTTAATGTTTGACTTTCTAAACTCCTGGGGCCGTTCTTCTGTTATTTTGTCTTCTATTTTTGAAAGCACACCCATTATATCAGGAAATTTGCCTACATATTCAACTGAAAGATGACAATAATTTTCTTCACATCGTGCTTCGTACTGAAACTCTGGTCCTATAATATGATGCCAAGTACCATAACCAGCTCTTTCAATCGAATCTGGACGTGCTTGAATGTATTTTTTCCATAAAATTTCAGGAGTTATTTCAATTTTTTTCATATTATTAAAACTAAAAAGTAAAAGATTTAAATCCCTTGCATAGGTTTAATAACTTTTCAGATGACTTGCTTCATGCTTTTCAAAGATTGTGAGAAATACTAATTTTTCTTTTCCGTTGTTGACGGTTCGATGCCAAACATTCTTAGGTATTGTAATTAAATCCCCTTTCTTGACTGGAACCTTTTTGCCATCAAGAATTATATAACCTTTTCCTTTGAGCAATATGTAAACTTCTTCAACATTGTGAGAATGACCTCTCATCATCTTGAATTCACCGTTAACCTTGCCAGGATAAAGTGTATTCATGCAAACAACATGCTCTTGAAATCCTGTTTTCTCGTCAGGCAGATCAATCAGGATGTCATTAATCTCGTTTTCATGTCCTTTGATATTCTTGTAAATATTTTTTTCGTCTTTAATCATATCTTTAACTTTGAATAATGTTTTTTTGCCCTGGAATTTATTTATATTGAATTTCATTATTTCATTCCCTTTATCAAATCTTCCATGGCCTTTTCAACACTGGGGGCCTTCACAACTCCTGATGCTACCAGAACACCTTTTGCTCCTAACTCGATTGCTTTCTTAACATCGTCTCTGGTCTTGACGCCTGCTCCGCAAAGAACATATGTTCTTGAGGAATTTTTATTAACCTCGTTAACAGTATTTCTAATAATCTCTGGCTCTGCGGTCGAGACAGAGACGTCTCCACCTATCAATTCCGGCGGTTCGACAGCAATGAAATCTGGATTGAACTTAGCGAGTTCCCCTGCCTCCTTGCTGTTCTGCGCGCAGACGATGGATACAAGGTCATATTCTTTGCACAGGTCAACGCATTTCTTGATGTCCTCGACAGGAATTCTTTTCTCAGAGTGGTTTATCAACGAACCAATCGCACCTAGTTCCTTTACTTCTTTAGCCAGCAAAGCTCCTGTGTGGGCTCCGGGCTCGTAAGGTTCCATGTGTTGAGAAATAGTCAGGGTGATCTGGGAAATGTTGTCAATCATCGGGTCAGGCGGAGCAATCAGAATATTTACTTTGTACTTGTCAAGAAGCTTTCTTGCGACCTTTGCAAATGTTATAGGCCTGTCTCCCAGAACCTCATCATATTCTTTTAGATTTACAATTAGTAAAGGAGGCTTTAACATCGTGTATCCTGAAGATTATTACTTTTTCTTGCTCTTATTTTCATCCTTTAGCTTGCTCTCAACTTTCTTAAGGACATCAGGCAAGGTTGTGTACTCCATCGAGTCTGGCGATAGTCTGTGAGGTTCGAATGGACCGTGCTGTCTTAGGAAATCCGCTATCTCGTTTGATTTTTGTCTAGCTCTGTCAAAACTAATGTCTGCTAGCATGTCTCTAGGTCCGACGAGCATACCGTTCTTTATCTGGAAGCCTAATCCTATGACACGTGGGGGTCCGTCAAATCTCGAGGGTGTGGCATCCTTGACTGAACAAGGCATGAAAGGACCGTTGTGACTTCCTCTCATCCAACCTTCAACCAAGTGTGGAAACGCAAACGGTTCGAGAACTTCGCCTACAGCCGGCAATCCATGCTGAGCACGAACTATCATAACAGGGTCATCCTTTCCTACGTATCTTCCTGCCATTAAACTTAGTCTCTGAGTGCTAGTGGTCGCTGCAATATCACCGTCAGTTTTCTTGTAAATGTTCTTGACTACAAATCTCCCTGGAGTTCCTATTAGAGCTAACATGTCGTATATTTCTTCTGGAGTATTGAAGACAACTTCCTTTTGTCCAATAACGTCCAAAACTTGGAATTTAAATCCTTCATGCATCTCAGGATCAATTACCAGGCCCGGTGTGTTGAAAGGATCTGCGAACATCTTGTACAAGGGAAAGTTCCATGCGCCTGGTTCTGTCTTGTCTGCCATGAAAATTATTACTGGTTCTGATTTTCTTTCCTCGAATTCCATTTCTGCGTATCCCGGACCCATGCCCTTCAAATTTCCTGAGAAGCTTTCCTTGAGTATGTCCTGACCAGCTCCGTACAAACCCAGTTCCTTCGCCTTTTCAGTACCCTTTAAGAAAGCATTCCAAGCTATGCCATGCACACCATCATTATTTGCACCATGTTCGTGAGTCATTATCAATTCCAGGTCATCTCCGCAGGATGTCACATGAAAATCTTTAATAAAGCCTTTGATTTTCTCTTCTTGGAGCATCGATCTTGCTACGTCTAAAATTGCTGGGTGACTAGCAGAATGACCGACATATCCTCCTACATCGCATTTAATCACACTTAGCGTAATCTTCATGCACTACACCTGATAATCTTCATGCACTACACCTGATTTAATTATTTCTTATTTTCTCCCATATATAAGTTTGCTTTCTATAAAGCTTCAGCCAAGTTTCTACTCTTTCGGAACCAGTTTTGTATTTTTCAAAAATATCTATGGCGTCTAACAGTTTTTGTTGTTTTCTGTTTATGGAAAATCCGATGTTTGAAGAAAATAGTTTGATGCTCTTTAGTTTGTATATTACTAGTTCATAAGCATCTTTAGTTCTAAAATTCTTTTTACCGTCTTTTATGAAAAAAGTGCCCGCTTTATGACTAGATTTGACGTTACTTTTTATACCAAAATATTCTTTCAGTAATTTTTGTGTATAGATTAATAATTCCAAGTTTGTATTGGTTATGCTTACGTTTAATGACAACCACTTCCATTTTTTCCAGTTTACAACACTTACTTTTGGAGAGCCTTCGCTATCAAATAATCCTTTAAGAAATTCGCTAGGAAAGGCTTCAATAAAGTTTTCTAAATCTTTTAATTGTTTGTTCAAAAAATCATATAACTGACAACTATATGAACATGCTTTGTATTGCCCATCTTCCAGACTAATTTTATAAGGTATATCTTTCTTGAGTAATTTTGCTGTAAATAAAGCAAACTTAGATACAAAATCTTTATCTCTAGCTCTTAATCTTATCGTTCTCCCTCCTCTTTCAGAATGTTTCCTTTTTAATTGTAAGTCAGCATCGCCAAATCTGACTCCTATTACATAGGCTAGTTCTGAAGATGCGGTTGGAATGAAAAAGTTTGGATTTCCAGAATGTATAGGGTTTCTTTCATGATATAGCCAATGTCTTACCAAGTCGTTTGGAAGCGAAAGATTTCTAGCTATTCTTATAAATCCCCAACCATATTTTTTTCTTAAATTCATTGCTTCATTGTAATATCTTATCCTTTCATTTATAGGTAAGTTACGAAAACTCATTTTATCACAGAATTGTTTCTACCTTATTAATAATTTATTCTAAATTATTTATAGATTTGATTTTAACACTACAAATTGTCAAGTCTGAATATAAAGGTTTTTCTTGAAGTATAATGCAGGGGGCCGGGTTTGAACTGTCGCAGCAGTTAACTATAAGAAATCTGAGCTGCGCATCCTAAGATTCGCATTGCTTGAATCCGTATAATTTACTTAGTCATGAAAGCCGAAGCGGCCAATCAGAGGCACAAACATGAAATTTCCAATGGATTTTTTCTCAATTTTATTCTTCAGTTTTTTTATTACATACATTTCCTGCAGGTAAACATCGCCGACAGGTATGACCATTATTCCATCAAATTTTAATTGCTCTATCAAGGGCTTGGGGATATCAGGACATGCAGCCGTTACTATGATTCTGTCAAAAGGTTCTTTCTCCTTCAAACCCAAAGAACCGTCTTTAATGAATACTTCCACGTTTCTTACACGCATTTTCTGTAAATTGCCTTTAGCAAATTCTGCTAATTCTTTAATAACCTCAATGGTATAAACAAAACCTTTTTCACCAACCAGATAAGACAATATTGCAGATTGCCATCCAGAACCAGTTCCTATTTCCAATATCTTTTGATCCTTTTTGACATCAAGGGCTTCTGTCATTGCCACAACTGTTGATGGCTGTGATATTGTCTGATTATAACCTATGAATAAAGGCGTGTCCCTGTATGCAAGGTGCCTTATGCTTTCAGGAATAAAAGAATGCCTAGGAATCTTTCTCAAGGCCTCTTCCACCTGTTTTGACTTAAGGTAGCCGAGGCTTTTTATATGCTCTATCAATTTATCATTTTCCTCTTGAAAACCCATATATTTATTTTATAATCCTAATATAATGAATTTATGCCTGAAGGCCTAAACGACCTGATAAAAAAGCTCAAGAGCTTGGAGATACAAGGAGCCAAAGAGATTGCTACCGAGAGCTTAAAGTTCTTGAGAAAGCTTGCAAAGGAAAAGGGTTTTGGAAAAGAGTTCAACAATACTGCTAAAAGAATTGAAAACATAAGACCGACAGAGGTTGTTCTACATAATTGCTTGGAGATTATTAAAAAGGAAAAGAAGGTCGAGACGATAAACAGACTTCTGAGAAGATTGAATCAGTCAACAAAAGAAATAGCTAAAAGAGGAAGCAGGCTGATAAAGGACGGTGACAAGATAATGACCCATTGCCACTCCGGTGAGGTATGCGCTGTCATCGAACAGGCTTGGAAAGAAGGCAAAAAGATTATTGTCTACGCTACTGAGACGAGACCCAAAGGTCAGGGAATAAAAACTGCAAAAGAACTAGCGAAACTAAAAATACCTGTTGAACT
>CAYGWD010000033.1:0-1434 GCA_964353745.1 uncultured archaeon
GCATGCCATGCCCAAGGTGTATGTCTTGCACTTGGGGCATTTCATCAAAAGCATTTATTCGACCTTTCCCTCGCCGCCGCATTCCTCTATTTTATTAATAATGTATTCTGAGGTCTCTTCGATTTTCCTTTCTCCCAGCTTTGCATTTTTTGTCTTCAAGGCTAGGGAGTATTTAGGTGCTGATATGTATTTTATATCGATTCCAAAATTTTTCTTTGCGTCAGTCAAAATATTCCTTATTATGTTCATGCCGTCCGGCTTGCAGCATCTCAATTCTATAATCTTTTTTATGCTAGCCTCTTTTATTTCGAGCTGTTCATCTGCAATAGCCTTTATCGCCTTGACTAATTCTTCTTTGAACCCCTTTCTTATGAGAAGATCATAACCTTGTGTTGTCATGGACATTTGAAAAACATCGAAGGCATTGCCAAATTTCTCCTCGATTTCAGAAACTATCTTCTGATTAACCTCTTCCATGCTCAAATTCAACTTTTCTGCTAGCATCTTCAGCATTTTTTCAGCTTTCAGCCTTTTCTTGTATTCTCTCATCTTTTCTTCGGAATCATATTTCCTGACTCTTTTCAGGCTAAGGGCTATATGCATCTTCTCCTGGTTAACATCCATAACCTTGACAACAATCTTATCGCCAACTTTAACGAACTTCCTTATGTCTCTTACCCATTTTCCAGCAACCTCAGAAATGTGTATCATGCCTTCCTTGTTCCCGTATTCTTCCAAGGATATGAAAGCAGAATAAGGATTAACCCTAACTACGGTTCCTATGACTATTTCCCCTCTTTGCGGCCATTTTTCTTCATTTTTCATAAACAGTTTATCGTGTTAAAGTTTATTAAAATGACGCTACCTGATAAGAAAGTCATTTGCATAAATACCTCAAGGACTATTAGTAGGTTTGCAGAACCTTTGACTTGATCTTGGCTTTTCCACCGCTTCTCTCAATCAGATCAAAACCACAGACCAAACACTTTACAGCAGAAGTAGCCTTGTTGAATATTATCTGCTCATTCTTGCATTTAGGACAGGTTATTTTTAAGAACTTGCTCTTCGGCTTTATATTTGATTCTTCCATCTACATCTTCCTCTTTATCTCGAACTTCTTTACCCTGAAGCCTTTGCCAACCATGTGCTCCTTGCCGCAAACCTTGCATTTGTACCTCAGGTCTAATTTCTTGGTAGGCTTTGACCTTCCTTTGGGATTGGTTCTAGGATAGCTTCCAAAACCCTTCATCTTTCTCTTGAATATCCTTTGGCCGTGGGATAGAAGGCCTCTGGCCTTTGAAGCGCTAACCCTCTTTACCTCGCTCTCCGTGTGTTTGCGACAGTAGGGGCAGTATCTTTTCTGTATTTTTGGTATGTCCATTAAATCACTTATCTCATAAAAATTTACGAATGCATCATTAATAAAGATATTCG
>CAYGWD010000033.1:1534-5882 GCA_964353745.1 uncultured archaeon
ATTAAATCACTTATCTCATAAAAATTTACGAATGCATCATTAATAAAGATATTCGGTAAGTAGACTTTTAAAGCTTAAAACTGTATTGATATTGATTTTATACCGTCACGCATAGCATAAGAATCTTGAGTTGAATACCGTAAAGGTCTTTCAAAAAACAGGGAATGTTTTTTTATAGATATGAACCAAAGGAAGATGCTTTGCCATAATTATTTCTAAATCTCAGAAACTGTAATTCTGGCTTTTAAGTGTTTGCAAACCAATGTATCCTAATGGGAAAATTGGGCGGCAAGACGTTGAGTCGCATGCAAAAGAAGAATCTAAAGAAAAGAAGAAGATAACACATAAGTAATTATTTAAAGTTTGAAACTTTAATTCTCTTTATGGACATGAAAAACGTGATACTAATCTTTTTCATAGTAGTAGTAGCTTTGGCAGTCCTAAGTCTAACACCCTCAGAAAATAGAACAGGTAATTTCATAATGCCATCAATAATCAGTTTAGAGGTGGCCATACTAATCATAATATTCTCACTTTTCACAATAGCTGCTTTATTGTCTAAGAAAAGTTATTATCCCTTTTAATCCAGTATGTTCTCTGCCGCTTTCCTCGTTATCAACAGTCTTGCAACCTCGTCAGGCAGAGTTATAATGTCTCCTGTTCTTAATGGACCATATGATTGCATGTCAACTCCTGCAAACTTGGGAAGATCAATCAATACCTTTACCAGTATCTTGCCGTTAGGCTTGACAGCAATGTTCTCCACCTCTACGGGCTTCATTTCCTCAATGCTTTTTTTAGCTTCCTCTACCTTTTCTTCAGCAATGTCGTCAAAACTCCTGAATTTCTCGTTCATATCATTTTTAAATGATTTTAGAGTGTTGACAATATCGTCGAAGAACTTTCTTTCCTCGTCATTAAGTCCTGCTGGCGGCAACTGACCTCTCATGGTGCTTAAAGCTGCTAGAACAATCTTCTTCTGCCTTCTATTGATCACGTCTTCTAACAGCTTTTTTGCGTTCTCAACCTCTAGAAGAGAGGTGGTGTCTTTCAGCTTCTCCTTTACCTTGAACCAGTTTCTAACAGACTCAAAGAAACCGTCTGGCAATTTTTGCAACTCTTCCTCTTTCTCCGCCCTGTGCGCGTTTCTAACAGTTTCATAGGTTATTATGTCCATTACAATCAATACTAGTTTTGTTTTAAACTTTAAAAGTGTTAACTAACAGGTTAAAATATTTAATAGCTCATGTATTTTTCTGATCTCTCGTCAACCTATAAGGATAGTTCACAGGATTCTTTGAACAGTATTGATCAGGCTTGCACACGCCAAAAGAAACGTAAAACAATTGTGAGTAGCAGTTGGCAGGCATCAGTTCTCTGCTCTGTCTGAAGTGCCATTTCAACTGCGTCTTAAGCGTTCTCTCGCTCAGAGGTTGGAGGTTCTTTAGATTCCACTCCCTTATCCTTTTCTCTATTTCTTCCGGCTTCCAGTTCATCGCTCTTAGGAAGGATAACAACGTGAACAGGGACCTCTTCCTTCCGTCTGACAGACCATTCAAAATTATTTTAATGCAAGGCGGGAAATATTCTTCTGGTATTGGCTTGTCAGATTTCTTTCTCAATCTCACAGGTTTTATCGCTTCCTTGGGCTGTTTGGCCTTCCAATCTAGAGCCTGCAGCAACAACTCAGTAGCCTCGCCCTCTTTGTTGACCAGGAATTCTATATCTGTCTTTAGATTTTCTGGTCTTGCCATTTCTTTTTTAAAATCTTTCAGATCTTCAAACTTTATTGGCAGCGAAACTAACCAATACTTTGGATGCAGGGAATAAGGCATCCTGAACAAGTGGCGGTTGCCCCAGTTCTTTTCTATGTCTATGAATTCATAAGGAGAGAGTTGCGAAACAGACTTGACAGTCCTAACCAGGGAAGCAACACCGCCCTCCACTGCTATCAACTCCTCCAATATTTCGTCCTTTACCTTTTCAGTAACGTATTCTGCCAATGCCTGAGGTATTTCCGGATATCTTCTTCTAGTCTCTTTGAAATCAATTTTTTCAGGAAAGGCATTGCCCGCTATTCCCACATGGAACCCTCTTGAACCGGAGAACTTGATGGTTGATTCAATCCCCAAATCTTTTAAAAAACTATAAACGACCCTAGCTGCTGCAGCTGCGTGCTCTAGTTTTACTTTGGCATCGATGTCGATTAGAAAGTCGAAACCCTTTCTCAGGTTTTCTATCTCTTCCTGCTTCAGGTTCGTAGATAATTGCATTGGCTGCGTCCATTTTTCAACAGAGCAATGGAAGGCAACTGCACCATCTTTAACCTTCCCTTCTATGTCCTTCGGATATAACAACACGTCAGGCCTTTTCAGATAGGAGCCGTCTTCTATGGAACCGACGACTTCCCTGTCCTTTGCTGTTGATAATATCTCCTTTCGCACAACAGGATTAGAATAGTATTCCAGAATCTTGAGATAATACATAATAAGAATAATACGCTACATTATTTAATATTTTTTACCTCATGTCAAAGGTTATAAATGTTAAAAATTTAAATAATCAATGATTAGAATGAATGATTTGCTGAAAAGAAAAGTGGAAGACATGGATCTGGAGAAGATCAACTTTTCTGGCCTGATTAAACAGATGGACTCCTCAGGAGGTTTTTCTGCCAAGAATCTGGCCACAGCAGTGTCAATTCTAGAAGATATGATCAAGGACAAGGAATGTAAAAAGTTCTTATCGTTTCCAGCATGCATAGTTGCCACAGGTTTGAGAGGTGCGATTGCCCAGGCGATAGAGAAGGGTTTGTTCGATTTCATAGTAACTACTTGCGGGACATTGGATCACGACTTGGCAAGAGCTTACGGCGGAGAATATTTTCATGGCTCCTTCGAATTGGATGACGCGAAACTTCATAAGGAAGGGATTAACAGATTGGGAAACGTCCTGATACCCAATGAAAGCTACGGCATGATATTAGAAAAGAAGATGAACCCTATCCTTGAGGAACTGGCTAAACAGAAGAATGAATGGTCTGGAAGAGAGATTATACATGAGTTTGGCAAGAAACTGAATGATAAAAATTCTATTCTCTATCAAGCCTCGAAGAGGAACATTCCAATATACGTCCCAGGAATAACGGATGGAGCCTTCGGAACGAACCTTGTATTGTTCTCGCAGGATCATGATTTCAAACTTGATATTCTAAAGGACGAGAAAGAGCTTTTAGACATAGCCTTTACAAAGAAGAAACTTGGAGCATTGATGATTGGCGGGGGAATTTCAAAGCATCACGTGATATGGCACAGTCAGTTTTCTGGCGGTTTGGACTACGCGGTCTATATAACCACGGCAACGCAATATGACGGTTCGTTATCAGGAGCGCGTTTGACTGAGGCAGTAAGCTGGGGTAAGGTCAAAGAAAAAGCTAAATATGTTACGGTCGATGGCGACGCTACTATACTGCTACCGATAATATTAGCCGCAATTTATGAAAAAGATAAAAACTCACAAAATTATGGTCAAAGAACATGATTAGTTATTTACTCGCTCTCGCTAACTCGCGGAGCTAACACCATACCCAAGAAAGCATTATCATTCTCGAAAACCAGCCTCAAAGGAAAGTCTTTGCCAAGCATTATCTTTGCCTTATCCGACAGCCTAGAGCCTTTTATCATCTTCTTCAGGTAATCCAAAGAATATCTGGCACTGATTATCTCCTTTGAGTTCAGCTTGGTTAATGTGTCAGTTCCCTTGAAAATCTTTAATTCGCTTTTGCTGTTGTTGCCTTCCGCGAACATCCTCAGTTTGTCAGGGGACAATTCGATTATAACCGAGTCAGCGACTATTTCAGCATCGCTTATACCTTGCTCCAAGATGCTAGAATCAACCTCTGCGTCAGCAGTAAACTTCTTCAATAGCTGTTCTATGTCCGGCGTCTCTGCTTTTGAAATTTGTAATAGGGGCATTGCAAACTTTCTAACAGAACTTCCTTCTAGAATAACTTCCAGTATGCTTTCTTTCTCATCCAAACTTATAGTTAGCTTATCGTCTAAATTAGCCCTTTTAAGAACTGTCAATAGATTTAACAGATTTATGCCAACAGTGATGTCTTTATCGCATTCATACTCCTCGAATGCGGAAGATTTTAATTTAAAGTCCACGAAGGAAACCATGGTCCTATCAGCAGCTTCCAGTTCTATGCCAGTTTTTTTAACATTAAACAATCCATCATCTATAAGTTGAGAAATTATATCTATGCTGTCTCTCAATAACTTGGGATCTTTTGTAACAGCCTTAAACAATCATATCACCTCGCCTGATAAAATTAATGCTTTATATT
>CAYGWD010000034.1:0-5793 GCA_964353745.1 uncultured archaeon
AAAACTTGTAGATTAACGTTGAGACGAATAAGACTAGAGACGCTATTATAATTTCTTCTATTCCTGCTGGCAAACCTATCAAGCTCATTTTTTAACACCCAATGCCACTAGTATCTTACCGACCACTATCTCTGGCGGCGTTTCTATTTTATCGTTCGAAATGTTTAAAAGTATACCTTTATTCTTGTAGTAATCTATTAAAGGCTTTGTTTTTTCTTCATACTCCCTCAACCTTTTTTTGATTGCCTCTTCCTTGTCATCATCCCTCTGCATTAGTCTTCCACCGCACTTGTCGCAAATGCCCTCTTTCTTAGGTTTGAGGTAACCTAGATTATAAATTTCTCCGCATTTTTCGCAAGTCACTCTCAGAGAAAGTCTCTTAATCAACACCCAATCCGGCACGACTAGGTTTATCACATAATCTAATTTTGTTATTTTTTCCAATCCTTCTGCTTGCTTAAGAGTTCTTGGGAATCCATCGAATATGAAACCCTTTTTACAGTCCGGTTCGCTCAATCTGTTTTTTACGGTTTCCAATGTTATATCATCTGGAACAAGCACGCCAGACTTTAAGAACTTGTCCACCTCTTTACCCAACGGTGTTCCTTGAGCCATATTGTCACGGAAGATTTGCCCTGTTGATATGTGCGGCATTCCAAATATAGCGCTTAGCCTAGAAGCATAAGTTCCTTTCCCTGATCCTTGTGGACCCATTATTATCAATTTCATATTATTCTCCTAAAAACTTTCTAAGAACTGGAGGCATGTCCTCACCATGTTGTGCAGTTATCTGTTCGTATAGCTGGTAGACAATCATAACACCAAGAAGCAATCCTGTCCCTGTACCAATCGCGGATGTCAGGTCTGCATAAGCCGCTAGGAATCCTACGAAAGCACCGCCCAAAATTGTCAACGCTGGTATGTACCTGTCCAAAACATTCTCGACAATCCTCGGATCATGCCTGAAACCGGGAATCATTATGGAATACGTCTTGAACTGATCCGCAACCGATTTTGCGTCCATGCCGGACGTCGCAGTCCAAAAAACAGAGAACACCACCGAGCCCAGAACATAAGCGCTGATATAGATAAAAGCGTGAAACAGACTGTCAAGGGTTATGCCTGGGAGGTTGAAGTTCAGAATGAAGAAATAACCTACAGCCATTCCAATGACCGCTCCTAGGATGCACATCTTTAGTGCGTTTTTCTTTAGAACTTTTATGGCAAGGATAACAAAAAGTAGAGCAATGACGCTCCCCATTATGGTGACTATCATTATGCCGATTTCGCTCGAGGGGGCAGAAAGATAATACACCAGACCGCCGGGGTTTGGAGATCCCTGATCGCTAAATGTTCCAAGAATGGTTATTCCTTTTTGATAAAGAACCTTGCCCAAGACTTGCAGGTTTGCCATAACAGCCGCCACCAAAATGACTGGTATGTTTGAAGTGTACAAGAACTTCAGAGGCCATCTTCTAGAAGCGAATTTTCCATAGGGCATGGAAAATGCCATTGGTATTTCAACTTCAATGCCCTGAACAAATACGACTATTATAAAGACTAAAAGCGTTCCCAACAGAGGAATCAGGCCCAACAAACTAGGGGCTCCTTGAATGAGCGTTGTTATAAACAAAGGTATTATTCCAGAAGGATATTCGCCACTAATGGGCAGCGCGCCTGCTTGGGTTAACGGATTTAATGTCCTAACAAGTATCGTCTTTGCAACTCCGGCTACTATGAATAATGAAACTCCTGAACCGAATCCCCATTTTGAAACAACCTCATCCATGAACATTATGATTATTCCGCCAATGGTCAGCTGAAGAATGACGGCTATCATCAGACCTATGCCAGGCGTTGCCGGGGGAACTGCATTGGCAATTACATAAGCCGTACCCTCTATGAAACAGAAGGCTATGATCAATATTTTCTGTGTGCCGCTGAATTTTTTCTTATCATCCTCATCAGACAAGTCCCAATTGATAATCTTGCTTCCCACCAACAATTGCAATATTATCGAAGCAGTTACTATTGGCCCTATGCCAAGTGTTATTATCGAGCCGAACCTTGAGCCGAAAACTATTTCTAGGAACTCAAATCTCGCTATTGCATTGGAGTTGACTCCATAGACTGTTATCGAACCTAGAACAAAGAACAAAACTAAAATTATTATGGTCCACTTGGCCTTTTCTCTGAACGTTAGCTTCTGGACAGGTTCTTTAACAGATGGTATGTAAGAAGCTATTTTTGTTATAATATTAGGCATTTTCTATCGCCTTCCCACCTGCACTCTCAATTTTTTGTTTTGCTTTTTCAACAAACTTTTTAGCCTTTATTGTCAACGGCTGGGTCAACTCTCCTGTTGAAATAACCTTGCCATAACCGAATTCAGAAATATCAATCTCGGTCTTATTCAGTCTTTTAGCAAGCGCGTCAATGTCTCTTATAGTTATTGCCTTTACTTCTCTTAATGCCTTGGGAGGAATGGTGAATCCTTTCTTAATGAAATATTCAGGCTCGAACCTGATTGCCCATGATTTCTTATGCTTGGACCTCCCTGACAATCCTCTTCCGCCTCTTGAACCTGCTCCCCTGTTCTTCTTATGACTGCCCTTGCCGCAAGTTCTTGCTCCTCTCTTCTTTCTGATTTTTCTAACTCTATGAACAACCATTTAAATCACATTCAATAATAACAAAGAGTTGTGTGAGTAACCATCAAATCATCCTCTTCAGCAATTCGTTGATCTCCTTGCCTCTATAGCCAAGCTCACCTTTGGGGTAATGTTGCTTGATTGAATGTTTGAAACCTTTGGAAGGCGGAGTCAGTCTGAAAACAGGCTTTATTGTTTCTGGAACTTTTTGATTCTCTTTTATTTTCTTGAAAACTTCCTCTGCCTCCTCTTTTGTCAATCTCTTGTTGCCTGGCTTTCTTCCCCTCTTCTCGACTAATGATTTTAAAACAGTATCATCAATCTCTCCCCATGTAACTCTGTCCTTGACTTTCTGCAGCATTCCTTTTTCAACGTCATCTTCTTTCAACAGAACGCAGTGCATTTTTCTGTTTAATCGAAGCATTTTCAAAGTGTCCACAAAGTCTTTCCTTATCTTAACCAAACCCTTTAGTCTAATAACAGCATACATTTTATCCAACCTTCCCAATGCTCATTCCAACCTCTTTCTCGAATTCTGGTTTTATTTTATAGGTGTCTAATTTCTTAAGGGCATTAAAATTGGCCCTGATCAAATTGGCTCTCATCTGTGTGTTGCCCCTAGTCTTGCACCATACATCGCTTATCCCTGCCAGCCTGAGCAATTTCTTAACCTCGTTAGAAACGCACAAACCAATGCCCTTTGGCGCTGGTATGAGCTTGACAATAACAGAGCCGCACTTGCCTTCGACTGTAAAGGGAATAGAGTGGTTTGAACCGCAAGAGCACTCCCAAGAGCCGCAACCTCTTCTTATGGGAATTATGCTAAGCTTGGCCTTGTTTGTGGATTTTTCAATTACCTCTTGATTTTTACCTGGCGGACCTGAAGCCAGACCCAAGCCAGCATAGCCGTCCTTGTTGCCGACAACTGTCATGACAGATATCCTGTAACGCCTGCCGCTCTTGTGCATCCTCGAAGATCTTTTGAATGGCGTTCTCCTTATTCCTCCGCCCTTTCCAGTAGAGCCGCCAATAAGAATTATATCTTTTTCAAGATTAGGAATAAGAGCGTCAACTATCGTAGGCTCGGAGATCTTGAGTCCTTGCGCAAAAACCTTTGCAATGTCTGTCACTTCTCCTGCCAAAACTTTCTTACCCAATTCTGTCTTAGCCTTCCATGCCTCTATGGTTGGAGATTTTGCTTTTTCTGGCGCTTTAGTTTTCTCTTCTACTATCTCTTCTGCTTTTTTTATGCTCTCTTCTTTTTCAACTTCTTGTTTTTTCGGTTCTCTTGGCATATTAACCCACTATCTTATTTTTAACCTCTTCAAACTGTTTTTCCAAATCTTTTGAAATGTGTCTTCCTTTGATCCTGTCCTCAGAAGGTAAAATCTCTTCTGAGCATGGAACTTTAATTCCCGAGTCCAAAACACCTTTTAATGCAGCATAAATTCTCGAACCCTTGGTCGAAATCTGCAAGCCTATATCCAAGACTGCCTCTTCTATTTTTTTATTCTTTGCCTTTTTCCCTGCCAACAAACCTGTCAGGTAGGATGCGGGAACATTCCCTGTTCTGATCCATCCTAGTTTTTTCAACTCGGTTGAATTTGCCTCAGCTATTGTCTGGTCGCCATTTGGCACAAAATTGATAAATTGAACAGAAATGTTAGACAAACTTCTTCTGATAACCAGCCTGGTCTTTTTGGATTTCAACAGAGCCAGCCTCTTCCTGTAATTAGTCTTGTTTTCTCTCCTTCTTTTGAACGGCGTCAAATAATTTTTCTTCATTTTTTCTCATCCTCTAAAAGTTCTTTATCCTTCAAGTAAGACATCAGGTGCGCTCTGCTTCTGAAAGCGCTGCCCTTTATCATCTTGTAAATCTTTCTATAGGCAAACGGCTTTAATCTTCCTTTGCCTCTCAATTCCCTCAACAGCATTCTTTGGGGCCTGACAATCTTTAGCCAATCGGTTTTTTTACCCAACCTTGTTAATCGTGAGCCTTTTCTGCTTCCAGCTTTTTGCTGTCTCCTCTTCGCTCCTGTCTCCACCTTTTTATTAGGGATCTTTTTTATCACGCCTTCTTTAATGAATCTTCTGATATCTCTCCTTGTTATCGCCTGTTTAACTTTTTCATTTTTCGGATCTATCCAAACCTTTTCAGCCCCGCACTTCAGTATCTTCGCTGCAAGTTTTCTTTGTATGCTCATGTAATCACATCTTCTCTATTAAACGATGACTCTAATATTACACCGAATTCGTTGAAAAAAGTTTTGCAACTAGGACAAATAAAAACGTCTGGATTTTGTTTCCAGCTCTCTCCTTTTATGCCACAGGATGGACATCTTTTTTTACCAATCAAGTACATAATCATACCTCGTAGGTTTCTCCAGGTTTTAGTATTACAACTTCGCAAGGGGCTTTATTCTTAAATTCTATTGGGTCCACTTTTATAGCATCCCATGTGTCATAGTGCATTGGTATTGCTTTCTTACATTTTAATAACTTGCAAGCCTCAACAGCCTGTTCAATGTCCATAGTATATCTTCCACCGATGGGAAGCAAAGCAACATCAATATTATGCTCTCCTATCAGCATCATATCCATAAAAAGTCCAGTATCGCCTGAATGATAAATTGTTTTCTCCTTTTTCAAAATAAAGCCACCTGCATTTCCTAAATGTGTTGCAGGAACCAAAGTTATTTGCCATTCCCCGACATTCACCGAACCGCCGATATTCATTTGTTCTGTTTTTAGTTTTTTATCATCAGCTTTTTTAGTTATATCAGTAATGCCGACTACTGTTGCTTTATTTTTCTTAGCTATTTCAAAAGCATCTCCTAAATGATCCCAATGTTCATGAGTCACGCAAATTATTTTACAATTTATGTCTCCTACCTTAACTGGGCATAATGGATTTTTCTTAATAAAAGGATCGATAAGTAAATCATCAATTAAAAATGCTGAATGACCTAAAAATTTTATCTTCATTTTTTCTCGCCTTCTTCCAAGGGCTCAGCCTTTTTGATTTCAAGCCTTAAGGGATTTAAAACTTTTATCTTCATTTCTCCCGCCTTTTTCATAATATCAAGCCTCTTCTTTGTTCCGACTGATGAAGCGATTCTGCAAGCTTGTTTTTCAGGATTTA
>CAYGWD010000035.1:0-5755 GCA_964353745.1 uncultured archaeon
ACTTTACACCCAAGGAAATATCTGTTAAGTTGAACAAACCGAACAAAACGATAACGTCTCAACTAGCCTACCTAGGTTTGAAAGCCAAAATAGAAGTTATGAGAAGGAAAGGAATAGAAAATCCTGTTGTTGAAAAGGTTTCTGACAGACCAGCTATTTATAGACTGACAGAAGAAGCAAAAGAATTATAGTGCAGGAGGCCTGCTTCTCAGTATAATTTACATTTATACTGCTTAAAGTGGTTGAAGCGAGAAACCTAATTTTTATATTTCTCTACAATCCTAATAGCCTCTTTAACATTTGCTATATGCTTAAGAGGAGCTTGACCAATATGGTGACCTGTCCATGCCTTAATCATTTTTTCAACTCTTTTACTTGTTATATTATCAATTGATTTAATCTTTGAGTCAATAGGTACAGCAATAATTTTATCGTCTTTATCTTCTCTAATTATTGCACCTATAACTCTTGCTTTAATGCGACCTTGTCTAAGAGGTTTGTTTGTAAGAACTATTACATCTAATGGCGCATTGTCAGGTGCAATTGTATTTTCTATACAACCATAATTCTCTGGTGGAAGAAATTTCAATCTTCTTATTTTTTTGAAAGTGCCTTCTTCATATCGATATTTATTTTTGCTATTTTTTGGTATCTCAATAATAGCATCAACTATAGCCATAAATTTATTTCTTATTTAACTCCTATAAATTCTTGATTTATTTTAGTAAGATATGAAACATAAAGTATGCAGGGAGCCGGATTTGAATCAAGAATTAACTTTTTTCAAATTCAGAAACTTGTTCTCTGACCTTATCTATTGCGTCGATGTTAACAGACAAGGATCTTATTCCTGATTTAACTAAGAACTCGACAGCATCCTTCCTGTTAGAAGGCAATTCACCGCATATTGAAGACTCTACATTGTATTTGTTGCAAACATCAATAACGTGCTTGAACAAGAACTGCATTGAAGGATGCATTTCGTCAAAAAGTTTCATTATCCTCTCGTTGTCCCTGTCCAGACCTAATGTGGTCTGAGTCAAGTCATTAGAACCGAAGGAAGCAAAGGCGATTCCCTCTTTGCAGAAATCCTCTATTGTCAAAGCGCATGCCGGAACCTCGACCATTATGCCAAAGCTACCAGGAACTCCCATCTCCCTTGCGATATCTTTTGCTTTTTGTAATTCAGAAACATTTATAATGAACGGCAACTCCCAAACAATATTATTCAAGCCCTTTTCATGCAGTTGCTTTAGTGCTCTTAGTTCGCACTTCAGTATCTCAGGCTCGTCTAAGCTTCTTCTTATGCCATGCCAGCCTAGCATTGGATTATACTCTTGGGGCTCATTTTCTCCGCCTTTCATATTTTTGAATTCGTCAGTTCTTGCGTCTAAGGATCTTACCCAGACATGCTTTGGATAGAATGCCTGAGCAACTTTGCCAACACCGTCAAATATCATTTTTGTAAGCTCCTCGCCCTTGCCTTGTCTTATGTATTCAAAGGGATGCATGCCAGCTTTTGTGAGCATGTGCTCTAATCTTAATAAACCAACTCCATCTGCGTTTTTCGCTCTTTCAGCAGTCTCTGGAAAAGCTAAATTTACTTTAACTTGAACCTTTGTCTTTATTTGAGATGCTTCTGCTTTTTTCTCTTCTATGGCAATCTCTCCAGCATAGACCTTGCCATGGGTCGCATCAACTGTTATCTTCATTCCTTCTTTTAGAACTTCAGTAGCTTTTTGAGTTCCGACGATGCATGGTATACTCAATTCCCTGGACACAATTGCTGCGTGACATGTTGTTCCTCCTTGGTCAGTTACAATAGCAGCAGACTTTTCCATTGCAACAACGAAATCAGGATTGGTCATTTTTGTGACAAGAACATCTCCCTTCTGAATCTTCCCTATGTCATTGGCGTCATTAACAATTCTTACAATTCCAGAAGCAACACCAGGTGATGCGCCATAACCCTCTAATATGGGAGTGCCTTCTACTTCCTTGGTTTCCTTTTCCTCAAGAGTCGTGACAGCCCTTGACTGCACAATATATATTTTATCTCTTTCAACTGCCCATTCGATATCCTCTGGGAAGTTATAGTGCTGTTCTATTTTCTTGCAATAAGCAGCCAAAGCAACTATCTCGTAATCGCTAAGAACTTGCAGATTTATCCTATCCCTGTTAACGCTCCTCTCAACTGTCATACCATATATGTCCCTTACAGTCTCCATCAATTTCTTGCCGATGCGCTTCTCAAGTATGTCTCCATTTTCCTTGTCGACTTCATAGTGATCAGGCTCAACCTTCCCCTGAACTATAGTCTCGCCCAAACCCCAACAAGCTTCAATGATAATGCGATTAGAGCCCTTGACAGGATTGGTAGGATCAATTGTAAAAGCAACACCAGATTTTTCAGAATTTATCATTCTCATGACAACCACTGAGATTGAGCAGTCTTGTGGCTGGCCATTCTTGTGCCTGTAATAAATGACCCTTGGCGTATATAAGGAAGCCCAGCATCTTTTAACAGCCTCTAACAGCTTCTTGTCTCCCTTGATGTTCAAAAAAGTCTCATACTGTCCAGCAGAGGAAGCTGTCTTTATATCCTCCATTATTCCAGAACTTCTGACAGCAACAAAAGGTGTGTCCATTGGTTTTACAAAATCCAAGTCAACCGGAGGCCCTCCGTAAAGTTTCCTGTAAAAGTCCAAGGTCTGATTCTTAACTTTTTCAGGCATCTCAGCCTCTATTATCATTTTTTTGATCTTTTCAGAAGCGCTGTTCAAAGAATTTACATTATCATAATCAATCTTGCTTATTATATCAGCTATATCGCCTTTCAAATCATTAGACTTTAAGAATTCGTCATAAGCCTCTGCTGTTATAAAAAATGGTTCAGGCACAGGAAACCCAGCATTTATCATCTCTGCCAAGTTAGCTCCCTTGCCGCCAATCAATGGCACATCTTTCTTGCCCAAACCTTTGGGCTCTAAAACAAAAGCCATAAATATATATGCTCAAAGGTTTCTTAAATGTTTTTATTTTTAGTAAAGCAAATATATATAATGGAACTCCTTGAGATTGATCTGCCTAAGAAGATAATAATAGGGGGAAAGGCCTTGGAAAAGGTTGGAGACGTTTGCAGACAAATTGGTTTGAAAGATTCTGCTACACTTTTTACAGACTCGAATGTTGTTAACATTGTTGGTAAAAAGGTCTTGGAAATTCTAGAGAGCAACGGTTATGAAGTTGAATTAAGGATTATACCTGAAAGATTTGAGAAGAATTTGATGAGCCTGAAAAATAACGGTTTCACAGTAGGAGTTGGCGGAGGCAGGTCAATTGACATTGCAAAGATGGCTGCAAAAACCAATAGCATACCTTTCATCTCCATTCCAACAGCGATATCCCACGACGGAATAGCGAGCAACCGTGCTGTGATTGAGACTTGGAGCATACCAGCTGTGATACCAACTGCGATAATAATCGATACGGACATTGTCATGAAATCGCCCTATCGCCTAACAGCAGCAGGCTGCGGGGACATGGTTGCAAAACTAACAGCAGTGGCAGACTGGGAGCTCTCAAGCAAGAGAACAGGAGAATATATCTCAGAATACGTGGCTGAGGCAAACAAGGCTTCGGCAAACCTGATAATCAAATCTGCAGAATCAATAAGAAAACTTGAGACCAAGGGTTTGAGAAGTCTTATAGAATCCCTAGTATTCTCAGGAATCTCGATGTCAATAGCAGGATCAAGCAGGCCTGCATCAGGATCAGAGCACCTGTTTTCCCATGCCCTAAAGCTCATGTATCCCGACAAGACAAGTTTGCACGGGGAAGAGTGCGGTTTAGGAACAATATTATGCTCTTATTTCCATGAAATGGACTGGCAAAGAATTGCAAAAGCACTAAAGATAATAGGAGCTCCTACAAACAGCCAGGAATTGGGCATACCTGACGAGATTATAGTAAAGGCTCTTTCTAAAGCAAAGGATGTGAGGAAGGACAGGTACACTATCCTTAACTATAAGGCAGTTGATGAGAGAAAAGCTAAGGAAGCTGCCAAGGAAACCGGAATCATACCATAGGAAGAAATTTAAATGTGCATTCCGTTATATAGATTTGTGAGCATATGGAGGAATGGAAGAACTGGAAGCATATCACAAAACTCGATCCTGATAAGAAGATAAACCCTAAAATTATTGAAGAGATAATAGAAACTGGCACAGACGCCATAATGATATCAGGAACGCAGCATATCACCAAGGATAATGTCACAGAGCTTCTTGAAATGCTAAAGGAATACGACATACCGAAGATTCTAGAGCCTGCTACGCCAGCTGGCTTGGTCTATAAGAACATCGATTGGCTATTTGTTCCTTCTGTTTTTAACACAAAATACTCTCTTTACATCAATGGTTTGCATAAGATATGGATTAAGATGCACAAGGACAACATAAACTGGGACATGGTTGTTCCTGAAGCTTATATAATTTTGAATCCGAGGTGTGCTGCAGCAAAGGTTTCTAAAGCTGAAGAAATGACTTTGGAAGGAACTGTTGCAACAGCTGTCTGCGCTGAAAGATACTTTAACTTCCCTGTGGTATACATCGAGTATTCCGGTACGTATGGCGATCCCAACATTGTTAGAGCTGTAAAAGAGTCTCTTACAAAAGCACAACTTTTGTACGGCGGCGGAATAAACACAAAGGAAAGGGCAGAGGAAATGTCAAAATGGGCAACCATTGTTGTCGGAAACACCATCTATGAGAATGGCACTCACTCGTTTATTGACACCATGCGCGGTAACCTGTTAAGGGAATTAACAGAAATACAGGGCAAATTAGGCAAACTAAAAAGACTCAGGAAAAAAACAAGGAATGAAATACCTCTTGAAATAAACAAAGGCATTGAAGACGGGAAAGAAGAGACCGATAAAGAGGAAATTAAACCTAGGATAAGGATTCCTAAATTTACGTACAAAAAGGAAGAGGCCAAAGCACGCAAGAAAGTCGAAAGCTAGCTCATTCTCTCGCTCTATAATCCTCTAACCACTTCAAGAAATTCTTTTTCTCGATCTTCTTAATCTCATTCTCAACATCGTCAGGCGAGACTAGAGCATAATGATCCCTGGTCTCAGGTTTTATTGTGTCAACCACTATTATTCCTACGTCATTAAGAATATCCTTTGTCTCCTTATCAGACTCTCCTATGACTAGCTTAGGCTTTATAGAAGCTAGGACCTTTGAAGCCACCTTTGAAGGCTTGAAATTCTGTATCCAAACAGCCTTGTTGTTTATGTTAAATTCTCTATTGATATTTACGATGTCCTCCTTTGTGAAATTTGGAATCATTATAACAGGTATCATTTTCTCATTTTCTATGTCCTTTATTTCCTGCTCTATCTTAGTCTTTTCTTCATAGGCCTGCTTCATGTTCTTCTCTTTGGACAGTTCGAACTTTAGCTGCCTTATCAGAATGTCCCTTGACCTTATTTCCTTCTCTTTGCAAACCTGTTTTCTGGCTTCCTCGTTTCTTTTCATCTGTTCTTCCAAGTATTCCTGTTTTTGAATCTCAAGGTTTCTTATCCTTGTCTCGAGCTTCTCCAAATAGTTCTTTAGTATTTCGTGTCTTTCCCTTTCCTCTTTCAACTTTTTCTCCAGTTCCTTTGTTCTTTCTTCGAAGTTTACTTCAACTTCCTTTACAACCTCTTTTTTAGCTTCCTTTTCCCTTGGCGATATTTTTTCAATGGCAT
>CAYGWD010000036.1:0-5594 GCA_964353745.1 uncultured archaeon
CTGCTTGTCCTATACCGGATATAGTGATGAAAAAAAGAGGTTTTGATAAAGCTTTTGACTATTTCTATTCTCTTGTAACTAATTATGTAAAAATAAAAAATATAATGAAAGAGAAAAATCCAAAATTGTTTAGTGAATGGGGAAAAATAGAATCTAGGAAGCAAAAACCCGGGAAGTATTTTGAAAGATTGCCAAAAAAGTATAGAAGAAATAAAAAAGTTCTAGGACCTGGAAAATATCATGAGTTTCTGATTACTAGACTATTATGGATGGGTAAAAACATTAAACCTAAAATAGAATTTTCTGGTAAAAAATTGTCAAAAATTATTGAGCAATCAAAATCTATTCTTGATTTACATTCAAATATCATGACAGAAATGATAAAACTAAGATTAGAACAAGAATTTAAACCGAATGAAGTTTCAGATACTCTTATAGTAGGGGTATATCATGAAGGATTCACAGAACAGAATAATTGTTTTAAAGAAATTAAGGAGCAATTAAAAAATATTAAAAATAAGACAAAGAATTTAGAAGAAATAAGAAACGTTATTAATTTGATAGAGAAAAATATAAAAAAGGGAATGAATAAAACATAACCAAAGTTCTTGATGAAACTTCTTCTAAAACCCAAAAACTTTTAAGCAGGCTATTCTATAAATAGATTATGAAAAGACTTGAAATCGTAGTTTTAAACTTGATTTTGATTATAGTCGGTTTTTTATTAGTTTACTTTAGCCCATGGAATGCTTTAGGGATGCCTTTAGCAATAACTTTAGGTATGCTACTCATAGCGATTTCTATGATCAGCTTTGCAGTCTTAATTTACTTTCCGCCTAAGACAGGCTATGTCAATTTAAAAATAGTTGAAGATGGTCCTAAAAAAGCATCAAGAATCAATCCGAGACCTAAAAGGAAGAAAAAAACCAAGAGAAAAGCTAAAAGAAGCAGGAAATGAGAAAAAGTCGGCAAACAGTAAACTATATAAATACCAGACAATAATATAGAAATTACGTTTTTAAGGTTTTTACTCTTAAGCAGGAGTATATGGTGATATGTTGGCAGAAGAGTTTAATATTCTAAATCATGAACTGGTGCCTGAGCATATTATCCTAAAAGAAAATGAAATAAAAGAAGTTTTAGAAAAGTTCAATATAAAACCTGAAAACCTGCCGAAGATTCTGTTGAGCGATCCTGCTGTGAAAGCGATAAACGCCAAGGAAGGGGACATTCTAAAGATTGTTAGAAAATCAAAGACAGCAGGAATTTCAATATATTATAGGATCGTGATTAAAAAGTGATTTTATGAACGAACTGTTAAACACGTTCAAAAATGATGTTGGCTTTGTAAGATTCCAGATAGATAGCTATAACAATTTCTTAGACAACAGACTACAGAAGATAGTAGATGAGATAGGAGAGATAAAACCAGAGGTTCCAGAAATAGGAGAACTCACAATAAAATTCGGTAAAGTCGCTGTTGGCAAGCCTTCTGTAAAAGAGGCAGAAGGAGCGGTGAGAGAGATACTACCAATGGAAGCAAGATTAAGAGATTTTTCTTACACAGCTCCTGTTTACATTGAGATAACTCCGATTGTTAACAAGGTTGAACAAGAACCTGTAAATGTCCTGCTTGCAGAAATGCCTATAATGCTAAAATCAAAAGTGTGTCCATTAAGCAAATTAACCAGAGAGGAATTGGAAGAGAACGGAGAAGACCCTGATGATGCCGGAGGTTATTTCATAATCAACGGAACTGAGAGAGTTCTTGTACTGATGGAAGAGATAGCACCCAACAGAATGATTTTGGAAAAACAGAACGTGGGTAACTATACGGAGCTGATAAGAATCAACTCTGAGAGAAACGGTTTTGTCCAGAGACACACAATAGAGAGAAAGAATGACGGAACGATTTACATCTCGTTTGCAAACATTCGCAGACTACCGATAGTTGTTCTGCTAAAATTGTTAAGCTTGGAAAAAGACAAGTCTATCATCGAAGGCCTGAAAGACGAAGAAATAATAAATGACTTTTATGTTAACCTCTACGAGACGGAAGTTCAAACAGAGAAAGACGCTTTGGAATACATCGGCAAGCACCTCAAAATAGTTCAAAAGGAATACAGGAAGGAAAGGGTCGAACAAATCGTTAACAAATATCTTCTCCCGCATCTGGGACAGGATCCTAAAAACAGGGATGAGAAGGCAAGTTACCTGTTAAAGGCAATCAAAAAAATAATTTTATTGGCGTTGGGAAAAATACCAGAAGACGATTTGGACTACTACGGCAACAAAAGAATCAAGCTAGCAGGAGATTTGCTAGAGTTATTATTCAGATCAATTCTCGTGGGAAGATGGGGATTGATTGCCAGGATAAAATACAATTATCAGAAAATGGCAAAGAGGGGAAAGCTGCCTCCTGTGCAAACCATAGTCGAAGCCAATGTTGTTACAAATCAATTGGCGTCTGCCATGGCAACAGGAGCTTGGATTGGCGGTAGGACAGGTGTGTCGCAAAGACTGGAAAGGAAAAATTATATTGACTCCCTATCTCATATGAGATTGGTATTATCGCCCCTGACATCAACTCAAGAACACTTTGAGGCAAGAGAATTGCACCCGACGCACTGGCAAAGGTTCTGCCCGTCGGAAACTCCAGAAGGACCTACCATCGGTTTAAGAAAGCATTTGGCCTTGTTCGCAGAAATAACAGCGGGCACAACACCAGCTGAAATGAAAAAATTGATGACTCATTTGAAATTGGACAAAGAGGGTGTTGATGTTTACTTGGATGGAATACCAGTTGGTTTTACAGCTGATGCTAAAAAATTCGTTGATGATCTAAGAAAACTGAGAAGAGAGGGGAAGATATCAAGAGAAATCAACTTTAGTTTTCTGCACGACTTGAACGAGATAAGGATTAACACAGACGGAGGAAGAGTGAGAAGGCCTTTAATAATTTTAGAAGAGAGCAGGCCAACATTAGCAGAAGAGCACCTGAAAAAACTGGCTAACAATGAAATTGGCTGGTATGATTTGGTAAAGATGAACTGTTTGGAATACTTGGACACCGAAGAAGAGGACAATGCTCTTGTCGCATTGGATGAAAAGGATATAAAATCTTCTAATACGCATTTGGAGCTAACGCCGATAGGAATTTTTGGAATACCTGCAAGTCTGCTTCCTTTCCCAGAGCACAACAGAGGAGACAGGCCAAACCTGGGAGCAAAAATGGTTTGTCAATCCATTGGTTTGTATCAATCTAATTTCTTCTTGAGAAGCGATACAAAATCAAACATTCTAGTCTATCCTCAACTTCCATTAGTAAAGACCGAAACAACTGATGTAATAGGCCTAGACGAGCACCCTGCTGGACAGAATGTTGTTATTGCTATTGCTTGTCACAAAGGATATAATATTTTTGATGGCGTTATTTTTAACAAAGCTTCCATAGAAAGAGGCTTGTTCAGGTCCATCTTCTACAGAATCTATTCTACTGAGGAAAAGAGATACTGGGGAGGACAGGAAGACAAGATTGGCACGCCGGAAAAGGATGTTAGGGGATATAGAAGCGAGGAAGATTATGCTAATCTGGCAGAGGACGGAGTCGTGCCGCCGGAGACTAGAGTTGAGAGCGATTCTGTTCTAGTAGGAAGAGTTTCCCCTCTAAGATTCTTGTCAGCAAATGAATTAATGTCTGGAATTGCTAACACGAGAGAGAGCTCGACGTGTTTGAGGCATGGAGAGAGCGGTATTGCTGACAGAGTCTTCTTGTCAGAAACCTACAACGGAAATAAATTAGTCAAGGTCTCTGTCAGAGATTTGAGAGTCCCTGAACTAGGTGACAAGTTTGCCTCAAGGCACGGACAGAAATCTGTTATCGGCCTGATAGCCTCGCAAGAAAATCTTCCCTTTACGTCATCAGGTATTACTCCTGACATAATATTGAATCCTCATTCAATACCTTCCAGAGAAACCATAGGACAGCTTTTGGAAATATTGACTGCAAAGACTGCTGCTCTGAGTGGCAAGAAGATTGATGCTTCTGCTTTCATTGGTGTCAAGGATAATGACATAAGAAAGACTCTGCACGAACTAGGATTCAGAAACGACGGAAAAGAAGTTTTCTACAATGGAATAACTGGCGAGAAGTTCGAATTCGAAATATTCGCCGGAATCATTTATTATCAAAAATTAGATCACATGGTTGCAAACAAGATACAGGCAAGGTCAAGGGGTCCTGTCACATTATTGACAAGGCAGCCAACAGAAGGAAAAGCAAAGGAAGGCGGACTAAGACTAGGAGAGATGGAAAAGGACTGTTTGATTGCTCATGGCGCTGTCCTGACTTTGAAAGAAAGATTTGATTCTGACAAAGTCATTGTTCCTTTTTGCAAGAGATGCGGCATCACTGCCATATGGGACAGGAAACTAGAAAAGAACATCTGCCCTGTTTGCAAGGAAAGTGATGTCAGCGAAATAGAAATGTCTTATGCATTCAAACTATTGTTGGACGAGTTAAAGACGATGCTGATATACCCCAAGATTAACATAAGCGGCAGGCTAATCGATTCAATAGGCTTTGGCCTTCTGTCCCCTCAGTTCATAAAGAAAATGTCCTCAACAGAAATAACCAAGGCAGAATTATATGACAACGACGGTTTCCCATTAGAGGGAGGAGTGATGGACCCGAAACTTGGTGTCATTGACCCTGGATTGAAATGCAGGACTTGCGGCAAGAGCATGGGCCCCTGCTTTGGACACTTTGGTTACATAGAATTAACAAAACCGGTTATTCATGTTCTATACTCAAAATTGATTTACAAGATATTAAAAACAACTTGCAGAAGCTGCGGAAGAGTGATATCAACATCAGCCACAACAACAATAAAGAAATGTCCATACTGCGGAGAAGACCAGAAACAGATAAAGTTCGAGAAACCATATGCCTTCTACGAGACAGGAGAGAAAGGAGAAGTGGTGGAACTAAATCCTCTGGTCATCAGGGAAAGATTAGAAAAAATACCTGACGAGGACTTGGAACAATTGAAATTAAGAGGAGGAAGACCTGAATGGTTGTTGATAACATTATTGCCTGTCCCTCCTGTAACAACAAGACCGTCAATAACTTTAGAAACTGGCGAGAGGAGCGAGGACGACCTCACGCACAAATTGGTTGACATAATAAGAATTAATCAAAGGTTAAAGGAAAACATAGAGATAGGCGCTCCTGATTTCATAATAGGAGACCTCTGGGAATTATTGCAATATCACGCGGCGACGTTCTTTGATAACAGCCTGTCTGGAATACCGGCAGCAAGACACAGATCCGGAAGACCGCTGAAAACTTTGTCAGACAGACTCAAATCTAAAGAAGGTAGGTTCAGACAAAACTTAACTGGAAAGAGGGTCAACTTTTCTGCAAGAACTGTTATTTCTCCTGATCCTTGCATAAGCATAAACGAGGTCGGAGTTCCTAAGGTAATCGCAAAGGAGCTGACAATACCTGTTGTTGTCACGGAAAATAATATGGAATACATCAAAGAATTGATAATGAGAGCTCCTGCATGGCCCTCTGCCAATTATGTGGTAAG
>CAYGWD010000037.1:0-5464 GCA_964353745.1 uncultured archaeon
TGATTGAGGGATGGAAGAATATGTCGCCATTCAAAAGAATAAAACATTCGTCTATCTTCCCTTTTGCGCATCTGACAGCATCGGCTGTTCCGCCTTTCGGATTTTCTTGGTACAAGTAATTTATTTTAACATTAAACTTCGATCCATCTCCAAAATAATTCATTATGTCTTCTTTTCTTTGGCTTACAACAATAAAAATATCTTTTATTTTGTTTTCAGAAAGATTGTTTATGATATGTTCTAATAAAGGTTTATTTCCTATCTGTAACATAACTTTATGGGTTTTTTCAGTTAAAGGTAGTAATCTTGTACCTTTCCCAGCTGCTAGAATGACTGCTTTCATGATTTATTTTTAGGTTATTAAATGTTTAAACTTTTAATCTGTCGCCAACAATTAATTAATTGGACCGGTAGTCTAGCGGCCTAAGATGCCACCCTCACAAACTAGATTGAGAACGGTGGAGATCACAGGTTCAAATCCTGTCCGGTCCATTACGCTAATTTCAAACCGTTTGCAATCTTTCTTTCTGGTTGCGCTAGGACAACTTCTCCGTCCTCTAGAATAAAGCCTGTCGTTAGAACTTCAGAAACAAAATCTGCTACCTGCTTGGGTGGAAAATTAGTCACGCATAGTACTTGTTTTCCTAACAAATCTTCCTTCTTGTATAGCTTTGTTATTTGAGCACTAGATTTTTTAACTCCTAAATCACCAAGGTCAATCCACAACTTATATGCAGGTTTTTTAGCTTCTGGAAAATCCTCTACTTTAACAATAGTGCCGACTCTCAATTCAACCTTCTCAAAATCATTCCAACTTATATCTGTCATATCCTAGATTAAAAATGTTATAATTTATAAATTTTGCTTAAACCTCATATTACAAAAACATTTAAATTGATTCAGGTAACAATTTCTTATCAAGCCCCTGTCGTCTAGCACGGTCAAGGACGGTGGCCCTTCGAATTCATTTCGAAGGATATGAGCTTCGGCTGTGAATGAGGTTAGCCGCAAACATGGGTCCAAATCCCATCGGGGGCATATACAAAACCTTTTTAAATTGTTAAAATCTTTAATATTACAAGGTGATTAGATGAGTTTAATAGTTAGATCAAAAGTAAAATCAGCTGTTAAAGGCATGAGATTTGCAGGAGATTTTTATGCTGCTCTAGATAAGAAAGTTGATGAAATTCTTAAAGACGCTGCAAAGAGAGCAAAAGACAATGGAAGAGCAACAATAAGACCTGTAGACATATAATAATTTTATTTTCTTTTTCTTTATTTTAGTTAATTTTATATTAGTTAGAAAAATATTCTTCTACATGCGGAGGTAGCCAAGCCTGGTCAAAGGCGCAAGACTCAAGTTATTGAGTATTGATTAAAGATGATATAAGAAATCTTGTCCCTTAGTGGGTTCGCAGGTTCGAATCCTGCCTTCCGCACTTTACTTCTTTAATCTCCAGAAGTCTTCATTGAACTTTTCCGAGTGCATCCTTTCGACCTTACCTTCCTTCTCCAAGTATAACAACTGTTCCTTCACATCATTTAGAGGACAATCTATACTCTGAGATAACTCTAAAGAGTTCATTGGTATCTTCTTTAACAATATCAATACCCTAACTCTCACAGCTAGTCTAGGCCTTTTACGCATAACTATTTTTATACTAGGTAATAAATTAAACTTATGAAGAATGTCAAATTCAACCTGATCATCTGGTTTTCTCTCATAATAATTGCTCTTGCCGTCGCTGCTATAGACGTTATGATGTGGAAAGTCAACCTCTTAAATCCTCAAAATGAGCCTGCTGTGACGAATATAGTATTCAATGACGTTTGGTACAAAATAAGCATAGTATTGTTTCTTGTACCAGCGTTGCTCTCTTACTATGTTGACAGGAGCGTACGCAAATCAATTTTAATAATGATTGCAGGCATGATTTTAATTTTCTTTGGTCTTGAAGATGTTTTTTACTTTGCCATAAGAGGAGTAGCTATTCCCAACGAACTATACTCATTAAGTAGATTGAATCCAAGTTCATTTACAAAAATAGGTTTCATAAATTATATGCCAAATGATCTGTATTGGTTGAACAGTAATATTTGCATAACATTGTTCGGCAGGCCTGTGACTCCTTCTGTCCTTTTCAAGTCAACCGCCTTTGCGCTAGTCGCGGGCCTTATCCTTGTGATAATTTAAATATGTTAAGAATTCTAATTTTTCATATGATAAAGTCGATTATACATGCGGGCGGGGAGTCAACAAGACTAAGAGAGGCTTTTAATGGCCCAAAGGCCTTGGTTCCAATAGGAGATAAAACTCTGTTGTGGTTCCATTTGCAGCCTTTGCTGAAATCTGATATAATATTAGAGTATGTTTTTACCCTTCGACATCAACACGAGTTGGTTCAGAAACATATAGAAGAACTAAAAAAAGAATTTAACATATCATCTTCTTCGATAGTGGAACCTAAACCTCTGGGAAGGGCAGGTGTGATAAGGCTCGGAATAGACAAGGGTGTAATAGATACAGATACATCTTATCTAATGTCGCATCCTGATGACTTGATACCCATTAACGTAAAGGAGCTAGTTGATTATGCCTCTGAAGCTGAGAAAAAAAACAAATCAATGGTAATGGTAATGGCAAGATATATAACAAATCCTTTTGGAGTCGGTTTAGCAAAAAAGGTAGGAGATATAATTGAACTAAAACAATTTCAAGAAAAACCAGAGATTCCTTTGATAGAGGACCATTATGCTAACACAGGAATGATTTTATTTTTACCAGAGGCAATGAGGGAATTCAAGAATGTTCCTTTGGATAGACTGACTCATCCAGAGCATGAAATTGTGCCAAAATTAGCCAAGCAGAACAAGGTTGCTGTTTTCCTTGTGGACAGATGGATTTCTGTTAACTACACTTCTGATTATGAGAATGTTTTGAAAATGGGCAAGGATAAGTTGATAGAGTTTCTTGATGTCTAAATCTTTGCAACCACAAATGCATGCGCACGTTCTAGTGGATCTAGAGTTTTCCAATCTACTATCTTGAATCCAGCATCCTTCAATTTCTTTATCTCGCTTTGATAAACTTCTTTCGGAGATCTTGTTATATCAATGCTTCTGGACTTTATCGCCAGCAACAAGTAACCGTCGGATTTAAGAAATTCCTTGCAGTTCCTTATGGCAATCTCTGTTTCGTCAGGTTGCGATATGTCGCAGTAAACAACATCAACCTTTTCAATCCATTGATAAAGTTCAGGTTTGCGTGCATCGGCAAGTATTGGTGTTATGTTAGTGTACTTTTTACAGAGGGGCAGGAACTCATTGAAACATCTTTCAGAGAACTCAACAGCATAGATTATACCGTTCTTTCCAATTATTGCTGAAAGAAAAGAAGGAGTGTAACCGTGAGCGCTGCCCAAATACAAAACCTTGCTTCCTTCTCCTATCGGAAATTCCTTTAAACCTTTTGCAATGGCCGCTGCTGCCTTGCTTCTATAAGGATTCCAGACCCTGAACTCTTTCTTATCAGTTTTTATCAATTCCTCATCAAATGGTTTGAATCCAGGAGCAGGATTTTCTACTGCCAATTTTTTATCTATTAAAAAAATCCTTGGAAATATCTCTTTCATGATGGACACTATTTAAATTAACCTGGTCTAATATTTATTAAGATTTCATGAAGGAAGAAACGAGGAAAAATCTGAGGGAATTGAAAGTAACTATTATAATAATTATCATCTTTCTTATTGCAGCAGCCTTGATAATAAGCATCTATTCCAAGGTTGGACTTGCCAATGCATTTGAAATGGCTTTTACCCAGATGCTGACCGCTGGTACAGGAGGGGTCTTTGGAAACATCATTTATGTTGTCATAATATTTTTTACACTAGGTATCACATTTTATATGTTCGAAAAGGTTATTATTTTATTGAGTGAATTAAGGATAGGAGGAATCGTTATGAGCATCAACCTTTCTTCAATAAAGGATCACTACATAGTGTGCGGTGCAGGAAGAGTTGGAATTCACGTCGCTAATAAGCTGAAGAAGGACGGTAAAAAAGTCGTTATAATTGAGACTGACTGCCAAAAAGTAGATTCTGTGAGAGAAAAAGGTTTTATAGCCATAGAAGGAGACTGCATGGCTGAGGAAGTTTTGGAAAAAGCAAGGATAAGAGAGGCTAAGGGAATAGTAGCATGCACAGGAGAGGACAACAAGAATGTTTTCGTGGTTTTAACAGCCAAGGACATGAACCCAAGAATCAAGGTTGCCACAAGGGTAAACGACCTGAAAGTTACAGATGAGTTCGTAAGGGCAGGAGCGGACATAATAGTCGCGCCAGAAGTCACAGGCGGTTATGAGCTTGCGGACAAGATACTCGGTCTTAAGAAGTAGATTTTAAGCTTTCAAGATTCCCTCTAGTTTTTTCTTATAGTCTTCTAGCAATTCTTTTGACATATCTTTCTTTGAATAGAAATCAGCTCTTGCTGCTAATGTCAACTTAGAGGACAGCACTCTTGCAATCTTTCCCTGCAATTCTCTTTTGTTGGTTGATACGTCTGGGTGCAAATACAGCAAACCAAAACGAGGTGGTCTTGATTTTTCTTTGCCTTTCAAAAACTTGAACAAGGTCTTCTCTGCACCTAGTAACTGTATGGACGAAGAAGGCATCTTCGCGAGCTTTTCCAACGAGCCTGCCAAGGCCAGCATCCTGGCAGCCAAAGTGCTACCTAGCATTGCTTTCAGATTCGGTATTTCCTCGCCAACCGTTTTCTCCAAGTAATTTTCAATCTCTCTTCTCAGGTCGTACAATTCTTTGTATTGTCTGGCATAATTCTGCAAAACCTTTATATCATCTTCCTTCAGTTCCATTCCCATGCTTGTTTTAAATTCCTTGAAATTGCTCCTATCTCCATATTCCATTATCAGGCTTGCGAACTTTTCGTGATCCCTTATGTCTAGTTCAGGATAGTGCAGGCCATACCATTCCCTCAGTCTCTCGGATATAGTGTTAAGAATTTTTTCCAAGTCATTTAGAGCGGAGACAGTCTGTATTATCAGTTTGTCCCTCCTCTCTATTTTCGATATGCTTAACCTTGACTTGGCCATCATTACGGAGTTCAGGAATTGATTCAACTCATTCTCGTCCCTGAATATCTTGTTCTCCAGAACAATTTTTCTAAAGTTCTGCCTTAAGAAGTCTGAAGCCTTGTTTGGCTGCTCTACTACAAGGTCTTTGAATTCATTCTTGATTTCCTGTATTTCCGGAATAGGCTCTCCTTTCTCGAACCTGTCCAGTTTTCTAGCTGCCTCTTCCGGGTTATCGCCAAAATATTTAAGCTTAACAAACTTATTCTTTTCATCAAATACGAATGCGCCAATGGGATTTATAGCGAGGTAATGCATAGATTTATTATATTGCGCACAAGAATAAAAGGTTACGGTTAACATGGGAAGAGTAAG
>CAYGWD010000038.1:0-5414 GCA_964353745.1 uncultured archaeon
TCTGTTGGAACAATATATACTTTAGGTTTGGGAATTCCAGCCTCTTTGGCCACCTTCTCTACAATAGAGTTTAACTTCTTATCATTAGTTGGTTTCGCCCTGTACATTGACAAGACTATTTTATCGGAAAACCAGTAAGTGAAAAGGTTTAACAACATTGCAAAAACTAATGCGGTTGTCATGCCGCCTATTCCACCTAAAAGGAAACCAATTGCTAACAAAATTGCCGTCAACAAGCCGAGCAGTGCGGCAGTTCTCAGAATAGCCATACTCATTTCTTGTCCATCAGAAGTTTTTAAATCTTACTTTGTCAATTAATTTCTTTATTCAGCATCAATACCAATCTTAATAGGCAGATGATCAGAAATCTTGCTTTTTATTATTTCGAAATTTTTATAGGCTGTATCTTTTGAAACAAAGATATTGTCAAGCCTGTATTTCAATTCTTCTACGTGCCAACCATCTTTCTCGAACGGATAGATGGTCCAAGTAGGTTCATTACCGTCAACCCTTGTCAACAAGCCTTCAATTTTCCTTATCTCCTCGTTTTGTGGAACCGTATTGAAGTCGCCGGTAAGAACAATTGGATCGTCAAGCTTTTTTATCACAGACAAAATGTTTTCAACTTGTACAAGTCGAATAGCAGTTGTTTTAAATTTTAATGAGAATTGTAGATGCGTTGTGAGAAAATTGAGTGATTTGTCATCATCCAACTGTATTTTCGAATACACCAAAACTCTAGGTTCAGTCTCGTATGTACCATCATATTTTATGTTTGGCGGATTGAGCTGATAACATTTGGACTCGATGATAGGAAATCTGGAAAAAATTGCATTGCCTGCTCTATAAGAATCCTTGTGAATAATATCACTGGCTGGGTAAAAGATGTAATGAAAATCTAATTCCTCGGCTATTTTTTCAGCCATATTTTCTTTACCTTTGTCAAAATAAACGCCAGCTTCTTGAACCCCTAAGATGTCTATTTTATTTTCTTTAACAACTTTGGCAATGCCCTTGAAATCACGAGGACCGAAAATCCAAATATTCCAAGAACCTATGTTAATCTTCATAACTAGAATTTACATAAAACAAATATTTAAAAATGTGAAACCCAATGGCAATAATTAGTGATTATTTCTTTTCCTCGATCTTTATGGCGTTTACAACTCCATGCTGTCCTGGCCTGGAAACAACCTTTGCCAAACCCAACTCAGTCTCTATGATAGCTCCCTTGGTTATTATGCCCATACGGACGAAATGCATGTTGGCTGCATTCTCTTTAACGTGCAATATCTTTGTTACCTGTGCCTTTCCAGTAGAAAGATCAAAGACGTTTGCCTTGTTTGTCTGAAGCAATCTCTGCTTCTTGTGATTGGCCAAGCATCTTACGACCTTCTTCCTCTCCTCTCCAATCCTTATGGGAATAAAATCGCTACCAAAGTCTCTCTTCTTTTTCTTTCTTTGCCTCTTTCTCAAACCGCCGGTGGGCTTTCTCTTGCCCCTGAACTGAGTTATTGCCATCGAATCACTTAACAATTATTAAATCAATATATTTAAATATGCTACCGATATGCGTCTTAATCAATTGGAAATGATTTCTAGAAGAAGATGAGAAGTTTAAATTCTAATTTTTTTATATGATTTAACTCTTAGAAGCTTTCCCAATAATCCCTGAATAAAGACACTGCAAGATTCTTTGGGTCTGCCTTTATCATTTTCCCTCTCGCAGCCTTAACTATCTGTTTTCCTTGTTCAACGCACTCCCTGTCATTCGTGCCCAACAGCACCATTCTAAAATGATAGTCTGAAGATTCAGAAAATTTCTGCGCCTGTTTGACAGAGTACTCCAAAGGACTTAGACGCGAATCTTCAGAGTATTCAGAATAGCTGTCAGTTATCAAATAAAGAACCTTGGATCTTTTCTTGGACTCTTGGAAAATCTCATTGGACTTTCTAATCGCCCCGCCAAGGTTTGTGGTCCCGTCAGCATAAAGTTTTGCGACCTGTGAAACATCCTTCAGTTCGTGAACGCTACCAGAAAAGGCAATTATCTTTACGGATGCTTGAGAATCCTTTTCCCTTATAGCGCCGTCTATGGCCTGAGCAGATTTTTTAGCAGCGGACATCTTTTCATAATCTCCCATGCTCCCACTCCTGTCAATGGCCACTATGACTTCCGGAGAAGCCTTGGACCTAAACTTTTTCGTAATTATATCCTCATCTCTCCATTCGTCACTTTCTGGGTGACTTATCTTCGCCCTTATGGCCGTGCCTAAAGCATCAATCCTAGAAGTTTCTCCGACAGTCTGCATTCTTCCATTCCCTTCGTATTCCTCGCCTAGAATGCCTGCGGATTTAGACGAGTAAGCGCAACCGTAGGTTTCCGAGAAAGTATCCTCAAAAATTCTCTTTGCAGTGGCTCTGATAAGTTCATTCGTTATTGTTACTTTGCCAGACTCGTTAAGCTTTATATATCCGGACTCGCTTAACTGATTTTTTATTTCGCTTGCCATAAAGTCTTTGATTTCCTCTTCCTTTCTGTTCCTCTCTTCCTCTTTTCTGTCATCCTTCTCATATTTCAAGCCACCCAATCTGCTTTCCAATTCGTGCTTCTTTCTTTCCATTCTTTCTAGCTCTCTCTGCACCTCTGCCTTTTTAATTTCAGCCTCTTCCTCGCTTTTTCTCATACTCTCCTTTATTTCCTTTTCAACTGCTTTCTTTATGTTCTGCTCAGTTTTCTCTTTAGAACTTTTAATGTGCAGATATCTCCTTATCCTCTCTCTTATTCCTACTCCATTATCAACCTTCTCTCTGAACCTTTCGTTATTTTTATAAAAATCCTTAAGATCATCTTTCAAGCCATCGTAATCGAAGTCCTGATCATGTCCCCTTTCCGAAAACTCTCTTAGTTTTGAGCTTAACTTTTTGAAATCTCCGCCGTAGCTTTTCATCCTTTTTGAAAATTCTTCCCATATCTTGTGCTTCGACTCTTTTGATATTTTGTCCAATTTTTCATCCATGCCATCATAGAATTTATCAATATCAGAATTCAAACCACTCTGTTGTTTTTTTAATTCCTCTTCAAGATTTTTGAATTCTTTTTCCACACTTGACTGAGAATCTTCTACAGCCTTTTTCTTCATTGAGTTAAACTCATTTTTCGCGTCCGGGTTGGACTGTACATTATCATCAACAAATCTTTTTAAAAGCTGTTCAGAATATCCAGAGTCGACGAGCTGCTGCATGAGCTGGCCCATTTCCCTGTTGCCGACATAATATCTTGGTTTTTCTATGTTGTCGCATTCTGGCAGCTCTATTTTTTTCACCAGAACCACCTAGTATCTAGAAGCCCTAGCATTGCCGCATTTGAATCCTGAGTATTTTCTTATTATCTCTACGTTTGTCCTGACAAGTTCCTTTTCTATTCCTTCGGGCATTGAGTCATAATCAAAAATCTCTCCCAATATGCTTTTCTTTTCTTTTTCCAAAAGGTAATCATAGAAATTTTTAAAAGTCTCGTTTTTTGTTTTTAGTTCATCGATGGCAGATAAAGGTATTCTATCCTTTTCATCAGATCCTTCGGCTTTCCTCTTACTCTGCGACACAGAGTCCAAGTCTCTAACGAGCTTTAATGCTTTATCATAAGCAACTGTTCCCAAAGTATGATAAAACTCGCACCAATGTTTCCTTGCCTCTTCCTCTAAAATCTTGTTGCAGTTGTTTAGGAACTTTTCGACGCTTTGTTTGAATTCCTCATATTGCCTCATGCTGCTCGCTCTCATTTTAGACATCATTCCGCTTTTAATTCCTCTAGTGAGGCTACCAACATCCACAACATCATCCATTTTGTTGTCATCTGTCTTCATGGAAGTATAAATGAGCGCCCTTTCTATAGCAGACCTCATGCTCCTGTTGCTTCCGACTTCCGGCTGGTTGCTGAACATCTCCAAGTTGCTTCTGTATCTTTCAGACATTTTAACGCCGGTCTCAAAAAGCATTAATGGAATTAACGGGACTGATTCGCGCTTTTTCTCTACAACATTCTCCTCCATCTCGTTTTTTTGCAAATCAATATCAACATAAACTTTTCTATCAGTCAACATTGTCTTCATTATCTTTTTGTTCTTCTCATGATCCTTGCAAGGTCCGAAGTAAATGCTCTCCAACCTGTCGTTCAGAGGCTGTATAAGATTCGGCAAATCTTCCATGTTTGAGGTTGCTACCACGAACATGTTCGCAGGAAAGCTAACCTTTGTCAAAGGAGGAGTTATCATTTTTTCCTCGAAGCTCTCAAGCAAAGCGTTCTGTGATCCCTCTGGCAGTTTCGCGATCTCGTCGAAAAAACCAAATCCATTGTTACCGTATGTAAGCTTTCCGCCTGCATAGGTTTCTGGAGAAAATGGATCCGTGACTTTATTTAGAAGACCTATTTTTAATGTTCCTGAAAGGTAGTCAGGCATGACATCCCTTGCACCTTGAATCCTGGTCAAACCCCTGCCTTCTCTAAATTTTATCATCCTAACCGGTATTTTAGAAGGATCAGTTTTTTCTGGGTCAAAATCCGCTATATCAAGTAATTTCAAGTCGCCATATTTGCTCACGCAAAGAGGGCAAGGTTTGGAAGAATTATAAACTGTCTTGTCCGCGAGGCTCAAAGGATTATCTTGGAAGGGACAATCAGCAACAACATAATCTCTTTTTGGAAAGAGCATTCTCACGTCACGACCCGCAGTAGTTTTTCCGGTTCCTGGCGGTCCAAAAAGAAATGGGGATGAACCCTCCATTAAGACTGAAACTATATCTTCAATTACCTCATCGTCCGCTATAGTGTTCGGCAATATATTTCTGATGACCTCGTCGCTTTTTAGACCTTTTTTCTTCAACACTTCCTTCCTTAGAGATACAGCTTTTTTGATTTTCTCTTTGGGAGTCATAAATGTATAAGTTCCCTTATTCTTCATTTCCAAAAGATTTTCTGCGGTAAGATTTTCTGTTGTCATTCATAAGTAGTATTATAATAAATTATTTAAAGCTGACTGTTGAATAAAAAGCCCTTTAAATATCGATGAAGCATTGCGTCTCATGAAAACCATAAAGAATATTTACCTTTGCTTTCAATCATTATGAATGCATCTCACAGTAGGCATATTCGGCGACCAGGAACTAGCCAAGAAATTGGGAAAGAAAGGAACGACCAATGATATGGCCATCTACAATCACAGCAGTTCTGAAGGCGTTTTCACATACGTCTGTCCTAATTCTGAGAAAATACAACCCCTGCTTCAAGCATTGAACATGATAGACATACCTGTTCTAGTAGTAAACAATTTGACAAAGGAAGTTGGCGAAATTATAATAAGCATAAACGAAATGAGCTTTGAGAAAGGATTCATAATAACCGACATGAAAGAAGC
>CAYGWD010000039.1:0-5337 GCA_964353745.1 uncultured archaeon
GTTCGCCAAAGTCTACTTTTAATACGTACATCGGTTTTCTTGTTTCTGCGTCTTTAACCTCAATCACTTTGCCTACCCTTATATCCAGTTTCTGGAAGTCCTCTAGTGTTGCCATGGAAATAAACATTACATTTATAAAATAAATAGTTTACTAAAAGTCTACTTATGAAAAAATATGGGGCAGATGACGAAATCAAAAATATCTACTAGAAAATAAAAAGGTTTAAGAACTTGTTCTGATAAGTAAAATGCATGTCTAACGATATAAGATTTATAGCAGGTAATATTTTAGGAACAATAGTAGTCATATATGCTGCTTTCATGATGATAGATACTTTCTGTAAAACTACCCCTGATTTTTGTGGTTATGGTTGGAGCATGTTTATTGCTCTGTTGGCAGGAGTAGTGTTTTATTTTAAATATGTTGTATTCAGATAAAATTTCCCAAAAAGTTATTTAACCCTTTCTATTGTTCCATCGGCACGTTCAACAGTAACACTTATAGAATCTGAAACCTTTGTTGAATCTACTACACCTCGGTTGTATTCTGCTTGTACAGTAAATGAGTCATGAATGGTTGTGCTATCTGCTACAGTTATTTGGTGTGTTATTGATTGGACAACGAATAAAGAAAATACGAAAATTACAATTAATGTGACGAGTCTAGGATTTTCCTTTAGAGTTTGAAGACAAAAACGGATGAATTCTAAAATTCCTATCTTAATATCTGTCATGTCCATAAATCTAAGATTATCTCTGAACTTTATAAAATTTCCCCCCAAAAAATCCTCGTCTCATTATTTGCAAGAAATTTATAAGTATATCTTTATGGAAACATTTATAAAATAAAAATCTATCTATATATATGAACAAACTAAAGTTTTTGATGATTGCTTTCTTTGTAATACTAATACTTTCCTTCCCCATTTCCTTAATATCTGCGCAGACCTTTGCGATGTTCATGGTAATAGATGCCTTGATAATTGCAGTAGGATTATACATATTCCTTTCTGGCTGTAAGGTAAAGAAGATAGGGAAAATAAGAATAGAGTCTGTTCAATACCCCTTAACATATGTTCTAAGGGCATACACAGACCCGAAAAATCTATGGATAGTTTATGATGAAAAAACTAAGAAGTTCAGGACTGCTGATTGGGGCAACCTCCCTGTGAGGGTCTTCTTAACAATCCTGATATCATTGTTCTTGATTTATACCTCTTTCTTAATTTGGTTCACCATAACTCAAGCCATATACCTGATATTCTTTAGGGCAACTGTTTTGTTCCTATTCTTCTTCGTGGGTCTCTATGGTTTGTGTGTCGGCTTGTATAGATTGTTTTCGTTTAACAACAGAAAGGCAGACAAGATTTGCTCGTTCCTCAACAGGAACAAGATTCTTTCCAGTCTAATAGAGAAAGGCGTTCTATACGTACAGGTCACACCCAACTTCTTGATTAAGGAAGGCTTTGTAAATTCCGTCGAGTTCGTTTTGGTCGAGAAAGTCGAGTTTGATAGGCTGGAGAAGATATTGATTGAGACTGCAAAGCTGATTCAGAAGTTATAATGCCCCTACCGTGATTTGAACACGGATTTTCTCCTTTCCGCTTTTAAACCGCAGGGAGATATTCTATCCAAGTTGAATTATAGGGGCTTCAAATAATAGTTGAATTCTAAAACTATTAATAAAGGTTATATGAAATATTTTTATGTTAGACGGCTTGGAGAAATATCTGAAGAATACCAAGAAGGCTGATCTTAAAAGATTGGAGGATATTGTAAAGTGCTCTATCATAGATCCTGCAGGCCAGCCAAAGAAATATGAAATTAAAATAAGAAAAAACCCTGTTTTCAATTCAAGGTCAAGGATAGCTCCTGAAAGAGAAAAGAGGAAAACAGAAACTATTTCTCTAGGTTTCAAGATGCCGCCTTCAATGGAGTGCTTTTTCTGCAATCCCAAGAAAAGCTGCGCCAGGTTCGATAAAGAAAGTGGTTTGGAAGAGCAGTATTTTTTAAACGATTCTGTTGCTTTCCCAAACCTGTTCTCATTTGGAAAAATACACGGTGTTGTGGTTTATAACTATAAGCAACACATAAAAGATGCCAGAGGATTGACAGTGGGCAATTGGGCTGATGGAATTAAACTCGTACAAGAAGTTGGAAAGATTTCAAACAAAAAATACGTTTCGATGAATGTCAATAGTGGTTTTAAGGCAGCTTCCTCCTTAGAGCATTTTCACGGTCAGTTCCATTGCGAGGACGAACCTTTGGCAAAAACATCCCAAGCAATGAAATTAGGAAATAAAGAATATTGGAAGTCTTGGGTTAAAGCCTTGCTAGAAATCGGGTTGGTGATAGATTTTGACAAGGAAAGCAAGACCGTCCTTTATGTCGAGTGGGCTCCCTCATTCGGCAAGACAGAGTTTGTTGTATTGAGCTTGGAGAATCCTTCTTTTAAGAATATGAGCGAAAAGGAGATAAAAGCTGTTGCTAAATTTTTAGACAAGGCAATAAGAATCACAATGAATAATGTTTCAGACCAGTTCAACATCATAAATCTTAGCGCATCCCCCAAAGATGATTTTTGCAATCAGTTTAGGATATTCTCAAGGTCTCCCTTAGAAAGTGGCATAAAGTCCTGGGAAGGCTACGTTGAGGCAATGGACGAGACGGTTCCGCATATAATTCCAGAAAGACTGGCTGAGATTGTTAAAATATCTGAAAAAAATTAAGACGACCAGATTTAAATGAAAGACTTGTCCAAAGTTTGGATGCTTGATAAAAATGGTGTTCTAAAAAATCTGGATTCCTCTGAAGAGGGTTTGAGCGAGAGGGAAGCTGAGAAAAGAATCAAAGAATACGGTCTCAACGATTTGCCTGGGAGAAAGAAGAGAAATTTTTTAGAAGTGTTGATTTACCAGTTCAAGAGCCCTTTGGTATTGATACTAATAGCAGCCTCCATAGTCTCTTTCTTTCTCAAAGAGATGACAAGCAGCCTGATAATAATAGGAATAGTCATTTTAAACGCTGTTTTAGGTTTTTTTCAGGAGTTCAAATCAGAAAAAGCCTTGGAGAAACTAACAAAATATATCAAATTCTCCTCTAAGGTTCTAAGGGACGGACAGATAGTTGAAGTCGACACCAAAAAATTAACAAAAGGCGATATAGTATTTTTCGAAACAGGCGACATAATACCTGCCGACCTGAGATTATTAGAGGCTGACGAGCTCTCAATCAACGAATCTTCTATAACAGGAGAGTCTTTTCCTGTTGAAAAAATAATAAAACCGATAACTAAGAAAGATTTGATGCCGCAGGAAATGAAGAACACTGCTTTCATGGGAACAACTGTTGTCAACGGTTCTGGCAAAGGCATAGTCTATAGCACAGGAAAGGACACTTACTTCGGCAAGACCGCCTCATACCTAAAAGTCGAGGAGCCTGAGGGTGATTTCCAGAAGAACATGAAAAATTTCGGAGATTATTTATTGAGGATAATTCTGATTGGTACTCTGGTTATATTCGCGATAAACTCTTTTCTTGGAAGAAACGTTTTCGAGTCTTTCCTTTTTGCCATGGCTCTGGCGGTTGGTATAGTTCCGGAATCGCTTCCTATAATAATAACAATAAGCCTTTGCAATGGCGCTATGAGAATGGCTAAGAAAGGTGTCATTGTAAAGAAGCTTGTTTCCATTGAAGACCTGGGCAACCTTGATGTATTGTGCTGCGATAAAACAGGCTCGATAACAGAGAGCCAAATAACCTTGGAGGGATTTTTAGACATGTCAGGTCACAGCAACAAGGAAATCTTGAACTACGGCCTTCTGTGCAACTCCGTCATAGTTCATAAAAACAGCATAAGGGGCAATCCCATCGACGTGTCGATATGGCGCTATGCAAAGAGTCATAACATTAAACTCGGTTCAGAATATCAAAAAATGCACGAGATGCCTTTTGATTACGTAAAAAAGAAGATGGCGGTTGTTGTAGAGAAAAAGAACTCATACGAATTAATTTCCAAAGGCGCTCCAGAGTCCATCTTATCCTCATCTTCTCACGTTATGTTAGGCAACAAAAAATACAGGGTAGGTGATTACAAAAAGAAGATTGAAGAGACTTATAGAAGGTTGAGTAAAAACGGTTACAGGGTAGTTGCTGTTGCATCAAAGTCTGTTCCTAAGAAGTCAGACTATAAGGAAATTGATGAGACCAATCTTACTTTTTTGGGTTTCCTCACCTTTATCGATCCACCAAAGAAAACAGCAAGAGAAGCCTTGGAATCGTTCAGAAAGTTAGGAGTTAAGCTGAAGATACTGACTGGCGATGAGCCTATCATTACTAAGAGAATAGCAGAAGAAGTCGGCTTTAATGCTGACGAGTGCGAGAAAATTTTGTTAGGAGAGGATGTTGACAAGATGGGCGACAGCGAGTTGAGGAAAGCAGTTGAAGAGGTTACGATATTCGCTAGAATAACCCCCGAGAACAAATTCAGAATAATCAATGCGTTAAAAGAGAACGGACATATAACAGGTTTCCTCGGCGATGGTGTGAATGATTCACCTTCTCTGAGACAGGCTGATGTGGGAATATCCGTGGAAACAGCGGCAGACGTTGCAAAGGATGCTGCCGATATCATTCTCACTCATAAGAGTCTTAGGGTCATAGCTGAGGGAATAGAAGAGGGCAGAAAGACTTTTAGCAACGTGATCAAATACATACTCAACACTGTCAGCGCTAACGTCGGAAACATGACTACCTTGGGACTAATATCCATGGGCTTGAACTTCTTGCCATTGTTGCCAACACAAATACTTCTGGCGAACTTTCTTTCTGATGCTCCTCTGCTTTCCATATCAACAGACAATGTAGACAAGGAAGAACTAACCAAACCAAAGAGGTGGGACATAAAATACATAAAAAAATTTACTGTTACGTTTGGGGGAATAAGCTCTGTCTTCGATTTTATAACAATATTCATTCTGATTTATGCTCTTCATGCCCAACCAGAACTATTTAGAACAAGCTGGTTCTTGGAGTCCGTGCTATCAGAGATAATGGTGACGTTTGCAATAAGGACAAGGAAGAGATTTTATAAGAGCAGGCCGGGAAAGATACTTTTGATAACGTCTATCGTAACCGCTTTGCTAACAATATGGCTAATATACTCACCATTTGGCTATCTGTTCGAGTTCGTTCCACTGGTTAATTGGCTTTTGATTGCCATAGGAATTATACTGATAGCATATTTTGTTATGGTAGAGATTCTGAAATCTCGTTTGATGAAGAAAGAATAGTGCCCCTACATGATTTGAACACTACTGTATAATTATCAATAAACTT
>CAYGWD010000040.1:0-5019 GCA_964353745.1 uncultured archaeon
AATGCTTTTGATGAAATGCCCCAAGTGCAAGACATACACCTTGGGCATGGCATGCAGTATCTGTAAAACAAAAACTGCAAGCGCTCATCCTCTAAAATTCTCCTTAGAAAAGGAAAGGAAATATGGCAAATATAGAAGGCTATCTAATAAGGCAAACGTTTAAGAATCCGTAAACCAAAAATGTTTAACATGATGGAGACAAAAATAATTGCCAGTAAAAAACCCAAATTAAAAAACCCTATTTGCATTGCTGGTTTGCCAGGCATAGGAAACATAGGCAGGATAGCAGTCGGATACATGGTTCATCAATTGAAGGCTAAAAAGTTCGCAGAATTATATTCACCCTATTTCTTCCCGTTCGTGATGATACATAATAATATGATACACACTTTGAGAAATGAATTCTATTACTGTAAGACAGGGAAAAGGGACTTGATTCTTCTGATAGGAGATTGCCAGACATACGACCCTAAAGGCCATTATGAGGTTGTTGGAAAGATTCTAGATTTTCTAAAGACTTTCGGTTGTAAGGAGATAATCACTGTAGGCGGTTTTGGAACAGGAAAAGTTTCAGAGGAGCCGAAAATCTATGGTGCTGCGACCAACACTGATATCATCAAGGATTATAGGAAATACGGCATTAATTTTGAAATCAGCGATCAAATAGGAACAATAGTCGGGGCATCAGGATTACTGGTCGGCTTGGCCAAACCCTATGGCATGGAAGGCATGGTTCTACTGGGTGAGACAACAGGTTTCCCGATAATTACAGACCCCACTGCGGCTGAGGCTGTTCTAAAGATAATAGAGAAGATCATTAAGGTTAAAATCGATCTGGCAAAGCTAGACGAGAAAGTAAAGTCGATGCACGAGTTTATTAAAAGATTGGAGGACATACAAAAACAAGCAATGGACCAGATGAAGAAAGAGAAAAAACCAGAGGACCTAAAGTACATAGGATGAAATTAAACAATTTTGTTAAGATTATAGATTTAAATTTCTTAAGATTAAAAACATTTTATGGACGAAGTTGAAACTAAAACTAGAAGATTAAAAGTAACCAAGTTATATCAAAAAGACTTGGCCGAACGCAGGTTCGCTTCCGATGTATATCAAGTTGGAGAGGAAAAGCTATCGTTTTCAGAAACCAACTTTTATTATACAAATAGATACGGACTCATCTATGGTGGTTCTATAACAGATCTTCCTTTCGTTAAAAGTGTTCTTATAGCGACATTAGAAAGTGGAGAAATAGGAGAAGATGAATTTAATAAAATTCGTAGGATAAGAGGCGACTTGGGAGGAGCAACCAAAGAAGGTGCAAGAAAGCTTGTAAACGAGGTTCGTTGGGCTCGTATGAAAAAAGAATTAGAAGAAGACGCTATTAGAGCATGCGCAAGGCTAACTTCTGGAACTTCTAATTCATAATCTTAACAATTTTTGTTACAATTATAGGATAATCCTATTCAACTAGAAAAACATATATCTAAATCGAATTTTTGAAGGTAATTCAAATTTAAATCTTTAATTCTTTATATTATAGCTGAGATTATGCCTAAATATACTGATGTTGAGATAGTAGATTTTCATGCAACTCCAAACAAGGCATCGTATGTGCTATCCGCAGGAGGCAAGGGATTCTTTGTCATAAATGAAGACCCTAATAAGTTAGACTCTGAAAATAATTCTAAAGAAAGGCGTGTTACCTTAGGTTCAATACCAGTATTCGAGTCTACATATGCGGAAGGTGGAAATGTACTTGGCCCAAGCTTTGATAAGAAAAAAGGTGTGCCGTTTAAGGGTCTGACGTACTTGGGACCTGATGAACTGTTTGAAGTAAAGGGCATGTTTAAAAGAAATCGTAATGGATATACAGCAATCCAGGCACCAACAAATATTGGCACAACAGAGATGCACAAACTCTTTGATAACAATCCTCTTCTTGAGCAACTTGAACATTATATGGTACCTGAAATAATGGCGAAAGATATCAGAGAATATAAGTCGACAGGTAAACGAGCACCAAAAGAGCAATTGCTTAGGCTAGGCATTTCAAATTATAGAAATATTCGAATATTAAATCTACAAAAAAGACCAGATAGAATGGTTTACAAACTAACTGATGCTAATGAACAATCCAAACCAGAATTTATTATTATAAATAACGACTCTGATATGGACGAATCTTGGCAAATGCGTCGTAATTGGAAATCGGGGGTTGATTCGATAAGAACAAGAAGGCACATTACCGTTGCAAAACTTATTGATAAAGGTGGCGAGAAAAATATGAATCTTTGTGAAGGCTTGAAAGGCGGTGGCATTCTTTTTAAGGGGCTCGCATATCCTACTAGCTTATTTCTTGATGATGGCGGAGATTTTCTAACTAGGAAAATTATAGAGGAGATAGGAAAAGAAGAATTTGAAAAACAATATCCAGAATTATATGTTGGAGCAGGAAGAATTTCAGATGACTATTGCTATAAAAGTGAAAGCGTAAGGAACACCGCATACACAACTGCAAATGAGATGTCAATAGATGAAAATCCAGCTGATGCAACAAAACTACTAACGCCGGCACTTTTACAACAACTTGAGCGTTTCACAGTTCCACGCGAGATGGCGTCTAAGATTAGAAAAATTGCTAGTTCTAGCAAGATTTAGATAAATGATACACTTGAACGGTTCGAATTCGAAGAAATCAGAGCAGTTTCAAATGCCCTGAAATTAGCTGACGTTATAAGGGCTTATCTTCATAGCTTGTTAATTTAAATATAACCTTTTCAAGAAGGAAAGTTACATAGGATAATTCTTTCCAAGTTGGAAAACAGATATCTAAGACTGAAGAATTACATTACAAAAGTTCCTTTTTGCCTTAAAGGATTGAGTTCTGGAAAAACTTCGAAAAGTTTATTCTTTGCTTCTGTAGTTTTTTCTAGTTCTTCTCTTTGATTCTTCTCCAAAGCAGTAACATATTTTCCAGCATCTTCAAAAATCTTTAAAGCTTCTTTACGTTCCAAGACTCTTTTGTATTCAAATTCAACAATATCCTCTTCTTTTAATTCACCATGAAAAACTTCATTATCTCCATCTTCCTCTGGAATATAATATGCAATTTCAACGGGATGCCCCTTTCTAATGCTATATTTGGTCGGTTTACGTGTTGACAACAAAATACAGGGTTGCCAAGAAGGGACAGGAGGATAGCACGCTGAGTCAAGCCCAATTCTAACTTCATGAAACTTTGGTTTTACCATAGTCTTAATATGAAAGCAAAAAGATTTAAATCCTTCACTCTAAATTAAAGCTTAAATTTTTAACATAATATTATTCTTAATATGTGCCCTAACGAAAAAAAGTCAGAAGGCTTTATTCTTAGTAATGAATCCGAGTTGGAAATAGTGAGAAGTTTAGTAGAACATGAAGGAAGAAATCCTCAGTACGTTCATTTAACAGGAAGAAATTATCTGACTCCTAGAGAGAATAAAATCTTGCACTATCATTTACGAATGATAAAAGAACTAAAAGAAAGTGGAATAATTAAATCTGACTAATTATACTCATAAAAATAATCCAGTCATAATCATAACAAAATTTGTTAAGATTATGCAACAAGTTTAAAATAGGTTAAATATTTATAAACATGAATAGGATTATAGTATGATATTATGAACAAAAAAGAAGCCCCTTTGAAGGAATATACAAGGTTTGAGAGAGCAAGGATAGTAGGAGCAAGGGCTTTACAAATATCAAGAGGGGCATCTATAAACATTAAGACCGATCTAAAGGACCCTATTGAAATAGCTAAACTTGAGTTTGAAAAAGGACTCACATGTCTGGATGTTAAAAGACCTGAAGAGAACAAAGATTCTTAGTTTATTTAATTGCATTATCTATAATTTTACAACTAATAGTGGTAAATAATCATTATGATTCTATCTATAGTTTAAATTTTTTAAGTAGTTCTTTGGAATAATCATTAATTTCACGTCTCACACGGAAGTCTTTTATTGATTTTCCGTTTTCTAGATCTTGAATATCATCAGAATGAAGTCTACCAAAACTACTAATTATTGTGTCTAATGGTGCACAGTGTCCATCCTGAGTACTGACCCAAGTTTCCGTTGTTACATAACCATCTTTATCAATTTTCTTTCTTTCATAAGGAATAATTTCATCACCCATTTTTTATCACCTCAAATAAATCTTAGAACTAGACAGCATTTCTACTATTTTTACCACCATCAGTGGTAAAAGAACTTTATACTCTAATTGAGAAGCTTAAATCTTGATTTTTCTATATGATTAGTATGAAAAATAATATATATCAAAAAACTAAATTGATAACATGATAAAAGACTTGGGAATAGGCCAAGTTTACAATGCTGTTAAAGAAAAGACCATAAAAATTTCTATTAAAACCGAAAAGGGAACCTTCTCAGCATGTGCTCCTTCTGGAACTTCTGCAGGAGAATACGAGGCAAAAAAACTAGACATTAAAACCATTGTAAAGAACTTCCCTGCAATAAAGAGAAAGTTTATCGGTGAAAGCGAAAGTGCGGTAGACAAGATAATAAAGAATATTGGTATAGACAAAATAGGTGCGAATTTATCAATAGCTTTGTCAATTGCTGCAATAAGAGCCTTGTCAAAAAATAATGCTTATCAGTTTTTTAATAAAGGGGCTAATGTCTTTCCTTATCCATTGGGTAATGTCATAGGTGGGGGAGCTCACAAGGGTTATACTTCTGAGCAGGAATTTTTGATCTTGCCGGTCAAGGCTAAGAGCATTAAGGAAGCTGTGAGAACAAACCAATCGATATGGGAGGACGTTGGCAAATTTATCAAATCAAAAGGAATATTGTTAGGAAATAATTATGAAGGAGCTTGGATGTGCAAATTGAACGACCTTGAAACCCTAGATGCGTTAAGCAGGATAACAGAGGATTATGAGGCTAGGATTGGAATAGACTTTGCTTCTTCTCAGTTCTATAAAGGAGGCAGGTATTCTTATATAAATCC
>CAYGWD010000041.1:0-4474 GCA_964353745.1 uncultured archaeon
GAAGTTCGAGATAATCGCAAAGACCAGGCATTTTATTAAATACAGGTTCCCGAAAGTATTCGTAAAGGACAATCACATATTCTTCGGGGCAAAGGGCTACGTGTTCCTAGTCCAGCTGTTCAGCAAGAACGTTAAAGTTGATAAGAGGGAGCATGACAGATACTTGTGGGTCAGAAGGGAGGAGGCGATGGAAATCTTAACTTACGAGGAACACAAGAATGCTTTAGAATACGTCTGCAAACGTTACAAGCTATCATGATATGCTGTTTCTAGCAAAGCCGCAATTTGAGATTTTGGTTTTTGTGCAAGTTTCACGTGTTATGTCAATATAAGATAAGAAATTTAACCAACAGATGTCCTTGCTTCCATGATTTCTTGTTGTTTTTTCTTTTGAACTTTACTTAAAACGCATTGCTTATTAAAACCGATATAACATGAACCAGTTCTATGTATGTTTGACGGTATCCCTTCTCTTTGGAGTTCTTGCTTAATATCTTCTATTTTTCTTTGCTTCATTTGTTGATAATGATTATATCTACCACGTATTGCACTTCCAGCACTTTTAGCACCTTTTCCTAAAGCTACAAAAGGCACTGCAATAGCACCGCCAACCTTAGCACCTGCATTTGCTAAAGCTTCAGTTACTTTGCTTTCACTTTTATAATATTGCCAATAATCCACTTTATCATCTTTACTTAATCTAACACCAAACAAGTCCATCGAATCTCTAACTACTTCACCAATATCAGATGTGTAGTTTGGTAAACCGACAAGTGCCATTTCAACATTATAAGATTTGGGGAAAACTCTTGCCCTAAAAGCATACTCTTTAGTTTTACCATCTTTATGAGAATCTTCTCTTCTACACGTTATAGCCATTTCTGATGTTTCTTCTCTTTGCATCATTGATTTGCTAAAATCTATAAATTCTTGTTTAGCCATCTCCCAAGGATGTATGCATACAAATTGTTCGCAATCGCCATGTTGCGGTCTTTTTTCACTTGTAGTAAACCCTAATCTTTCTGCCTCACCTTTTAAACGCATATATTTTGTAAACAAGTCCTCATCCATTTCTAAATCAGCCCAAAGGCCATCCAGTTCCTTACCTGAATAAGCCTTGTGTTTTCGAAATGTCTTTTCAGGATAATATGCCTGAGCAACAATTGTATCCCTTAAATGGGCTCTAATAACTTGCTTGTCTGGAGAAGCGTATCCTGGCGTAAAACCAACGCAGTATGATATCTGTTCTTTTCCATCGTTACCCAAGGGCCTTGAAACAAAAAAATCTAAATCGCTGTTATTTGAAGTTTTGTTTTGTAAGAATTCTGGAACACTTTTAAAAAATCTTTCCATATTTCTTCCTTCGAGCCTTGTTGTCATTGCAACATTCAAATCTCTAAACCATTTCCAACCGCTAGTATCTAAAGAAATTTTAACATTTTTGCCTTGAATATTAATGTCTACTTTTTCTGCATTTTTTAATTGCTGTAAATAGCTTGTTATATTTCTATTTGGATATTGTATTTCAAAGCCATCTTTTTCTAGATTAGTTTTCACATACTTAAAAGGCATAACTTTTATTATAAAACATTAAAGATTTAAAGTTGAAAAATACCCATCAAATTCAGCATTTTTTCAATCATGTTTTCCAATCAAATCTAAATTAGTTGTTTCACATGGATAATTTCATATAACATGCAGAAAGATATAAAAATCTAAATATTAGATTAAAAAGTTAGCACTGAGGGCAGGATTTGAACAAAGCTTCTTTAGAAGAAGATTTATCAAGAATCTTTGACATATTAGTCATCTTCTATTATTTTTGCTGGTTGTTTTCTTACAAAAGATTGTAAATAATCTGGATATTCATTTTTATTAAAAACTACATCTAAGGTTTTTAATTTAGGTAATCTTTCTTTGAGTTTGCTTATGATTTTGGTTCTAACTTCTTCTTCTCCTTCAAATCTAACAATTGGTGGTTCTTTTTGAATAGAAAAATTAGGATTACGACCAGATATTGGAATAACTGCTAATTTATCCCCAGAATAATACATTTGAAAATCAGGAGAACAGCCACAGTCGCATCCGCCAACTCCATAAATTGGTCCATTCTGTTTTGAAGGACGAAGTTTTGTATCACAATCATAACCAACTGTGTTTAAAATTTCTGCCACTGTCTTTGCTACATTCTTTGAATCACCATTTTTCATATTATCACTATTCAACTAAAATTATTTAAATCTCTGTGCTGCCCTCCATCAAACGGTGAAGAGCATCAGAAGTGCGGAGGGCAGGATTTGAACAAAGCTTCTTCAAAAGAAGGTTCATCAAGAACATTGCTTTTCTTCTATAATATTACTTACCTTTTCTCCTGAAGTAAAAGAATAAAGCAATCAAAACGAGAAACATAGCTATGATAATAAATCCTACAAAAGTTCCTCCTGTTCCTTCATATGCCGGTGACGTTAAGTTTGATTCTTTCGTATGCTCGAAGGAACAATTATATGTAGTCAAGCTCTGCATTAAATATTTTCCACCAAGAGACTTGCACTCTTGGTATTTTGTCATGTTGAATTGCGTTAAGTTGAATTCCGCACAGTTTTCATCATACCCTGAAAAATAAAATCCTTCTGGAATAACATCGCCACCGCCATGTTCATCTCCTCTCCAATATCTATTGCATTGGTTAGTTTCAGGGTTGTAATAATATTCGTTGAAAGGTGCAGGCACAGCATATGCTATTTCTATACTCAACAAGAAAATCAAAATAATCAAATATCCTTTTCTCATACTATCAATTTAGAAGTTCTGACTTATTAATGACGCCCTCTATGTAAGCGGTATTTAGCATTATGGCACAAAGAACTTTGTGTATTCTCTATTGATGTAATCTTCATAATCTTTTGTATGAGGTTGATGAGTTGGGTCTACTATAATAAATTTTCTTAAAGGAAAAGGTAAGACTTCTAATACAGCATGATGTATCGGTAGTTTAGTCTGGTTCAAGACAAGATGAAAATGCCTTTTGTAGTCACTTGTATAGGTATGATTCCACTGAATGCAGAAACTTTCTATTCCAAGTTTAGACATAATGGTATCGTATGCTTTAGTAAATGAATCTTTTAATTCTGTCATAATCTTAGGTATAAGACTAATCTTTAAATGTCTATGCCGCCCTTCATCAGCGGTGAAGAACATCCTATGTGCGGAGTGCAGGAATCCTACTAGCATTCCACTTTTCATCTGCTTAAATTTAACTATGAAATCAGCCAGTTTCTTTAATCAGTTTTAACACAATTCCCTTTACCAAATCTCTATTTCTCCTATGCTGGTTTAAAAAGTCTACGGTCCTTGCATCAGAATCGCGTATTCCGTGGTATTCTACTTTGGGAGAGTTTGTTATATACTTTGGCAATATATGCTGCTGTTTCTTGTCAAGTAACACTACAATCCTGTCTGCATTTTCAACGTTTTTTCTTGTAACTGCCTTTCCAAGTTTGTAAGGCATCTTTATGCCTATTTCCTTCATAACAGCTACCGTTGCCTTGACGCCTTTCCAACTCGAAGTTAAACTTACATTTGAGCCAATTCCAGCGCTCATTGCTTTGTTCTTCTTCGAGAGTTTGTTGAAAAAAACCGCTGCCATACGACTTCTCCCGGCATTGTATTTACAGATGAACAGAACTTTCATAGTTTTAATTTACAATTCTTGATTTATTAACCTTGCAGCCTATACGTAAGGAATGTGTAATGCGGAGGGCATGAATAACAAGCGTGTTAAAATCTCTCTCCAATCTTTATGCGCTCCTAAACTTTAAATTATTTTCTTTCTGGCTTTAATTAGAAATCTTGTTTCTGTGAAAACTAGCCTTTTACTTACATCCAGTTTTCTTTGAAAATCTTCAAGTATAGTCAGATACTTATCAACACTAAAATTTTTCACGACCCAAGGCACGGCTTTCAAGAAGTACACTATAGCTCCTACATCCTTGAATTCTACTTTTCCTTTCCACTCTTCATATCTTTCTATTTCAAATCCAACTTTTTCAAGTTGCTTCTTTTCTATCTCTGAGTTCCAATCTTTAAATTGAGTCTTGACATTAAATTCTTCAATAAGGTCTTGAAGATTATTGCCAGAAACTTGTTGCGTAAAGAAAATTCCATTATTTTGAAGTATTCTAAAAAGTTCATTGGAATTGAATGCATCATGTCTGTTCAATATTAAATCAAACTCTTCTTTTTTGAAAGGCATTTTTCTTGTCAATGAGTTTGAAAATTTGATAACCTTTACATTCAATGATTTAAGTCTTTTTTTTGCAATAATGTAATTGGGTGGATAGCCTTCTGTTGCAACAGCACGAGCAGGAAAAGGAGCAAAAGATGAGAAAATCTCACCACCACCAGTTCCCATATCAAGAACAGCCGTAGATTTTTTTACAAGTCTTTTTGCTAGTAAATTATAATTCCAGGGAGG
>CAYGWD010000042.1:0-4388 GCA_964353745.1 uncultured archaeon
TCTTTGCTATCAATGCTCTCATTGTTGGAAGAACATATTTAGAAACAGTTTCGCAGTAGGGTTTCATTATAACACTGTTATAAACATAGCATTACAAACTTTAAATTTCTAACTCAACGCATCGAGTTAATTAAAACAGATTTTTATAACTGTTTAGTAGGTATTTATATAGTTTACTGTTGATTATATTATTAATTACAAGCAAGTAGCAAAGTATAAATATCGAGATTATTTAATAAATAGAGTGATTGAATGATAGTATCTCAAGACGTGTTAGATGCATTAAAACAAATAGGTCTAAACCTTTATGAAAGAAAGCTTTGGGTGGCTCTGCTCTCTAGAGGAACATCCACGGCTGGCGAATTATCTTCTCTAGCTAAGGTTCCGCACAGTAGAACCTATGATGTCTTAGAGTCTTTGGCAGAGAAAGGCTTCGTGATGGTACAGACAACAAAGCCTTTGAAATACATAGCAATCCCACCAAAAGAGGCTTTAGACAGGGCAAAGAAAACATTGAAAGAAAAGATGGATATCACCATAGACAGAATAACAAAGCTTCAGAGCTCTCCGATTCTAAAGGAATTGGAAAAGGTGCACAAGACAGGAGTCAAGATAGTCGAGCCTGGAGAAATGACAGGATCTTTGAAAGGCAGAGAGGCTTTCTATAATCAATTAGAGATGATTTTCAAGGGCGCCAAGAATAACATATCAATCTTCACGACATCAAAAGGTTTGTTGGATTTGAACCAAGTACACAGCGATGTCTTAAAGAAAGCGGCTGACAGAGGAGTAAAGATAAGAATAGCAGCTCCTTTCGGAAAGGAATTGATTCCAGCTTTGAACGAGTTGAAGAAATTCGCTGAAATTAGAAAGGTTGACAAGATAGGCGTCGAGGGAAGATTCATTGTTGCAGACGGCAGTCATGTCGTCATGTCATTGACAGACGAAGAGGTTCATCCAACGCAAGACTTTGCTTTGTGGAGTCAGAGTGAGCACGTGGCAGAAGACTTGTTAGGGCCGATGTTCAATTGCATCTGGCAGAGCTTAGAGCCCATGTAATTGTAATACCAAATAATTCTATTTTTTGTATTTTGAAATACCCTTTAAAAGAAATTAAATTCTTACAGCTCTAATGAGCTTGGGTTCTTAATTTTTGTTTTTAAACGAAGATTGGTCTCTTAGATAAGAGCTTTGGTAGAGTTAATGGTCTAAACGGTTTGTCTCTTGTTTCCCCCGATATTTTTTCAACTAATTCGTTGAAATCTATTTGTTCTACCATACCACTTTCCCTTGTTCTAACAGCTAGCATACCAGATGTAATTTCTTTTTCGCCGAAAGCAATTGAATACGGTACCCAATCCATTTCAGAATTTCTTATCTTCTTCTGCAGAGTATCAGATCTGTCATCAATGTCCACTCTTATATTATGTTTTGAAAGTTCATCGGCAACCTTTTCAGCTTCTTCCTTGAATTTGTCAGAAACTGGAAGAATTCTTATTTGAGTTGGACTTAGCCACGTTGGAAGAGTGGGATTCTTCTTTCTTAGAGCAGTATCTAATTCAGTATATAGGTATCTTTCAATACTTCCTATAATTGCTGTATGAAGTATTACTGGGTAAATTTCTTTATCCTTTCTGTCTGTGAACTTTATGCCAAATCTTTGTGCATTTCCAAAATCTATTTGAACAGTTGCTATTTCTCTAGGCCTTTTCATCTTATCTATTATATGATATTCTATATTCAGCAGCCAGTAATAGTTCTTACCTTTGGGATAGAAGCATAGTAAAATTGGTTTTCCCTCGAATTTAACAAGTTTTTTGAACCATTCAATGTTCTTCTCAAAGAACTCTTTTGAAGTCATATTATACAATGAAACATAATCTCTTCCTATATTTCTGATTTTTTCATATACCTTTTTGTGAATTTCAAAGAACCATTCTTGAGACTCTGAAATATCCTTGCAGAAAACATGTAGATCTGGCATGTCGAATTTTCTGAGTCTGAAACAAAGCAAAGTCTCTCCAGATTGTTCGTAACGATAACTGTCAGCGACTTCAAATGCTCCAAATGGAATCTGCTTGTAACTTATCTGCCAGTCTTTTATCATTGCGAACTGCTGATGACATGCCGCATATCTCATCACAAAAGTTTTCTTGTCCATTTCCACGCTGTACAGTCTGTCTCCGAAAAGCTCTGCATGTTCCTTTATAGGTTTATAATCGACGTTAAACATGTTCGTTCCATGAACCTCATAAACAGGAAGTCCTAAAGAGTTGACTATTTGATGCGAGTAATCTGATATGAGGTTATATATTATTTCACCTAAGGGTCCATATCTCATATGACCTGAATCTGACATTGGTTCCCATTCTATACCGAACTTTTTGCATTGTTTTATGTACTCAGGCTCGCCTCCGCCTTTTGCTTCAATACCAAGAGCTTCCTTCTCAACCAATAATTTAAAATCTTCTTCATTTTCTTTGAACTTGTATTCTTTAGGAGAATATGTTTTGCCATCCTCCGTCAATATGAGGTATTCCTTATTTATTTTTTCTGGAGCCTTACTTTCAACTTTTTTAGTCTTTATACTTTCTTTTGTGAATACTTTTGATTGTTCAGCCAATGGGTGTCCTTTTATTTTCAAATTATATTGTTTATTCCAACCAAAGGGTGCTCTATAAGTTTCTAAACCAGACTCTTTGGCATATTTTTCCATTTCAACTAAAACCTTCAGGGCTAACTCTGCTGATGCAGGGTTATTTGTTAGATGAACAAAAGGATAAATCAGAATTTTATCACATTTTATTACTTTCAAGCTCTCTTTTATTTCATCGATAGCTCTTTTAGCAATAGAAAAATCATCATCTTTCTCAACTGCAGTGAATATTACAACTATATCTTCATACCTAACAGTTTTCTTCTCTGCTTCTTCAGCGTTTCTTATCTCTTTTTCTATAGGCGTATACTCTATGAAGTCTGAATGGTTTTGTAAAATCCTCATAAAATCACTATTTAATACGTTTATAATATTTATATAATCTTTGCTTTAAGTTATTTTATTATTGGATAGCCCTGTAGTGTAGCGGCCAAGCACACGAGGCTTTGGTCATCTGACTAAAGCATTGAGCTTTGCTATGAAAGAAACCTCGGAACGTAGGTTCGAATCCTGCCAGGGCTACCTTTTTATATCATAAATAAAAAATAATATTGGTGATAAGATGGGCTATCATGAAGATGTTAATACCAAAAGAATGGGAGATCAAATAGGAAGAACATTTGCTATGGGTATTATTGACGACGGAAGAAAATTATCATTTTATTCTATGGGGGATCATACAACCAGTGAAAAATCAATGATACATCAATATGGAGACTCTGGAAGAATTTTGGGAATGGCTGAAGAAAGTAATACAAGAAGAGCATATTTTATAAATGGAAACGAAGATGAAGGAAGAGAAGGAACCGGTGGAAGAGGATTGCCAATTCATAAAATAGCTGAAGACACAGATTAATTTTCATAAAACAATATGTGATAAAAATGGCTGAAAGACCATTAGGAATTACAATACTTTCAATTTTGGGTTTCTTAGGCGGATTTCTAGAAATCATTGGCGGCATAATGCTATTGGCGTTAGGAGCATTTATGGTACCGTTTATAGAATCCCTAGGTTTTCTGGGTTCAATAGCAGGAATATTACTTTTAACAATAATACTTGTAATAATCGGCATTGTTCAGTTTGTAGCATCATATGGCTTGTGGAAAATGCAAAAGTGGGGTTATTACATAGAAATGATAATGTTTTCAATAGGCATTGTTTTTGCAATAATATCATTGGCGTTATCAGACTTTAGTGCTATAATAACCATAGTAATATACGCGTTGATTTTGTATTACCTATACTCAAAGAGAAAGTTGTTTTCCTAAAACCAATTTTTAATAATTAAAAAAGTTTTTAAACTTTTTCGGTTTTGAACAATATTTCGCACTTTAAACGCTGATAGGGGATTCCTTGTTCTAACATTTAAATGAGACACATTATAGATTTCTATAATTATACGAAATTATCTAGGGTAACAACTAGATTGAATTTGCACTAGAAAAATAGGTATTTAAAGATTATTTATCTATTCATTTTTATGCCAATTAAAGTTTCAAACATAGAAGAAGCAAAAGGAATAGCTCAAGAATTTCTTCAAGCCTATCAAAAATTTGAACAAGAGGCTGATGAAAATCGAAAGGCATTAAAGCAAATAGTTAGTGAAGATATAAGAAGAGAAATATCTCTTCGTGATAGAGGACGACTTAGAAAAGCTGACAAAGCAGAAGAAAGTGCAAACAGACATAGCAATAGATTCGGAGAAAATAGACGATATTTTTGGGATAAACA
>CAYGWD010000043.1:0-4213 GCA_964353745.1 uncultured archaeon
ATAGAAACAGGCTTATGCCCTAATAATTCCGCGATATGCAAATTAAATAAAACTGGTGGTTCACCGGATGATAGAGTTATTTACAAGATAATGGTTAATGGTTCAGTTGGCTATGGCAATGTAAACCAAACCTGTCCAGGTGCAATAAATGATGCCATACAAAGACTTAAAAATCTACTTGGCAGCTTTTCGATAACCGGCGATATAGAAGCTGAGAGTGGCAGTATCAGCAGCGTCCCATACATGTGGGGCCCGGCAAGCGTAAAGGTAAGTGTTTGGTCATGAAAGGATTGCTTTATAGCATTATGATAGCTTTGTTTGTTATGCCTATCTTAGCTCTAGTAATTTTTTATTCGCAAACTACAACTCCTCAAAATATCGACACTAGCATAAGAGCAGATGAACTTCAATATTTCTCAAACAGTATAGAAAAGGATTTGGCAAGATTTATCCAGATAAATGGCAAGAGGGCTTTGATCGCTTCGGTCTCAATGGTTATAACGAATGGAAAAGGCTTGGACAATGCCTCATTGAGACTGGCTGAAGTGGTAGAGAATGGGACTTTGTATGGCAATCTGACTTTTGTTGATCAGAAGAACTTGACGATATGGGAGAAAAACATTAGCAGCATTGGAGCAATTTTAGGTTTTAACATATCTTTTTCAAATTCATTAACAACCGTAACCCAGAATGACAGTTTTAATATATTGTTTAACACTACGCTATACAACGTGAATATTTCTGACGCAAACGCAGAAATGGGCGTTCTAAAAAACATATCTGTAGCCACTGCGGTATCCGTAGAGGGCATAGAAGATCCTATTTATGCAAATAAGACGTATATAAACGTTTCAATACCCATAAGAAAATCCCCATTTAATAAATACAGTAATATAAACAATCCTGCAGACTTGAGCAATCTGACTCTTGATATTATCAATAGTTACTATCACAACTCTAACAAGAGTGCAAGTTTCTTGGACAGACTTGAAGGCAAGGTTATTCTATCTCCAAAGTATCAGCCCTACGGCTTGGAGTCATTCATTTATCTGCCGAATCTAACCAGTGGCTTTCAGTCAAGCACTTTAAGCGATTTAGATTATCAGTTTTGGACAAGTACGCACGGGTATCTTCTCAACAACAGCTATCAAAGTTATAATCCTGCTGTTTATAGCTGGTTTAGGATGGATACTCTAACCGAGGATGATTACGGTTTAAACAATACGCTTAATAAGACAACCTAAGCCGGTGAATACAAAATAAGTGAATGATTTGTATCCATATTTATCAAACAACCATGGTCACTGTATACGGTATCTGTTCTGTTATAGGAATATACTTCACAAACAGAATATTCACAGTCTTGCCCGTCCACTGTCCATCTTAAAGGACTACCGTAAGTTTCAGATGCAATAAGGACACAAACTGGCGAATTGGGATCCGCTTCTAAATTAAATGGAGCGTCTAATTTTTGGAAATACATTGCGTTATCAATATAATAACTTGCAAGAATTTTCAAACCTTCTGGAACGGAATCTGCACTCAGTAAGTAATATGTTTTTATGATTATTGTTCTTTCGCTGCTTATGCTGCCTCCAGCTCCGCTACCTCCGGAACCACTGCCGCCAGAACCGCTACCACCACTTCCGCCACCGCCAGCCCCACCGCCTGAACTTTTATTTGTGGTCGTTTGTGTCCTTTCCCAAGGAAGTTTGAATGGAAGTATAGAAGGAGTTGCTGTCCCATTTTCCTGATTTTGTGGTTCATTATAGCTAGAAAGAGGCGTTGATGGTGCCAAATAAATTACAGAAATAACAGCTATCAAAACAATCAATGTTAAAACCAGTAAATATCTCCTTCTCATAAAGAATATTTTGTTTGAATTATATTTAAGCTAACATGTAAACAAATATATGGTATAAACGAATTAATTTGAATAGGGAACATGATGGCTGAGATAAACGATATGCTCATAGAAACTCCGATTGACAAACTCATAAAGTTGGTCAAAGAAAAGGAGAGGATAACAATCGCAGAAGTAGCAAAAACTCTAGGAGCCACCGAAACTCAAGTGGAGGATTGGGTTAGGATATTAGAAGAAAAGGACTTTGTAGAGCTAAGATACCCAACCATGGGAGAGCCTCTCATAATTCTTAAGAGGATTACCGACGCTAAGATAAATCAGAAGGAGAAAAAGTTTGAAAAGGAAAAAGAGAAGATAGAGAAAAAGACAGAAAAGTTTGAAGAGAGAATAACTGAGACTGAAAAGAAGATAGAGTTGACTGACAAGGAAGTTTCTGAACTTGAAAAAGAACTTCACAAAAGAATAGAAGACGTCGAAAAGAATCTCAAGATACTGGACGCCTTAGACACAAAAAAGCAAGAAATAATAAAAGACACCGAAGAAATAGAGAGCAAAGCAGAAGTGGTGGTAAAAGACTTTGACAGCATAAAATCTGACGTCGAGGAGATTGACAAAAAAATCAATGATAAAATCAAATTTATAGATGAGCACGGCAACCAGATAAAAGACCTGGAGTCACTGAGACAGGAAATAAGAAAGGATATAGAGAACTTAGATGGAGAGATCAAGCTGACGAAACTAGTTTTTAGGGGCAAGAACACTAACCCTCCTGCCGTGAACCCATTAAGAAAACTCTTCCAAAGGCATGAAGAGAGACATGAAAAAATAAAAGAGAAGCATGAAGAATTGCACAAGAAGATTACTGACATAAAGCAGAAAACAGAAAAGAAGAAGAACAAGGTAAAGAAAAAATCTGCATATGGAGACTTTTGGTGAATATATGGCGAATATAATAGATACTTACGAGATAGAAGCCGACAGAGTGCCGGGCAAAGTCATTATAATAAAAAGGCCTGAGGAATACACCCCTGTTTACGAAGTTAAATTCTCATCAGTAGAGCCTGGGACACAGGCTATACTAGAATCAATAAAGGAAAAATTAATAGAAGTTGTAAAAATAGAAGTGAGCGAGATTCTGGATCCAAAAGCCATGGAAGGCATTAAGAAAAGATTCTTGGAGAGCGCGTTCGAAACCATATCAAAAGAAATGCCAAAAATTCCAGAGGAAGAGAAAAACATACTGGCAGGTAATCTTGTTCATGAAATGCTTGGCTTGGGCAGGTTGGAAGTTGTTTTGAATGATGATAATCTGGAAGAACTGGTCATAAACAACTCAGCAGAGTGCGCTTGGGTATTCCACAAGAAGTGGGGCTGGTTAAAAACAAACATAATCATCCCTTCAGAAGAACAGATATACAATTACTCTAGCCTGATAGGAAGGAAGGTTGGAAGACAAATAAACAATCTAAGCCCGTTGATGGATGCTCACTTGATGACAGGAGACAGGGTCAATGCCACACTGTTTCCAATATCGACCAAAGGAAACACCATAACCATAAGAAAATTCAGAAGAGAGCCACTAACAATGGTAGATTTTATTGATCCCATAAACAAGACAATCTCAATGGAAGTGGCATCACTGCTTTGGCTGTGCATGCAATACGAGTTGAACATACTGGTCGCGGGAGGAACTGCCTCTGGAAAAACCTCAGTCCTAAACGGCCTTATGCCCTTCATACCAGTAAATCATAGAATTATTTCAATTGAGGACACCAGGGAATTACGTTTGCCGGATTTCTTGCACTGGATTCCGTTAACAACAAGAGAACCGAACCCAGAAGGAAAGGGAGAGGTAACAATGTTAGATTTATTAGTCAACTCATTAAGAATGAGGCCCGACAGGGTCGTCGTGGGAGAAATAAGAAGACAGGAAGAGGCAGAAGTTTTATTCGAGGCAATGCACACAGGACACAGCGTTTATGCGACTCTGCACGCTGATAGGGCTGAGCAAGTAATAAGAAGGCTAACCAACCCGCCAATAAATCTGCCAGAAACTCTGTTAGAATCCCTACATTTAGTCATCGTCCAGTTCAGGCACAGAAGATTGGGAATAAGAAGAACCCTGCAAGTGGCGGAATTATTGCCAGGCGGCGCAAGAGGCGAAACAGGAGCAAGGCTGGAAACATTGTATAGATGGAAACCGCAGATTGACAAGATAGTAAAGGTCAGGGACAGCATAAGGCTGATAGATGAGATAAGAATGCACACTGGAATGACAGACGAAGATATGGAAAGAGACTTGAAAGAAAAGGAATGCGTCCTGCAGTGGATGCTGGACAACAGGATAAA
>CAYGWD010000044.1:0-4115 GCA_964353745.1 uncultured archaeon
TTTGAATGAGGACAAAATAAAGGGAATGTTAAGGTTTAAAAAACTGAGCGAGTAAATAATGTTTGGTGTTTAAAATTCAGACAATATGCGACCACTGCAAACAGAGTGTCAAAAAGGTTGGAAGACTGACTAATGTCAGATGGAAAGGTGTCAATCTAAAACTATGCAAGGTCTGCAGAAGGAAACTAAAAATCAGAGTGAGATAAAATTTCTTTGCTATCTCACGTATCTATCTTCCCATTTTTCGAATTCCCCTTCGCTTATGTCCGATTTTCTTTTAGCACGAGGAAACTCGCCATAATCCTTCTTAAGATATAGACCGCAAATCAAACCAAAAGCTAGGCCAAATAAGTGAGCTGCATAAGCCACATTCTCCGAGGGTGTGAAAAGCCCTATCATATCACCTCCTGCCCATAGAACTACAGCAACTATCATCGGTACAGGAACCATGAAGCCTACAAAGACAGGCACTCTAGGCCTTAAGACAACCAATGCTCCCATGATGCCATAGATTGCTCCAGAGGCTCCTATGGACGATGAATAAAAAATAACGCTACCTATACCTGCCATTATTCCTGAAACGAAGAAAATTATCAGAAATTTCTTTCCGCCTATTATTTTTTCTAGCATAAGCCCGAAGATGGCCAAGGCAAACATATTGTAAAATAGATGGTCGAAACCAGCGTGAAGAAATATGTAAGTTACCAGTGTCCAAGGTTTTGATAGGATTTCAGAACTTATCAAAGCAAAATCGTCTGTCAAAGAAGGTATTATTTGTTGTAATATCCAAATCACTATGCAAATTGCAACAAGCTTTACTGCAAACCAATTGTATTTCATATGCCCACTTCTTTAGAAGATAATTGTAAGACAGAGGTATTTTAAATTTAAATTCTTAAGCTACAATCAATAATTATGGATAGAATTGAAGAAATGGAAAAATTAAACAAAGAATTTCTGAAAATATCTGAAAAAGCCAGAAATATAGCAAGAATAATAAATGAAATAGTCGTTAGCAAACCAAACGACCCTCATGCAACTTTACCTGAAATAATTGAAAAATCTGGTTCTGAAGCTTCTCTCACTCGTGCTTATGTTAGAACGTTAGCTGATAATGGAATCTTGTATAGGGCTTATACAATAGACAGAGAAAGACAAAGATTACTTTTCGGATGTCCAAAAACAGTTGAAGATTATAAATATGCTGTCAGGTCAGAATACAAAGAGCTTTTAAATCAATAATATCAAGTATCTGTTGAACTATTTGCATAGATTGCAGTTATGAGTCCTAGAATTACTTAAGCGTGAAACAATTGATTAATAATTTTTATCAAGTCTTCTATCTTTACCCTGTCCTGCTTTGTATCATCGCGATATCTAATGGTGACAGTGTCATTCTCCTTGGTTTCATAGTCGATTGTAATGCAGAAAGGCGTTCCTATCTCGTCAGCCCTAGCATAACGTTTTCCGATAGAACCCCTATCATCGTAGAAAACATCAAAACATTTCTTGAGCATCTTGAAAACTTCTTCTGCCTTCTCCTGAAGACCGTCCTTGTTTACTAAAGGAAATACACCAGCTGTGTACGGAGCTAATTCAGGTGGAAATGCAAATCGTTCCCATCCTCTTTCCTTGTCATCTCTGTAGCAATTCAACAGAATGGCGTATATGGTTCTCTCAATACCAAGGGAAGGCTCGACAACATGCGGTACAACCTTTGTTCCGTCGTCCAACGCGATCGACAAATCTACGCCAGACTTTTCCATGTGATTCTTCAAGTCATGGTCTGTTCTATAGGCATTACCAACAACCTCTTTCCAGCCAAAATCAAAGTTTATTTCCAAATCAAAGTTTCCCTTCGAATAATGCGGCGTCTCCTCGGAAAGCATGTGCCTGAACCTAAACATCTCGAACGGCAATCCTAGTGACTGATAGAATTGAGTTTCCTTTGCCAAATAATAGGCCTGATGCTGGTTAGGAATTATTCCCTTGTCAACAGCCTCCTTCGCTGTTATAGTTATATCTTTACCATTCTCTTTCTGAGCCTCTCTCGTAAGAATTCTTATTTTAACATCAGCTATATCGTCAAACTTCGGATGGTTCACTTCTTTAGGGTCAAAGAACCACTCTATTTCCATCTGGTTGAAAGCCCTCAATCTTATTATCCACTGCCTTGGCGATATCTCATTCCTAAAAGAAGTTCCTATCTGGGCAACACCGAAAGGTAGCTTTGCTCTTGTCGCGACGAGTATGTTCTTGAAGTTAACAAAAATGCCTTGAGCTGTTTCAGGCCTTAGATATGCCAACTCATTCTCAGTCGGCGAAAGAAAAGTCTTAAGCATTAGATTGAATACTTTTACGTCCGATAGTTCTCCTTTGCATTTGGTGCATTTGATGTTCTTCTCCCTGATCATCTTTGTTAATTCTTCAGGTTTCTTGCCCTCGACGAATTCTTTTGTTGTTTCTTCTATGAGATTGTCAGCTCTAAAAATGCTTTTGCATTTCTTACACTGTGTAACAGGATCTATGAAACTGCTCAGGTGTCCTGACGCCTCAAAAACTTTCTCAGGCTGTATTATGCTCGTCTCGACCTCGTAGATGTTGTCCTCTACGAAAAAGTTTCTCCATTTGTTAATTAACTTCCTCTTTAGCAACATACCCAAAGGACCGTAATCAAATATACCGCTCATACCGCCATAGATTTCAGAGGACTGCCAGAAAAATCCTCTTCTCTTGGCCAGATCAATGAAGCCTTTAGCATTTTTCTCCTTTTCCATAATAACCCTATTACTCTTTAGTTAAAATAAGGTTTAAATCTTTTTCTTGAGTATTATATTTATGAAATTAAAAGGTTCTAAGTATTTTGAGATAAATCTTTGTGTACTAAGGGCAAAAGAAATGAAAAGAGAAAACTCCACTGTTAACATATATTTAGAGATGAACCCTAAAGAGAATTTAGATAAAGTAAAGGAAGACTTGGAAAAAGGGTACGGAGTAAAGGTATTAGGCTATTGGAAGAATATTGATACTCTAAATTCAACTGTTCCAGCAAAAAATCTTAGAAAAGTTGTAGAAGAAAAATGTATAAAAGATTACGAGCTTCCAGGAGTAATTGAATTACTATCTAGTCCTAGTCATCAACTATAATCAATAAATAAGTTCTGTTTAAAATATTTAATATGAACGGTTCTGTTTTTATAAACGTCGAATCACTGGAACAGACCTATCTGCCCAGGCTGTTGCCCTACAGGGAAGAGCAGCACCAGTATATAGCAGAGTGCATAAAGCCCTTGTTCAACGGAAGGAACGGAACAAATCTATTGATAAAAGGAACTGCGGGAATAGGGAAGACGTCTTGCGTGAGATTCATTCTTAGGAAACTGATAGAGGAGACGGAAAATATAATGCCTATATACATCAACTGTTGGAAGAGGGACACCACCCCAAAAATAATAAACGAGATGGCTGAACTGCTGGACATAAAATTGTTAGAGAAAATATCTTCAGACGAGCTATTTGACAGAGTGATGCTAAGGTTGAACAAATATGATGGCGTTGTTTTCGCGTTTGACGAGATTGACAAGGTGAAGGATTTTGATTTTCTCTACAGGATCCTAGAGGATGTTCCGCACAAGGCAATAATGCTCGTAACCAATGTGAGCGAGTGGATAGCCAAGATGGACAGGAGATTGACATCAAGATTAGTTATGGACAACCTAGAGTTCAAACCATATAGTTTTGAAGAGACGAGGGGAATCTTGAATGAAAGAAGAAAGTATGCTTTCATGCCTGATTGCTGGGACTATGACGCCTTTGAAATAATAATAAAGAGAACCTTCAAGGCAAAGGATCTGAGAATTGGCCTTTTCTTAATGAAAATTTCAGGAGAGAATGCTGAAAAAAGAGGCTCTGAGAAAGTAGAGACCAAAGATGTGGAAGAAGCTTTGAAGAAAATTGACACAAACAAGGACATTGGAAGCTTTGTCTAAGTTTTAAATATTTTCTTGCGGAAATAATATCGGTTCTATGGACTGCAAAGAAATCGAATTAGAGATGCCGGGAGGCTATAAAAAAGACGTTACCGTGTGTAGGAATGTTGATATGCCTCCAAACAT
>CAYGWD010000045.1:0-3772 GCA_964353745.1 uncultured archaeon
GCATCATCTAGTCGCCTAATCAGCTATTGCCCATGTTACTTTGAGGCGAACATAATATCATCTTTAAGTAAAAAATTATATCTTCCCAAGAGTATTTAAACGTTATTGTTTTTTAATTTTTCACAGAAATTTCAAGACTTCTTCCATATAAGTTCTAATGTAAATGAAAATAAGAAGTTCAAAAAAATGCAAATTATTGATTTTGCTCAACAAGTTTTTTTATTCTACTGTATTTATTTGCCAAAGCTTCTTGACCCTTTTCTGTTATTTTAGCTCCTTGCTCTCCTCTTTCAACATAACCATAATCTTGAAGTTTTGCAACACTTCTGGTTAATAATGGCGGACCTAACTTTACCGCAGTAAGTAAACTTTGAAAACTTACATAAATTCCAGCTTGTTTATTTAATTCTTCTAAAACTAAAGCATCTCTTAATAATGATTTAACTCCTACCATTACATCACTAAAAATAATATAAGAAGCAAAAGATTTAAACTTTTTATTTACACGTACTTTAAAACTTCTTCCATAAAGTCTTCTATATTAATCAGAGGACCTTGTTTACAACTTTTCTCGTCCAGTTTTTCAATTTTATTTGACTCAATTCCGCTTGTATAAAATAAAAATGGTATAAAACCTTGAATGTGTTCTCCTGTCTTAGAAGACGTAGGATGATCAGAGCAAACAACCAGTAAAGTTTTCTCAAAGTTCGTGTATTCCAAAATTCTCTTGAAAACCTCTCTGTCAATTTTCTCTATGAACAAAGCTCCCAGTTTAGGATTCTTGTCGTGAGAAGTTATGTCGCAACCCAGTATGTGAAGTACAACAAAATCATAACTGTTCAACAATTCTAAGGCTTTCAAAACCTTTGCTTTCAGGTCTGTTTTCAAATCAGCTGTCGCGCCTGGAACTTCTTCTACGTGCATCTCCATTGCCCTTGCAATTCCTTTGATAACAGGGGAAGCAGCAATGCAAGCCCCGTTTAGACCGAACCTATCCTTGAAGCTTTTCAAATACTGATAGCAACTGGCGTCCCTCAACAGAACGTAGTTGGCAGGTATCTTCCTATATTTGTTCGAGGGATGCTCCTTTAATATTTTATAAACTTCTTTTGAAAATTTGTTCAAAGCGGCAGCAGTTTTGAAAGCATTGTTCTCGTCCTTCAACGGTTTCACGTCTAATACATCTTTCCCCTCTATTCCCGGATCAGAATCGCTGACATCAGGACACACATCTACGCTATTAAGAGCAATCACGCCCCTATGTCCCAAGGACTTGTAAAAATCTATCCTAACTCCGTCCAAGAAAAATTCTTTGATAGCCTTTGACATTTCAAACAAACCAGAAGAGTCTCTTCCAGCCCTTCTGTCAACTACCATTAACCTAGGTTCATATTTACCTGTTTTGAATCTGTCTTCCATAGACTCTCTAACAGTTGCAAAATTGGCTCTGACGTAAACGCTCCCAGGAGTTATTCTCAAATTTATCCCCAGAGCTTCCAAAAAACCTCTCCCGGGATATTCTTCCTTGGGATAGCCTAACAATACGAAGTTGGATATTCCAGAATCAGGATGACTGCCTTCCCTGTTCTCTATCAGGCCTGAGAAACCGTTCTTTGTTAACATGTCTATGTTAGGTTTTGAAGCCATCATCAAAGGCGTTATTTCAGTATCATCCGCAACATCGCTTAGAATCACAAATAATATTTTTTTCATATCTATCAACATTTCAAAATTAAGGATTTGCCAGTCATTTCTTTTGGTTTTTTAATTTTCATCAGTTCCAAAATAGTAGGTGCAACATCAAACAGGTTCCCTATTCTTAATTTATGATTTTTATTATTTATTAGTATGCAGGGAGTTGGATTCGTGGTGTGAGCTGTCTGAGGATTACCATTTTCATCGCGCTTTTTTTCTGCGTTTCCGTGATCACCTAACACAATTGCAGTTCCGCCAAGCCTTTTGACTTCACTTATCACCTTGCCAAGGCATCGATCAACAGTCTCACACGCTTTTATTGTGGCTTCCATGTTTCCAGTGTGACCAACCATGTCAGGATTCGCAAAGTTCACAACAATGAAATCAAAAAATTTCATTTTATCTACCAAAACATCTTTCACTTTGTTTGCGCTCATTTCTGGTTTCAAATCATAGGTCGATACCTTAGGAGAAGGTATTAATATTCTTTTTTCTCCTTTGAATGGCTCGCCTTTCTCATCATTAAAAAAGTAAGTGACGTGCGCATATTTTTCGGTTTCAGCTATCCTAAGTTGCTTTAGACCATGTTTACTTATTACTTCTCCAAGAATGTTTTTCTTTCTCTTGAAGGGAAAGAGAAATTTATTATTGAATTTTTCATCATATCTTACCATGGAAACAAAAAATACTTTTGTATTTTCCAGAAACATTTCGGTTATCTGCTTCGCACGGTCAGAGCGAAAATTAAAGAATACGACAGCATCGCCATCCTTTATCACACCTCTCGGATTTACAATGGTAGGTTCTATAAACTCGTCGGTTTCTCCCTGTCTGTAGGCGTATTCCAAGGCCTTGATTGGTGATTTTATTTCTCTTCCTTTACCATGAAATAGACAATTAAAGGCTTTTCTGGTTCGGTTCCATCTCTTGTCTCTATCCATGGAATAATATCTGCCCATCATTGTAGCTATTTTTCCTCCGTGAAACTCTATCATTTTTAAGTATTTTTTGGCAATCTTAGGAGGTGTATCTCTACCATCCAAAAAGCAATGAACATAGACTTCATTGTCATTAAAAAAATTTAACAATGCGAACAAGTGATTTATATGACTATGAACACCAGCATCAGAAACTAAACCTATCAGATGCACTCTTTTTCTCTTTTTGGCTTCAAGTAAAACTTTGTTTTTGAAGAAACTTTTGTTTTTTATAGAGCTATTAATCTTAATTACTTCTTGAGGGATGAGCCTACCTGCTCCCAGATGTATGTGTCCAACTTCTGATCCTCCGATAAAACCTTTAGGCAAACCAACATAACTACCGCTAGCATTGAGTATGGTATGAGGATAATTCTTCCAATAACTATCAAAATTGGGAATTTTAGCATTTTTTATGGCGTTCCATTTTTTATTAACGCTGTAGCCCCAACCGTCCAAAATAATGAGAACAAACGGTTTCATATCATCTACCAAGAATTACAAACAGGACCTTTTTGTTCATAATAATATTATTTGTACTATGTATTTATTTTATCATTGTACAAGCATTTGTGATGCAAGAGCACCTGGAAATATCCTGTCTCCCCACAACCCAATCTGGATAAGAATTGCATTTTTTGCTATAAAATGTAAGCTGAGTAGTATTTACACAGTCTTCTGTTTGTCCTTTACAAGATGTTATAAAACATTCATATTTTGTTTTACAATATCCTCCAACACTAGCTGCGGCTCCTTGTCCACTCGTTGTTGGCGTGGTTCCACTAGGTTGTTGGTCTGGTTGTTGATTTGGTTGTTGCAATCCTTTGCTAAGACTAAAGTAATAGATGGCAAATACAAACAATATTATAACTACAATTATTGCTAAGTATGAAATATTTTTGCTTGTTTTCTTTTGTCTAATTCTTCGAGTTATTCTTCTCTTTTTCACCGTTCTTTTACTTTTGACTTTTCTAGCCACAACATCACCTCTCAAGCATGAAAACTTTCCTGGTCGGAATTTCTGTGAATATCCTCTCCAGCAACATCTTCTCTTCGAACTTCTTGCCGATAACCAACGGTTTCAGCTCCTCTGCCAGCTT
>CAYGWD010000046.1:0-3603 GCA_964353745.1 uncultured archaeon
CATTTAAATTCTCCTTATATTAAAAATTTGTTAATTTACAATTTAAATAGCTATGTTTTGATGCCGAACTCGTGCTTCTTTCCTTCGAATTCAAACTCTGATTTCTTGCCAGCGATCTTGCCAAATACTATCTTGCTTCCGGTCGTCCCTTCTATTTTTTGCTTGTTTTTCTCAAACCATTCCTCTTCAGGCAAATACAGCTCGATCTTGTCCTTGATTTCCAGATTCAATTTCTTTCTTGCGTCCTGAACACTCCTTGTCAATTCGCTCAGCAGCCACTCATTCTTTATCTCTTGGGTTACTTCGGTGTTCAACAATAATTTTCCGTTCTCGATTTCCTTTCCTTCCTTTATCTCTTCTATTTTCACTTCTTTGACGTTAGCCATCTCTTCTATAACCTCTTTCAAATCTTTTGCAACTTCCTTCACTTCATCCTTCCCATCAACACCCAAGGAAGGCAGTACGTATTTTAACTTAATGCTCTTCTCATGCCTCAATGCATTGGCAGTTTCAATAATCTGTCTTGCTATCTCCATCTCTTTCTCCAGTTTTTCGTTCAGAAATTCCTTTTCAACTTCAGGCCAATCGCAAAAGTGTATGCTCTCTTCCTTTTCGATCTTCTTGAAAAAGTCTTGGTACAGGTCTTCTGTTATGAAAGGCACGAACGGCGCTAATAGCTTTAGTGTTTCTAGGCACACCTTGTAAAAAGTGTAGAGCATCGTCTCCTTGTATTCTGACTCCAAACCTGGTTTGATGTGCTCCCTGATCAAATGGCCATACCATCTCGACAAATCGTTCAAGAAAAACTCTTCAAGCTTGCAAGATGCCAAGTGTGGTTTTAGCTCGTTCAAGTCTTTCGTCACCTCTTGTTTTACTGTCTGTAACCTGGACAGAATCCACTGGCTAGAAACGTCAAAGCTCTTAGGCTTCTTTGGTTTGTACTTGTTAGCCTCAAAATACATCTGCAAGAACTTTATTGTATTGTACAAAACGTTCAAGGTTCTCTTTACATCAGTGGCAGGCGTATAACCGAAAGGCATCGACTGTCCTGGATTCTGTAAGCAGTACATCCATCTCATTACATCTGCTCCCATTTTCTCCAAAGCCTCGTCAGCCCAGATTACGTTTCCAGTGCTCTTGTGCATCTCCCTCATTTTTTCATCAAGGACCATGCCATTAGTCAGAACAGACTTGTAAGGTGCTTTATCCTCCAGAGTAACTGACACGAATAGAGTAGCATAGAACCATAACCTAACCTGCTCGTGCATTTCTGTTATAAAATCCGCAGGGAACCACTTGCTCCAATATTTTTTATCATCCAAGTAATTCAGAGTTGAATAATAAACTACTCCTGCATCCAACCAGCAGTCACCAGTCTCATCAATCCTTTTCATTTCCTTTCCGCACTTGGGGCATTTAAGAATAACATTATCAATCCAAGACCTGTGCAATTCTTTCAATTGGTCAAAGCCTTTTACTGCTTTTTTCTTCAGCTCCTCCTTGCTTCCTATTACTTCTATCTCGCCGCAGTCGCAAGTCCAGAACGGCAAGGGCAAGCCATAATATCTTTTCCTAGAAATGTTCCAATCTTTCAGATTTTTCAACCAGTCAAGCATACTCTTCTTGGTCCAATCAGGATACCATACAACCTTTTCAGCCTCCCTTATCAAACTGGGTTTTGCTTGTTCAGAAGATATGAACCATTCCTCGCCTGTTCTATAAATCAAATCCTCATCGCATCTCCAACAACAAGGATAGCTATGAGTTATCGTCGACTCTTTATACAGAGCATTTCTTTCCCTGAGTTTTTCCAGAACCATTTCATTGGCTTCTTTTGTGTTCTTTCCTCTGAGCCATCCAGCATCCTCGGTGAACTTGCCATTCTCATCCAATGGAGAGAGAATAGGTAATTTGTATTCCAAGCCTAATTGATAATCTTCAGGTCCATGGCCAGGAGCAATATGAACAAGACCTGTTCCTTCCTCCAGGCTCACGAATTCTGTTGACAAAATAACTTTGCCAGTTACACTCCACTGTATCGGCAACAGATCTTTCATCGGATTTTCATATTGTATCTCGACTAGGTCTCTACCATAAAACTCTTTTATTATTCTATAATTCTTTTCAGGGAATACAAGATTCAAAAGACCTTTTCCTACAATGAAATAATCATCATTAATCTTTACCTTAACATACTCCGCGTCAGAATTTACAGCAACAGCAACATTAGAAATCAATGTCCATGGAGTTGTCGTATAAATCAACAGGTATTCATTTTCCTCGTCCTTTATTTTGAATTTAACATAAATTGCTGGATGTGTTCTCGTCTGATAACCACTTGACACCTCATGCGATGACAGGGATGTTCCGCACCTAGGGCACCAAGGCAATACCTTTGACCCTTTGTACAGCCAACCTTTTTCATAGCATTTCTTGAGGAAATACCAGACATACTCTATGTTAGTGTCCGTCAACGTTAGGTAGGGGTTCTTCCAGTCCATCCACATGCCAAGCTTCTTTGACAAATCTATCCAGACCTTGACATAATCCAATACGCTCTTCTTGCATTTCTCCACGAACCTGTCAATTCCATATTCTTCTATGTCTTTTTTTGTCTTGAAACCTAGCTCTTTTTCAACACCAACCTCCACCCATAATCCCTGGCAGTCGAACCCGGGTTGCTTTCTCATCTCAAATCCCTGCATTGTCCTGAACCTTAGATAAAGATCCTTGTAGGTTCTGCCCCAGGCATGATGAACTCCCATTGGATTATTAGCCGTGGGTGGTCCATCCATGAACGAGAAGGTCTTGCCTTTTCTTAACTCTAGGGATTTCTCTATCAATTTCTTGTCCTCCCAAAATTTCAGTATCTTCTTCTCCAATTCAATAGGTTCATAGTTGGCCATAAGTACCCTCTAATTTTAGAATTATTAAGAATATAATATTTATATAAGTCATAAGAACGGGATTTGTGATTCGCCGGTCATACCAACCAAATATTTATTTTTATGTGGATTATTTATAATTAGCGGTAAAAGAGGTGTTGCCATAGCAGAATGTGAGTTGTGCGGTTCTGATAAAGCGAATAGAAAGACAAAAATAGATGGAGCAGTTCTGACTGTCTGTGAGAAGTGTGTTGGTTTTGGAGAGGAGATAAAGCCTGTAGAAGTAAAGATAGTAAAGCAAATACCAAAACTAGAGGCATTGGATATACTTAAGCCAAACTTCAATGAGATAATAAGAAATTCTAGAAGTAAGATGAACCTGAAGCAAGAGGGCCTAGCCAAGAAACTGAATGAAAAGTTGTCAATAATAAAGAGGGTGGAAGAAGGATGGGAGCCTACACCTAGTTTAATAAGCAAGTTAGAAAAATTCTTTAATATTGAATTGACCGAGAGTCCAGAGGATAAGAAACTGGAAAAGAAGACTAGCAAGGAGAGGCTGACCATCGGTGATGTCGTTGAAATTCGTTAGAGCCCATGTGATTGTTTCAGGAGATGTTCAAGGTATTTCTTTTAGATATTTTGCTAAAGAGAAGTCCAACAACCTGGGCGTCAAGGGTTGGGTAAGGAACCTGCCCTCAGGAGAGGTCGAGGCTGTTTT
>CAYGWD010000047.1:0-3570 GCA_964353745.1 uncultured archaeon
GAGAGCATGGGATACAAGGGAATAATAACAGAAGGGCATGAGAGCATTCTGGGATGGAGGTCTCCCAATTATCTTTACAATCCGCATGAGTGCAACAAGATTTCAGTTCTGCTAAGAAACTACAAGCTGAGTGATGACATTGGTTTCAGATTCTCTGCCAAATGGTGGGAGGAATATCCTCTGACTGCTGACAAGTATGCTTCGTGGCTTTCAAGGTGCGAAGGCCAGTGCGTCAACCTATTCATTGATTATGAGACTTTTGGCGAACACCAATGGGAAGATACAGGCATATTCAATTTCTTAAGATATCTGCCAACAGAGGTTCTAAAGTATCAAAACCTTGATTTCAAGACGCCCTCAGAAATTATAAAGTCAAACAAAGCGGTCGGCATTATAGATGTTCCTCACATTATTTCATGGGCAGACATACAGAGAGACACGTCAGCCTGGCTTGAGAACGATATGCAAAAACTTGCTTTTGAGGAAATAGCAAAGCTTGAAAACGATATTAAGAAACATCCGGAATTATTGCACGTCTGGAGGTTGCTCCAAACTTCTGATCACTTCTACTACATGTGCACCAAGTGGTTTGCTGACGGCGATGTTCACAAGTATTTCAATCCTTACAACTCTCCGTATGACGCGTTCATAAATTACATGAATATTTTACAAGATTTGAGACAAAAGCTTGGTTTAAATGAAAGCGGATGATTTAAGATGGGAGTACCAGCCTGTGGAAAATCCTGATTGGGATTATGCTAGGAATCTGTTTACTGTTCTAAAAAGACCTCAGGCAACTTGGTCTCAATCTGTTTTTTCTGTAAGACACGAGAATCTGATTGCGCCTAACAGGGACTATAGGTTTCAAGGGCTGTGCGCTTTTTCCAACGGCGATTATTGTAAATTCTTAGATTCGGTATTCTTTGGCATAAAAGGTGTTAACCTAGAGCCTAAGAAAGTAATAGTTTTTCCCTGGAAAAGCATTTATCAATATTCTGGTAACGGAGTTGATGTTGACGTGTCCTATTATTTATCCAGGGATAGGAAAGAAGGTATAGCAGCAAAAGTCATATTCGATGTCAGGAATTCATTCTTAAAGGAACTGATAATAAAGCCCCTGGTTGACATCAGGAATGTTCTCTCAAATTCTAATCCGGAACAGATGGAAACAAAGATTAATGATGACTCTTTGATCGCATGCTCAGGAAAGAACAAGATTTCTTTTTATGTCAATGATAGCAGCGTCTTGGCAGACAAACAGATAATGGATTGGAGGTACAAACTGGGCAGCGGATTCAGGGAAAACACCAGCGATGGCATAAGATTTATTTCAGAGTATGCCAGGCCTGCGTTCATAGGTGAGATTCACAAGAGAATTTCTGGAAATGAGAAAGTTTCTTTGCTGATAAATTGCAACAGAAAAGACTCTGATTTTGACGAGAACGAAGAGAAATTGCATATAAATAATGTGATTAAGAAATTCAACTGCAAGAAAGAGGTCTTGGCTAGAATAATATCCTTAGACAGTTTCGGTGTTTTTGAAGATGACATTATAATACCAGAGGCAGGAGATTTTTGGTTTAGAAAAGTTTGGTTGAGAGATTTGCTAGAAGCCTTGATCAACAGCTTTCAAACTTTTGTCAAATTAGACAGTAAAAGAGTGACTGCGATAATGGAATGGCTGTTGAAGCAGCAGGATGTAAAAACCGGAAGGTTCCCCAATTTCAAAAATGATTATAATTCAGTTGACACCAGCCTTTTGTTTTTCATTTTTGCTGAAAAGTATCTGAATCACTTCAAGGACAAGGCTATGGAAAAAAGAATATTGGAAAGTCTTAATCTGATTCTCAAGAGATTTTCTGAAAGCAAAATGGAGGTCAATGGACCGCCTGTCATACAGAATTATTTGCTTTATTGTTTGCCGTGGCATTCTTGGACAGACTCTAGAGTACCTTTTATGGGAAGACTGATGTCAACTAGAATACCACTAGAATGGATCAAACAGGACAATCTGGAAGAAATGTGCAAACCTGTGCTCTTGCCTGAGATAAATGCGCTGTTCATTAGAACCTTGAAAATGGCCGAATACATGGGGAAAGACATTGGAAACTTTTATAGGAATGCTGTTGAAAAATACAAAAAGTTCTTCCAAAGCAATGACTTCCTCTATTCTATAGTAATCCATGATAAAAAAGATTCCACTGAGACGTCAATGGCCTTGGTGTCTGCTGTTCTGTTGTACGATATTGTTTTCGATAAAAAAGATTTGGAAAAGATGTGGCCTTATGTTGAAAAGTTGCTTGTGAGAAGAAATGGAAAACTGTTTGGTATCTTGTGCAGAAACTCTAGAGATAAGATATACTACAATGACTATCAGTATCACGGGGCAGTTGTTTGGCCAAGGGACACTCCGTATCTGATAAAGTATCTAAAGATAATAGGGAGAGAAGATTTGGTCAAGGAAATTTTGGATAGCAATCTGGAGCATCAGACAGACGAGGGAGCGGTATTCTACTGCAATGAACTATTATCCTTGCCAGAGGGAAGAAATCCCAGCCCTACGCAGACCAGTAACAAGCCAATACCTGTAAAAAATCCCATGCAATTATGGTCCCAATTTTGTGATGATTATTTAAACGAGTAACTAATAATGAATACGGGTTGTGCTCATGGAAAAAAAAGCGGATGTGATGTTTGAAGTTTCGTTCGAGGTTTGTAACAAGGTCGGCGGCATATACGCTGTTCTGGAGTCAAAGGCAGCCAGGATGGTTGAGTTGTACGGCAACAATTATTTCGCCATAGGGCCCTACTATCCTGAAAAGGCAATAATAGAAGCAGTAAAACAAAGGCCGCCAGAGTTCTGCGAGAAGGTTTTTTCCGCTCTGGAAAAGGAAGGCATAAGATGCCACTATGGCAAGTGGTTGATCCAGGGCAGGCCGAATGTCATTCTTATCGAGTTTAATGACTTTTTGAAGAAGGTCAATGACATAAAAACAGATTTATGGAAAAAGTACAAGGTAGACTCCTGGGGGAGCGGTTTTGACTTTGATGAACCTGTCGCATGGTCGACTGCAGCCGGCATTCTGATAGAGAAGTTAATCCCCTGTTTTGAAAATAAAAAATTGGTTGCCCAGTTCCATGAATGGTTAACTGGCGGAGCATTGCTGTATCTAAAGGACAAGATTCCTACAGTATTCATGACGCACGCAACAATGCTCGGGAGAACAATAGCAGGATCAGGAGAAGACCTGTACAAGGAGATTGACAATGCTTCCAAGAATAACATTCCTATAGACCCTAAGAGGCCTTACAAATATGGAGTACAATCAAAGCACCTGATGGAAAAGGCTTGTGCAGAAAATGCTAGCGTCTTTGCCACGACTTCTGAGATAACATCCAGAGAAGCAGCCTACATACTAGGTAAAAAGCCTGACATAATACTGCCAAATGGTTTGGACATAGAAAGATTTCCAACAATGGAGGAGTTTGCATTGTTGCACAGAAAATATAGGGAAAAGATAAAGAATTTCTTGAATGCTTATTTCAATCCTTATTACAAGACAGATTTAT
>CAYGWD010000048.1:0-3484 GCA_964353745.1 uncultured archaeon
GAGATAATGTGGATTAATTTTTTCGCTAACATAGTTATTTGGTCTGTTTTCATGTACCTGACTTTCATCGGCATTGAAGAGAAGCCCAAGAAACGAGCCAGGAAGAGATAGGCTTAAATAATTTTCAGAATATTGATTACTATGGCTCAAAAAGACAAGTTTGGAAAAACACCGGCAGGAACGGCAGGCTTGATGAGATACGAGGAAGACACAGAGAGCAAGCTAAAGTTAGAGCCGAAAATAATCGTTTTCATATGCGTTGCAATAGCGATCTTGGAAATATTGATGCTACGCCTGCTTCCGATATAATTTATAAGCTGCTTCTCTTAATTATTATTTAATGCCTACCATAGAATACGTAGAAAAAGCATGGGAATCATACAAGAAGAATTTCTGGCAATTCGTAATAGCTTTGATATTGCAAATGTTCATAGTCTCGATACCCTTTCTAATAGGCGTCTTGCCATGGATAGTAATTTTATTTTCAACAGGAACAAAGGCTGGTATTGCTGGTCTTTTGTTGTCAAACCTAGGCGTCCTATCGTTCTCTGTCGTGATGTTCTTGGTCGGCATATCGATATCAACAGTCTTAGGTGGAGGACTTGTAAAAATGGCTTACGAATCCCTAAGGGGAAAAACAAATTATGAAACCATGTTTAAAACCGCAAAGGAAAAGTTCTGGACAATTCTTGGGGCCAATTCAATTGTTCTTTTAACTCTTTCAATAATAGTGGCTGTCATGCTTGTTCCGATAATGGCGTTGAGCAACTTTTCTGCCTTATCTGCTCAGGCCTCCTTTTCATACATATTTGTCATTTTTTCAATAGTTGCTCTAGGCACAATGATTCTAGTCATAGTCAGCATCTTATTTGTGTTTGTCAATCAGGCAATTGTCATTGACAGACTTAAGGCTTTAGAAGCTGTCAAGAAAAGTTTTGAGACAGCGGAGAAGAACTTCTGGAGCATCTTTTTCCTGTTCTTCATCTTCTTCCTGATTAATAGCGGACTAGAAAACATTCTCTCTGTGATTGGGTCATTCATAGTTTTGTTTGTGACAGCACCCCTAGCTCTTATTTCTTATACAGCCCTTTACATTGACAGGAGAAAAAAGCATTAACATATATAAGCCGGCTTTATTAATATAACCTTGTGATAATATGGCTAAAATTCAAATTAAAAAATTAGATGTTTTGTCAGTGGCTAAGATCGGCGGTGTATTGGGAATTATAATAGGATTCATCGCCGGACTGTTCATTGCCCTGTTCGCCGGGATATTTGGCACAGTGGGCGGCATGACTGGCCTGCCAGGTGCTGGATTTGCCGCAGGTGCTGGATTTCTTGCAATAATAACAGTGCCCATATTTTACGGTATATTCATGTTTATATGGGGAGCGATTATTGCATTCCTTTACAACATCATTGCAAGCAGAACAGGCGGAATAGTTTTCGAAAGTTAATCCCTTTAATTTTCTTTATATTTTTTACAACCTCTAGTGGTTAGAATTCTATATGTTGGTTGGTTCTTATAATTCAGTTATGAAAAAATTTGTGTTTGTTTTGCGCCGCATTTTTAAAAAAATCTTGGGGTGATAATATGAATGAATACAAAATGAATCATGCAAGGCCTCTATCGTATACAGAGCCGGCTGTCTCTTACTTCGATAGCATATTGGAAGCTGGCGAGAAGACAGTTTGCGCAATGGTGGCTTCAGCCACTGCTGTGGCTCTCGCGCTTATTTCAGCGCTTGCTACGTCTTCGAGAGGTTCAGAAAATCCTCTGGAAAAGTGATTGAGTGTTTGACTTTCAACAGATGATATCAGATTTGAAGGAGGAAAGGCTTTTGCCCTCCGTTCCTCAGAGGTCCAACCAGATAGAACTGCTCAGGGCAACAGGCAAGCTGTTAGAACAACTTCAAAGCAAGAATATCTTTCCCAAGGAACTGGATAATCCTTTGGGATGCCAATTGGAATTGACACACAGGTGCAACCTGAGATGCAAGCAGTGCTACAATCAGTCTGGCTGCTCCAAGCCAGACATCTCTTTCAGTAAGTGGATGGACGTTGCGAAACAACTAGTTGACATGAACATCTTCGAGTGCGTGATCTCTGGCGGAGAACCACTTCTGCTGAAGGACAAGCTTTACAAGATAATGGATGCCCTAGACGATAGTGGCGTGAGATTCATATTCGTGACGAACGGATTGCTCATGGACGAGAAAAAGGTCAAAAGGCTGAGCAAGTATGACTACTACTGGATTCAGGTGAGCATTGATGGTTCAAAGCCGGAGATACACGATAAAATAAGAGGAGTAAAGGGAAGCTGGAAAAAAGCTGCAAATGCCGCAAAAATGATAAGCCAGGCAGGACTGCCTCTTGTAATATCGCACGTCATTCAAAGAGACAACATAGATTATCTGGATGAGATGCTAAGGACGTCTTATCTGCTAGGCGCCAAGAGGATAATAACAGGGAAGTTCACATTTTCTGGGAGGGCGATATTAAACAGAAAATCAATAGACGTCGGCTATGACGAGATAAGGAAGGCCTACCAACTTCTGAAGACAAGGCGCAACGAATATGAAGGAAGGATGGATATAGTGACTTCAACTGATCCTGCTTTCTATCTTAGGTATAGGATTCTCGAGCCTTCCAGCGTCTTGCTCGTCAGGCCGAACGGTGATGTCAAGGTCGACTGCATACTTCCTTTCAAGATAGGCAATGTGTTGAATGAAAAAATCTCCAGCATATGGGACAGGGTTGGAAAGTCAGCTTGGAAGAACAGCGAGATCATAGAATATATAAAGTCAATAAAGGAGGAGAGGGACATGATCAATGTCCATCCTAGGCCGTATGTTGATGACGACGTCTTGATAAAGTGATGAAAATGGAAAAATACATCATGGACATTTTGAAAGGGTTGAAGCCTGAAAGAACAGATGTTAAGAAATTCAGGAATGAAAAAGATTTTCTGTTTGTAAGAGACAAGGCAAAGAAAATTTTGGTTCTTAATCGCACGGCAAGGGAAATTTATAGCTCTTGCAATGGAGCAAGCGTGAATGAAATCATAAGGATTATTAGCTCGAAATATCCAAATATTGATATAGAAAAAATATCGATTGACATCCTGATATGCCTGAGGGACTTGGAGAGAAGAGGTTTGCTCGCTTTGAGATGATTGGTATCAAAGAGATTCCACTAACATTCAAATGCAAAGGGAAACAGATAGTAGGGATTCTTCATCTACCGCAAAGGAAAAACCCACCTATAATAATAATGTGCCACGGTTGGGGCGCGAACAAGCTTGGAACATGGCAAGGCCTTTTTGTAAAGTCCGCAAGAGAAATCTGCAAGAACGGTTTTGCTGTTTTAAGATTTGATTTCAGAGGTTCTGGAGATTCTGAAGGTGAGTTCGAAGAACAGACAATCGAGACCATGCTTGAGGATTTGGATTGCATTTTGAATAGCCTTGATAAAAAATGTGTTA
>CAYGWD010000049.1:0-3291 GCA_964353745.1 uncultured archaeon
ATAGGATAATCTTATTGCTGAATATAAAGTATATGGATTTAAATTTTTAACCTTTCTATTATTTTAAGTGATAAAATGTCTAAAACTGCTACTATGGAATTGAAAAAATTAGAATTATCAGAATATACTATTGAGAGTCCAGATGGTAGGATTTATTGTTCTATGTTAATTCCGAATGGAACATGTTTCAGTGATGGCTATGAGTTAGCTTCTAGCATGAAGGTTGCTAAAGGACACAGAATCAGAGAAGTTCTAATTTTTGGAAAAAAATTCATTGAAGATTTATTGAAAGAGCCTAACAGGTATGTTTGTCAGAAAGCAACAGATGCCAAACTTGATACTGTTCCCAGAAAGATTGATTGTTCTAGTTGCGAGCGATATCAAGCTTTTCAAATAAGACTTAATGAAGAGGTTGAAAATAAACGTCAAGGAGCAGGCGCTGAGATTTAAACTTTAAATAAATTTACATCAAAACTCTCATTATACTCGCAAAGATAATCCAGTCATATACTTAATGCTAAACAATAAGATTATAGGATAGTTTCTAACAAGCTTAAATTTTTAACTACTTTATTTATTTTATGTCAAAAGTAGTTGAATCATATGAAAAAATAGAAGAAATATTTAAAGAATCTAATTTTAAATTTAAAGCTGATGAAGAGACTTATAATTTTGAGTTTATTAAAAAACCAAAAATTTTAAGAAAAGACTATGTATCAAAAGTTGTAAAAATTTCTAAAGATTGGTCTTTATCCTACGGAAGAAAAGTTATGGATGCTGAATTTCCACAACGTTTTCTGGTTGAAGAGAAAGAGGTTTTGTTTATTAATATACCTCCAAAAATACGTGAACTAATAAAAAATGATACAATTACTATATCAGGATTTTCAATTTCTAAAGATTATGAGAAAGCAAAGGAACTTGCCGATTACATATTAGAAACTTTAAATCAAAGTGGTTATGTTAATGAAAAGCTTGTTAAAGAGTATAATGAATTATCAAGTAGAGTTGCTGATAGACGATCTTAAAAATCAGTCAAGTCATATACTTAATGCTGAATAATAAGATTATAGGGTATATTTAAAATATATTGTTATAATACAATTCTTCTTCCCAAGCTTCTGCCTTAATCTCACTTATTTCCAGTCTCTCCAATTCTGTCTTTGCTTTCTCTTCAGTGGTGTCCTTGAACAATATTACAGTTCCGCTATGGCCAAACTTTTCCCAACCAACATTTTTCAAAGCTTCGATTATCTCTGTCAATCTTCTTGTCTTGTCAGCAGATTTCCAATCATACTCATTTATCAGGATCTCCATCATGCTTCATATTAAAACATAAAGTGAAATAAAGCTCAATCACCACTCCAAGTTGTAAAGGTTTATTTTAAGTACATAAAAACCAAAATAATTTTACCATGAGTTGGATAATAAAAAAGCATGAAGCCTCGCTAACGCCATTTGGTTGTTATCCTGGAGCAAGAACTTTAGAAGAGCACATAAGAAACGGAATAATAATTCTGGACAAGCCTTCAGGTCCTACGTCGCACCAAATTGACAGGTGGATTAAAGAGATATTAGAAATTAATAAATGCTCGCATGGCGGGACTCTAGTGTAATTACAGAGAAATCCTCGTGCAACGGGCGTTCTAGTGATAGCTCTAGAAAATGCCACAAAGCTGATGCCTATCCTGTTATCGTCTAAGAAAGAATATGTTGGAGTGATTCATCTGCACCATGATGTTGATAGGAAAAAGGTAGAAGAAACTTTCAAAGAATTTATCGGAAAAGTAAAACAATTGCCTCCCAAGAAATCCGCTGTTGCCAGGAGAGAAAGGGAGAGGGAAATCTACTATTTAGAACTGCTAGAAACCAACGGAAGGAATGTTTTGTTCAGAGTCGGCTGTGAGGCAGGTTTCTATGTGAGGAGGTTGGCTGACGATGTTGGCAAGAGATTAGAAATAGGAGCTCATTTGCAAGAACTGAGAAGAACGAGAAGCGGAAGTTTCTCCGAAGGGTCTGCAATAACTCTGCAGGATGTGATTGATGCTAAAGAGGACGGCAGATTAAAGGAAGTCATAATGCCAATGGAAATGGCTGTCGAGCCAATAGGAAAAATAATAATATCAGACAACGCCATCGACAGCATATGCAACGGTGCACCGCTAGCTGTGGGCGGTGTTGTCAGATTAGAAGACAATATCAAGAAAGGAGATTGGATTGCTATGCTTTCCTTGAAGGGAGAATTGGTGGCTATAGGCAAAGCATTGCTAGACTCAAAGGAAATTTTAGAAAAACACAAAGGCTTAGCTGTTAAGACCGATCGGGTCTTAATGAAAAAGGGAACTTACCTTAATTAATAAGGGTAAATTCTCGCCATACTCACGCCATGTAAAACTTGACATGGTGATGAATAAAAACCCAATTTCTATGACTCTATCAAATCATTGATGCGCATTGATTGACATCGATTGCCGCTGGTGAGCATTGAGAAGTGTTGATAAGTTGGCAAATATCATGAACATTCTTTAAAACTTTTTATTAAGATAGCTTGTGTTTGTTCAGGATATTTATCGGGTTCACAAGCCACAGTCACGTAGGCATTGAGAGCATAATTACTTCCGTATTTTAATGTTGCAATCAAATCATCACTTTGGTATAAATCATACTCACCTTCACCACGTTGTGGGTAATGAACCAACGCCATGTGACCATAAGTAGGATTATCAAAAGATACATACACTAAGAGTGTAGCAGTTTCATTATTGATTTGAAAATTCTCTGATGGTTTACCATTCTTGATTTTTCCAATAAATATTGTTCCTTTCACGCCAAGAAATTCTACTTTATCACCATTGTCGAAGTTTCCGCCCAATGCTGCGTTTGGATATTCTAATGTTGTAAGGTTGGTTGTTTGTGATTCGTTAGCTTCAGTTTCATTTTCTATAGTTATATTTGTTTCTGGTTTTTCTTCCTTGGTCTTATTTTTCTCAGTTTCGTTTGTTTCTGTTTCATTAGACTCAGTTTCATTCTTCTTCTCAAGACCTGGAGGAGTTTCCTTTTTACCAACAGGCGTGCAAATAACCGAACAACATCTGTCTTCTTTAGCTTTTATCCACTTATCAGGACATTCCTCGTCCTGTCTACAAACAGAAGCTCCCTGCGAGTTACAATTAGGAATTACATGTTCCTTTTTTGGGTCTGCTGTTTCTGGCATTCCTGGTAAATATATTGGTGGAGGAGGAATTGGAGTCGGAACATCAATCTTTTTAGGTATTTCAACTTCAACTTGTC
>CAYGWD010000050.1:0-3281 GCA_964353745.1 uncultured archaeon
TTTACAACCTCTTTTTTAGCTTCCTTTTCCCTTGGCGATATTTTTTCAATGGCATCAGCAATGTTCTTTGCCTCTTTTCTTATTATCATTTCTTTGACCCTGTCGTCGTGTTTCTCCAAACCAAGAGACTTTAGATTCATGTCTATAGTGTTGAACTGAGGTGAATAGAACTTGAAAGCGAACAATGAAGATGCCAGAGCATCTCTTTCATGATCGTCTTTCATAGAGATGTTTACAGTCCTTTCCTTTTCCTCTATTGTCAAGTCGTGATCCGGACTAAACACTTTGGCGTTGAAAGAGGCTGCTATCTTTTTTATCTTGTGAGGAATGTTTTGCTTGTCAGTGGCAATTATCAACGGATTTCCAAAAATAATTATCTGTTTGATTATGTTAGAGGTTGAGAAATGCCTCCTGCTTTTCAGATAAAGCAGATTCTTCTTAAGGTCATGAATTGATATTCCTGTTGTCGTTCCGATGTCCAGACCAACAATCAAGGGCTTTGGCATGAGAATAATTATAAGCTTAAAATCAAATATTTATCCTATGACCGATTCTAAAAGGTACGTGATAACAGGAGGTCCCAGCTCTGGAAAAACAACTTTGATTTCTAACATATCAAAAAGGGGTTACCATACGTGCAGCGAGGCAGCAAGACTTTTAATAGATAAAGAAATTTTGGAAGGCAAGACCTTAGAAGAAATTAGAATAAATGAGTTAGAATTTCAAAGAAAAGTATTAGAAATAAAATTAGAATTAGAAGACAAAATACCCAGAGATGAAACAGTTTTTATTGACAGAGGCATCCCTGACAGCATAGCGTATTATAAATTTTATGGTTTCGATTTAAAGGAGATTTTAAAATTCTGCAAGGAAAAAAGATACAAAAAAATATTTTTCTTAGAACCACTACCATTTGAAAAAGATTACGCAAGGATAGAAAATGAAAAACAAGCAAAAAAATTGGGTGAGTTAATCAAGAAAGCGTATCTGGACTTGGGTTACGATGTCGTAACAGTTCCTAGAATGCCTATCGAAGAAAGGGTAAATTTTGTTTTATCGAACTTATAATTATTTGTACTCGCTGTCTAAAACTTTCTTTATCCTCTCGGATATTTTTTTGCCAATGCCTTTGACATCTGTCAGTTCCTCTTCTTTTGCATTAAAGACATTATTGGGCGATTTAAAATATTTCAGCAAGGCCTTGGCCCTGACAATGGAAACATCTGGCAGGCTTGAGACCAGATACTCCTGTTTCTCTTCAATTGTCTCAGGCGTCTTCTTATTCCTGAGAACATTGGTCCTGTTTTCCTGCAGTTGTTCCCTCCTAGCGATCCAATAGACTATGCCAGCAGTGTCTGCCATATCCTTTGTCCATATTATCGGAATAGACATGTCAACTGCTATTGCTGCCAAAGTGCCTCTTATTATGTTAGGCTGCAAAACACCATACAAGCTTTCTTCCCCTTCTATTATAAGAACGGGTTTCTCGAAGTTGTCCTTCATAGCCTTTAGCTGTTGAAATAACCTCTTATCGGTTATGCTCTGGATAAAGTCTTTTGTAGTGTTATGCAACAATGTGGGAATCAAACCTCCAACAAAATTCTCAGACTTATTCACAGAAAAATCATACACCTTGTGTCTGCCGTCAATTTTTTCGATGTTCTTTATTCTTTCTAGAAACACCTCGCCTTTTTGCATCTTTAAAAGAAGGAAAATAGATTCTATCCCCACCTTTTCGCTTATTCTTTCATATAAATTTCTGATAAAAAATTCACTTGTCAATCTATAATTTTTATAATTAAAATAGGTAGACACATTTAGTTTTCTTAGAATACTTCTTAATTTAACAAAATCTATGTTGATTTCTTTCAAACCTTCCTCTTTTCTTATTATGTTTATTATATCAAGAAATAATACCGAATGTTTTGCATATCCATTAGTTAGGTTTCTGGTAGTGCTGTAATGGATGTTATACTTTTTACTAAATTCTTTTTTAACAGTGTATTTAGATACTATATTTTTAAATTTTTCAATATAGACGGAGGACTCATCATATAAGCACTTAAGCTTTTTTACAATATCAAAAAACTCTTCCAATTCTTCTTCCTTTAGTTTCAACAAAGGTCTATAGAATAAAAGTCTGGCATAAGAAGGAAGTTTAGTTCCCCTGCATTTATCTATTCTTATTTCTTTTGAAGGAATTTGTCCTATAATTTCTATAAATTTATTCAAAGATTTGGTTTTGATGGATATTTCATAATACTTTCTTCTCTCATTTTTGTATTTGCTATAAGTTAACCTGACGGTGTTTTCTATTCCCATAGAGTAAAGCATATACGATAAGCCCACGATCAGCTCCTTTGATTTAGATGTTGCTTTAAGCTGTGGATTATATCTTTTAAAATCATTTTTATACCCATCTCCAAAAAAGTAGCCACGGATGAATGCAGCTTTTAGGTTATTAGGAGATGTAAATAATAATGAAGGCAAGAATTTGTTTTCTGCACCTTTTTTACTATCAAAAATATCACTAAATAAACGTGCATAAACTTTTCCACCACACATATAACAATCATTTCTTTTTGAAAAATGCCCAAAAACATTGCTCAGATATTTTTCTATCAAAGCATTTCTTTCTTTGTCTTTCTGTGAAATTATTACTTCGCTATCGAAATAACCTTCTGCCACCCATAAACCTAGAATAAAGAAAAAATCTTCATTTAAAGCAGGAATTTTGTATCTGTGCGGAGCAGAATGCAACTTAAATTCATTTTCATTAACGTCAAAACCTTTAGTGGAATTAAGTTGAACTTTCTCCAGATAGCCATCAAAGGAAGGGTAGATTTTTGGTTCATATTGAGGCAATTTAGGTGGTACCAAAATTAAAACATCGCCTTTCCTAAGTTCTGATGTCGGTATGCATTTTATTCTCTTATTTCTGAAAACAAAGACATTATGCCCTCCAGTCATTTTTAGATGAAAGCTTCTTTCATCTTTATATTTACTTTCTCTTAAAGGAGAAAATGAAATTCCATAAACATCATCTGATTGATGAGCAGTCACATCATAAACATCAAACCAATCGATTTTATTATTGCCAAAGTCTATTCCCATAACTTTCATATTTATTCCGCATCTCTTGAACAGGTAGGAAGCTTTTTCTATTGAAATTATCCTTATTTTTCCATCTATATTTATTACAACTGGCGTATCCGACAAAACACTTTTCTTCTCGATTATAACTCGGTCGCTGGCAACAAAGTCTCCGAAAAGCAGCATCT
>CAYGWD010000051.1:0-2770 GCA_964353745.1 uncultured archaeon
CAAATCTTCAACTTCTTTTCGTTTTCCGGTATTTCTATGAAACTTACGCCATCCCTTGGTATAGCCCTCCAAGATTTTTTTATGGAAGGAATCTCAACCAGGTCAAAAATGCCCACTCCAAACTTGGGGTCCTTAATTTTTCTGCAATCCACTAGAACCTCACCCTTCTTGATTATGGTCCTGGCCTCCTTTCCAGTTTCTGCGAGCTTGAAAACATCCCTTATCAAGACTAACAGGGGAAGTGAAAGACTCTTCTTATGAGAACCTCTAGGTGGGACTGTGAACTTCTTCGTTTTCCTTTCAATCGGCCACCATTTGGGTGATGCTAGTCTTTTTAATCTTGCCAAATTTATGCACCTTTCCTGTTAATTATTTTCATTCTTCTCTTGTCATCCATCACAGGATCCAACAAAAGCAAATTTGAAGCGCTTACTGGAACATGAACTTCTTCGCCCGAGACTTTTTTTCTTTTAACATTCTCAATATAAACTTTAAATCTTTTTAAATCAACATCTGAAATTTTTCCTACAGTCCCCTTGAATTCTCCTCTCATCACTCTTACCTCGTCACCCTTCCTAACCGACAAGGATCTTTTCTTCCATTTCTCAATCAGGCTCTTCGATAGGTGGGCTGACAAAAACTTGTGCCTTTTATGCAGTGGCGACTGGTAAAGCGCCTTCCTTTGTTTCGATGGTTTCTTTGACTTCATTTTAATCATTCCTTAATGTCCAAAGCCACCCATCAACAATAGACTTTGAAGATGCCATTCCAGTATCTTTGAAAAAATCCAAACTCTCATTCAATATCTCTGATTTAAATTCTAATTTTTTTGCTTTCTTTTCTTCTTCAACTTTAATTGCAAAATTTCTTATTTCAAGTGCTATTTTTTCTCTTTTTTTCAAATCTTTTTCCTTTGAAACTCTTTCAAAGAGTTCAACGAATTTTTCTTTAATTTCTTCTTCATTCATCATAACACCGTTGTAGCAATCTTTCCAATCATTGAAAATCTTTCAACGACTTCTTTGGCTATCGGCCCTTTAATCTTGGTTCCTCTCGGCTCTCCCTTATCATTGATTAAAACAGCGGCATTGTCCTCGAATTTAACTCTTAAACCGCTCTTTCTCCTATACTCTTTCTTTTGCCTAATGATTATGGCATGAACGACCTCGTGCTTTATTTTTGAATTTCCGTCTTTCACAGCGCAAATTATCCAGTTGCCCACTCCGCAACGGGGAGACCTGCCCTTTACGCCCTTGTAGCCTTTGACTGCTATTATCTGCAGCAGAGTTGCCCCAGAGTTGTCTGCGCATTTTATATAACTTCCGGCCTGCAAGCTTTTGATTACTATTGCTGATATTGGCTTCATTTTTTCTCCACCTTTTCGATTACAACAAATGTTTTAGTCTTGGATAATGGCCTGCATTCTGCAATCCTAACAATGTCCCCCTCTTTGGCATCAATGCATTTAGGATTATAAGCAGCAACCCTGCTATGCCTTCTTTCATATCTCTCGTATTTGGCATTGTAGCGATTAAAGTCCCATCTCACAACCACTGTTTTTGAAGCCTTGTCACTAACAACCCTTCCTTCAAAGACTTTGCCCCTCACTGAAAGTTTTCCATGGAATGGGCACTTTATATCTTTGCAAGCCTTTTCTGGCGGCTTTACATCCAGTCCTATGTTCCTAATCTTTTGTTTTACCATTTTTTCACCTTTAACTTTACCCTTTCCTCAGGTCTTTTGGCAATTATCGTTCCGTCGACCTTAACCCTCTTTCCATCAGGAATTATGAATATGAAGTCTGTCCCCTTTTTCTGAATCTTTTTTATTCCTTTTTCCGTCTCTATGACCAAAAGGTTCTTTGTCTCATCAACAACCAAACCCTTTATATTGATGTGAAATTTGTTGGTGCTGTTCGCTATCTCGACTTTCAAACCTATGAGTTCGTGCCTAATCAGGTCCTTTGCTGAAATCATTTCACTCAACTTCAATTTTTTCTTCAGGGAATCCTATGTCAACTAAGAGCTGTTTTATTTTTCTTCTGTGATCGCCCATCAGCTCTATTCTACCTTCCTTCAGAGTTCCACCGCAAGCAAGCTTTGTCTTGAGCTTTTTTATCAAGTCTTTGGGATTTGCTTTTTCTTCTATCCCCTCTATTATTGTAACATGTTTCCCAAGAGACCTTCTTACAGTGTAAACCCTTATCTTTGCTTCTTCCTTTGCGATAGTCTTGCAAACGCAAAGCTCTTTAGGCAAACCGCACACTGGACATACTTCAGGCAGCTTTTTCACCCCTCCTTTTTATTTCAGTCAAAATTTTTGCTATAGTCTTCTTAAGTGTCTTGACTCTTCCAGGATTGCTAGGACTTCCTCCTATGGCAATCTGTCCTTCGTCCTTTACCAATTCTAACTTCAATTCGTTTAATCTGTTGATAAGATCATCATGAGACATTTCCTTTAGCTGCCTCTTCTTTATTATCGCCAACTTCTTCTACCTCCTTTTTGATTTCCTCAACCTTTTCGTCTTTCTTCTTTTCAATATGTCCGATTCTACCCTCTTCAATATTTTTCATAAGTTCCAATTCTTTAGGCGGGACTGTCAATATCCTAACTTGGATTCCTATTATTCCAAGCTTGACATTAGCTTGAGCATAAGCTGTTTGAACATCTGTTTCTGCAGGATCGCCCGAATATTTCAAATACCCCGAGGAGAATTTCTCTACTCTTGATATGTCGCCCCCTATTTTTCCGGCAACTCTTATTGCAACGC
>CAYGWD010000052.1:0-2710 GCA_964353745.1 uncultured archaeon
GCATAAACGAAATGAGCTTTGAGAAAGGATTCATAATAACCGACATGAAAGAAGCCATGCAACCGTTGATAAAAAATACTTCACTAGAAAAGTTCGAAGTGATAGATGAGGACAGCTTATGGCCAAAACTTCTTGAGCTGAACATAGAAAGAAAAGACGATTTTTTGATGATACCCATAGACAACTATTTCAATGTAAAAGGCATCGGCACGGTAATCCTAGGAATAATAAAAAGCGGCAAGATAAATCTGCATGAAAAAGTAATTGTCGAACCTCTGGAAAAGGAGGTTGTTGTCAAAGGAATACAGTCACAAGACAGGGACATAGAAGAGGCTGTTGCTGGAATGAGAGTAGGCTTGAACCTCAAGGGCATAGAAGCGGAGGAATTGAAAAGAGGATTTGTCATATGCAAGGAGAAAATTGAGAAATCGTCTGAGATAACAATAAAGTTCAACAAAAACAGGTTCTTCAAGCAGGAGATTAAAAAAGGCATATCTGTTTTATTGTCTGCTGGGCTGCAGGTTATCCCATGCGCCATCGAATCTATAGGAGATGAATTAATACTGAAATCAAATCAGAAGATCGCTTACAGAAAAAACCAGCATTGCATAATCGCTTCACAGAATGATATACTGCCTAGAATAATTGGAAGTGGAACTATAATATGATTAAATTTATAATGGTACAACTAAATAATTTGAGGTGATTTTATGGTAGATAAAGTTCATTGCGCACACATTCTAGTCAAGACAGAACAGGAAGCAAAAACAATATACGATCAAATAAATAAAGGAGCTAATTTTTCGAAAGTCGCAACTGAGAAATCTTTATGCCCTTCTGGAAAAAGAGGCGGAGACCTAGGAGTATTTGGAAGAGGAAAGATGGTTAGAGAGTTCGAGCAAGCCGCATTCGCTTTGCAGAAAGGTCAGATATCGCAACCAGTGAAAACAGAGTTCGGCTGGCATATAATAAAAAGATTAGAATAAAATTAGATAGTGAAACTGATGACTAAAACAGGTGTTGTTCACGGTAGATTTCAACCAATTCATTTAGAACATATGAAATATTTTTTAGCAGCAAAGGAAAAATGTGATTTTCTAATTGTAGGTATTACTAACCCAGACCCAAGTCTCACTAAGCATGATAAATCCAATCCTCATAGAGCTCTTGATACTTCTAACCCCTTCACATATTTTGAAAGATATTCTATGATTAAAGAAGCTTTGTTAGATGCAGGATTAAAAAGAGATGAATTTGAAATTGTTCCTCTTCCAATTAATTTTCCTGAATTAATAAAATATTATGTTCCTATTGAAAAGTCTATCTTCTATATGACAATTTTTGATGACTGGGGATGGAAGAAGAAACAAATTTTAGAATCAATAGGCGCAAAAGTAGAAGTTCTATGGGCTAAAACTCTAGAAGAAAAAAAAATATCAAGTTCAGAAATAAGAAACAAAATAATAGAAGGAAAGGAATGGAAGAATTTAGTTCCGCTTCCAGTTTACAAAATAATCAAAGAATGGAAATTAGATGAGAGACTTGAGAAAATAAAAGAATCATAAAAGCCAATAGATTTAAATTTTTTATCATATTTGTATATACAAATGCAGTAATATCTTGAGATGTTACAATGAATTATTTCTTCTTTCTAAGCTTGTCGTAAATCCAGACTATGAGACAGGAAAGAAGATAAGAAATTATTAAATTAATTATTAAAAACTGATAAAAAATTTCACAGGGTCTCATTGGCGGAGTTTGTAAGTTTACGTCAGAAAATCCTTCAATACATGCATAAACAGGTAATGGCAATCCTCTATATGGAAAATATAATTCACCTACACTAAAAGTCATAGGATATATTGAAGAAATAATTGATAAAACAACAAATACAACAATCTTTCTCCAGTCTGGCTTTAGGAATTGTTTTAGATTTATCATCGCTTTCTACCTTTCCTAACCTTTAATTTCTTAATTAAAATTATTAGATAGATTATTACAATTAGATTTGCGAAAAGTATAATAAAACTATTCATATTAAAGCTTTCATAGAAAATCTTAATTATTCCTATTAAACTAAAGAAAGCAAAATAAAATATTGCGATAATCAAATATAATTTCTTAAGCTTTATTACACCATATAAACCTAATAAAGGCAGAATCTCATAGAAAATAAGTATATAAATTGATGTTGAAGTAATGGCACTAAAATAAGCTTGCATAGTTACAAAGATAAGGAACAAAAGATAAAGTGCTACTGAAATTCTTATTGAAAATAGTATATTGTTTTTAAACTTCTTATTTAGCTTCATATTTCTAATTTACAAATCTCAACATAAAAACCTATGCAAAAGGAATGATATACAAAATCTGATATATTTAAATATGTTCATACAATATCTCTTATAGTGTTTTTTAATTGTTGATAACATGGCAAGACCATTAGATGTTTTAGAAAAGGCAAAAGAGAAAAGAGTAATGATAAAGTTAAAGAATGGAGCAGAGATAACAGGAATCCTACAGGCATTCGACTTGCACTTGAATGTTTGGATAGAGAGCGCTGAAGAAAGAAAAGATGACAAACAAATCAAGCTTGGCACAGCTCTTATCAGAGGGGACACAATAATCTACATATCACCGGCATGATTAAAGTGATATAAATGGTTAAAGGAACTCCTTCTTTTGGTAGACATAGGAAAGTCACTCACAC
>CAYGWD010000053.1:0-2706 GCA_964353745.1 uncultured archaeon
ATTTTATCATGGGATTTAATGACGTCTCAGGGAATTTTTGATTATGATTTCCTGAAATTTGCTTCTGATTCAGAGAATATAGATATATTAATTCTAGCCTATGCCCATTTGCTTTTGCCCGAACACAAGAAAAAAACAGATGAGATCATAGATTTGCTAGGCATAAAAAGGCCGAAAATACATCTAGAACTTGGTCTAGGCTGCAAGGATTCTATGAAATATGCTATGGAAAAATTCTCTGAGAACAGATATTGTGAATCCCTGGGAATGGATGAGATAGAATGCCGAACCTATTTAGGAGCAGAATCAGGTGATTTAGAAGATTTAAAAGAAGCTGCCCTGAATGCAATCAAAGAATACAACGTCGACAGGATTTGTGTTCATACTCCAGAATTTGCTTTTTCTGTTTCCAAGTATGATTTGTTCAAAGAATACAGATCATTAATAATATCATGCCTATATGCGGCAGCAAGGACATTTGGAGAACTGAATTTAAAGGTCGCTAAAACATTGCCAACGACATTAGAACCTATCAAAGAAAAAATAGGAGATTATAACTTCTGTCTAGTTCCATGTTTGATAAATAAATTTCCCAAAATCCTAACAGGAATTGGCGATGGTTTTGCGGCTGTTCAGGCTGTTAAAATTTTAAGCTGATTTTGCAATTTTCTTGGCGAACTTGTTCATGGAAGCCTTCAAAGCCTCGCCCTTGAGCCCCTTGCTTTTTATATTTCTGACCTCTTCAGCAAGTTTTGACTCTCCCATTATCTTAATTAACCAAGTCTCAAAGTCATTTTTATTTTCTCTTATATGAAATTCCAGACTTTCTACCGGGACGGTCTTTATGCATTCTGAGAACTCTATGAGATTGTGTGCGCCTTTGCCTATAGAACCTGAACTTTTACAAAACCAAAAGGCCTTATCGTCTGATACTTGTTTTGCCATTTTTTGCACCCTTTAATTTAAAATATAAATACGAATTTATACTATATACATTACGTATAAACTATAATAGAGCGTAATATATAAAGTTGATGCCGAATGCGAGTTCTCATGATAGGTTGGGAGTTTCCGCCAGCCAAGACTGGAGGCCTAGGTACCCACTGTTACGAATTGGTAAAAAATTTGAGCAAGAAAAATATTAATGTCACTCTTCTCATTCCTAAGAGAACAGAGAACGTGAAACACGACATACCTAACGTGGAAATAATAGAAGTGGGCTCGACTGCTCTGAATCCTTATAATACCACTAGTTCTGACAACACAACATTCGAAAAGGGTTATGGATGGAACTTCTTCGAAGAGGTTAAGGCCTTTAACAGAAAATGCGTAGAGGTTGCAAAGAACAAAAAATTCGATGTTATTCACTGTCACGACTGGATGACATCAAGTGCCGGTTTAGAACTAAGGAAAATGACTGGTAAAAAGATGGTCTTTACTGTCCATTCAACAGAATATGACAGAACAGCCAGCATCTATCCCATGAATTTTATTGTTGACATCGAAAAGAAAGGAGTTCGCGAGTCAGACCTCATTATAACTGTGAGCGAGGGGATGAAGAAACAGCTCATAGACAGGTACGCAGCTGACGAAAAAAAGATCAATGTGATATACAACGGAATAGACTCATCAAAATATTTTGGATTAACCAAGAAGGGCAATAACGGAACTGTTCTCTTCCTGGGAAGATTGACCAATCAGAAAGGAACTTGGTTCTTCTTGCATGCTGCCAAGAAAGTTTTGGAAAAGAAAAAGGATGTCACATTCATAGTCGCTGGACAGGGAGAGCAGATGCCTGAGATGATAAGGCTGGCGATCGACTTGAACATCATGAATAAATTTATTTTCACGGGCTACTTGCCTGAGAATGAGGTATTGAGGGCCTATGCGACCGCTGATGTTTATGTTATGCCTTCTGTGTCAGAGCCTTTCGGCATAACAGCCCTGGAAGCCATCGCCTCTGGGACTCCCGTTATAGTTTCCAAGAACGCTGGTGTTGCGGAAAAAATCACTCATTGCTTTAAGGTTGACTTCTGGGACACCCACGAGATGGCCAACGAGATAATAGGATTGTTAAGATATCCTGTCCTCAAAGAGTGCATGAGGAAAAATTCTTACAAGGAGATTAACAACTTTGGTTGGGACAGGGTAGCCGACCAAACAATAGCTGTTTACAGGAGAGCTCAATGACCTCTCTATGCTTTTATTTCCAGGTTCATCAGCCTATGAGGTTAAACAGGTTTTCAGTTTTTACCAAGGATGCGCCCTATTTTGACGATGAAAGGAATAGAACTTACTTTGAAAGAGTGGCTAGGAAATGCTATTTGCCGACTAACAAACTACTTCTTGACCTGATAAACAATCATGATAAAAAATTTAAAATCGCTTTTAGCCTTACAGGCGTGTTCATAGAGCAGTGTAAAAAATTTTATCCCGAAGTTTTGGAGACATTCAAAGAATTGGCGAAGACTGGAAATGTTGAGTTCTTGAACGAGACTTATTATCATTCTTTGGCAGCCCTGTTTTCTGTGAGCGAATTCAAGGAACAGATAAAGCTTCATAGAAAAGCCATGCTCGAACTGTTCAATCAGAAACCAAAGGTTTTCAGGAACACAGAAGCCATGTATTCGAATAATATCGCTAAGATAGTTGAGAGCATGGGATACAAGGGAATAATAACAGAAGGGCATGAGAGCATTCTGGGAT
>CAYGWD010000054.1:0-2644 GCA_964353745.1 uncultured archaeon
CTCTTCTTTGTTCCGACTGATGAAGCGATTCTGCAAGCTTGTTTTTCAGGATTTATGCTCATAACGTCTCTAGTGTTATAAACTATTTTTTCTTCAAAGCCAGATGGATGCAAATACCTAACCTCTTTGGGAGATCCGTAACCGTGCCTTGGCAAAAAGCCTTTAGCCTTCTTATGAGACCTTAGCTTCGAATGCTTGCCGTGCGGCATTCTCCACTTTTTACCCAATCTCTTTAATGTTTTCCCACTTTGCCTTATGAATTCTGGTTTCTTTCTTTTGATTTTTAATCTTAATTTTAATTTATTCATAAAATCACATTAAACGAAAAATGCCGTCCTGGAAAACTCTCCTATCCCTGGCCTTTATCCATGTTGACCTCTCTAGGTTGGCTGCAGTCTGTCCGACATCTTCCTTGTTTATTCCTGTGACAATTATCTCATCGCCCTTTATCTCGATCTTGCAGTCTCCAACTATGGTTGTCTTTCTTGGGGTCTTCTCACCCAAAAAATTATTTACTAAAATTTCTTTTCCTGTAATCTTGACAGTGAATGGAAAGTGCATATACACTATCTTCAGTTTAACTGAGAATCCTTGTTTGACACCCTCAGCCATGTTTAGTACGTGAGACTCGATTGTTCCCACCATTGCCTTGACCTTCTTTCTCTTAGATTCTGAAGATATCACAATCTTGTTGTCAGTTTTTTTGATTGAAATCTCCTTGGCAAATAAAGGGCTATAAAAATCTTTTTCCAAATTTCCTTTAGGCCCTGCAACCTTTACCTTGAATTTCTCTACATCAATACTTATGCCGTCAGGAATTTCGATTGTTGTTTCCATAATGATCACTAATAAACATAAGCTAGCAAAGCTCCCCCTAAACCTTTTTCCTTGGCAACACTATGAGCCAGTATTCCTTGGGATGTTGAAATTATAAGAAGGCCTAAACCAATGGCTGGCAGGTATCTCTTTTCCCATTTTGCATACTCATCCTTCTTAACATAGAACCTCGGTCTTATCGAGTTGCAGTCATTAATCTTTCCAAGAAGCTGCACCTTAACCTTTCCCCCTTTCTTATCGTCAATGTACTCGAAATCCCCTATGTAGTTCTGCTTTTGCAATATCAATAGAACGTCCTTAACCATCTTGGAAAAGGGTGTAACTACTTCCTTCTTTCCGTAATTGTCTCCGTTCTTTATTGCGGACAAAACATCTGATAACAAATCATGCATCATAAATATCACGAATATTTTTTAAACCCTAATTTTTTTGCTACCTCTCTGAAGCACTGTCTGCAGTAAAGCAGTCCGTATCTCCTTATCAAGCCGTCGTGCCTGCCGCAGCGCCTGCACGCTCTGCTTCCCTTGCCAAATTTTCTTTCTCTTTTTTTAACTTTCATAAAATCACATTAATTTACATTTATTTTCTGTACAAGTGCAGGTTTTGTTGGTCGTCAAATATACTTCTGGACACGCAGCATCAGTTTCAAATCCAGCTTTCTCATTTATGTATGAAATATATTCTTGAAAGTAATTCTTATTAACGCATACCTCTATACCTCCAGCTTCAGGAGGACAAACAGAACCTTTGATTTTTATACAATCTTCATTTTCAGCGCATTTTACAAAAAGTGCAGATGGCTCTACAAAATCTGTTTTTGAATATTTGTATTTAACATTTTTTGTTGGAGCGTAAAACTCCTGGATTAAAAATACCAAGCCTATGATAATGAACAGGAATGCCAAAAATATCATTATGTCTCTTCTCATACTATTTCAACTCCGTAACTTTTACTGGTCCATTCCAAGGCTTCCTCAGGTTTTATCAAATGTTCTTTGCCTATTTTACTTTTCATTCTCTTTCTCTTTACTCTGAAACCAGGCCTTTCCAAGGTCACACAAACATCCATGCCAAAAATACCAATCTCAGGATCATACCTAACGCCAGGAATATCAATGTGCTCTTTAACGCCAAAGGAAAAACTTCCCTGAGCATCAAAAACATTTTTTGAAAGTTTGTTCTCCACTGCATCAAAAGCCTTTTTCAAAAATTCTCCTGCATCCTTCCCTCTTAGAGTGACTTTACAGCCAATCGGCTTTCCCTTAGTAGCTCCAAAAGTTGTTCTGTTGCGAGTCTTTGTTATGACGACCTTTTTATCGGTCAGCTTCTCCAATAGAGATTTGGCTCTTTCAAGCTTCTCGCCTGCATCGCCACAACCAATATTGATTGTTATTTTTTCTATTCTGATATTTCTCATTGGATTCATATCATCACTCTACTTTTATCATGGGCTTGTCCCTGCCAACAATAATCAACAGTTCCTTAGGAACTTCGAATGTCTTCTCGCCCATCAGCCAGACCCTGTTCTTTTCTATATCCTTTATTTTAGAAACCTTGCCTGTGTTCTTACCGCCTAAGACCATGGCGACCGAACCTTTCTCGAATTTTATGTGCTCAATTATTTTCTGTTCTGGCAATTCTATTAACAACGAGTCTTGAGTAGAATACTTCTCATTGGTTAGAATGTTTCTTCCGTCATTCAAGTTCAGCTGGTTCTTGTTTCCCTTCAAAGTTTTCTTGTCAATTATCTTGCAAATCTTCAACTTCTTTTCGTTTTCCGGTATTTCTATGAAACTTACGCCATCCC
>CAYGWD010000055.1:0-2503 GCA_964353745.1 uncultured archaeon
TATAAATGGTTAAAGGAACTCCTTCTTTTGGTAGACATAGGAAAGTCACTCACACTCGCTGCAGGAGATGCGGCTCTTATTCCTACCATTTAAAAAAGAGAGAATGCAGTAGATGTGGCTATCCTTCTAGAAGATTGGCTAATTATAACTGGAAATGGAAGCACCCGTTGAAAAGAAACAGAAAGAAGTAAAATTATTCCATGCTTGGATAATCTGCCTAACACGTATATATTAAATTAATCTGTAAATTTGTTCGGAATTAACACTAATTCTGGTTTTAGGTATTTAAGCCAAAAATTCTAAATTCTGATGTGAGCAAATGGTCAAGATAGAATACGTATATGAAAAACCAGTAGAAACTAAGAAATCATATAAAAAATTGGTTGTAGTCTTAGTTTTGGTTATTGTAATAGCCATAGTCGCGATATTTCTTTATACTAATGTTAATTGGAATAATTTTGTAGGCAATAAAAACAATACAGATTATAATAATTCAGAAAATCAAGATTATAAAGACTATGAGAATATTACAATACCTCCGGAATACAAGGGAACAGCAGGTTTAGATTACGTAAGAAGAAATTATGTATCATCTATGGATAGAGCAAAAAGTCTTTGCACAGATCGATTCAAAGGAGAATGGATAGACACCTTAAATGAAATGGGTTGCTATAATATGCAAGGCTTTCTTACATTATACTGCGGTGCAGAAACTATACAGAATCTAATAAATCTGTGCAATTCGATAAACGGAAACCCAACCTGTTCTTCAAATCAGGTTAGTTGTTCAGTGCAAGGAGGTGAATAATTTTATAAACTCTATTCTTTAATTTTAATTCATGGGTTCATAGCTCAGTTTGGTAGAGCGACTGATGAATCAAGTCGAAACTCTTAATCAGAAGGTCGAGGGTTCGAATCCCTCTGGGCCCATCTTATTCTTCAGAGGGACGAGAGGATAATGATTTAAAGATTATTATTCTATTCAAATTAGTGATAAAATGTCTGTAGTTCTCGGAGAAACAAAGCTAAAAGATTCTGAAAGTAAAATATATGAAGGATTGGATAAGATTGGTATAAGAGTTAATGGAGTATATTGGAGTAACGACATGTCTTCTCCAGAACGAATAATCTATCATATAGGAAATTCTACAGTCATATGCGAAGGTTCAGCATCTTGCTTCACCATAATAGGAAAAGATCATGAGAGTGTCAGCAAACAACTATCTGATATTCTTAAGCAAGAAGGGTCAGAAAATGTAAGTATAGAAAGTATTGAAAAGAATAACAGCCCATTTCGTTACGAAATCTCTAAACTTGTAAAGTTAGGAATATTGAAGGAAAAAGAACGTGATGTATAAATGTCAAAGGAAGAGTTTAGAAAGAGAAACGTAGTTTCTCTTCTTTCGAATCCTTTTTAGACTATCATTTTATCAACGCATTAGTTGCTATTTTTATTGCCTTTTGTAATTTTACGCACGCCGTTTCTCTACCTCTATAGAAATTTTCTAGGCAGTGACTGTGATTTGTGAGCTGGTTGTCAGTCACAACTAGAATTGCAGCAGCATCTTTATCATGGAAATCCGCTATAGAAAACAGAGCGGATGTTTCCATATCTAATCCCAAAGCACCGCTCTCGCTTAGGTTTTTTATCATTCTAGGAGTTTCCATGACAAATGAATCGGTCGTGTAAATGGGACCCAATCGAAAATCAATCTTCTCTTTTTTCGCTTCTTCGACAAGTCTGTCTAATATCTTGCGAGATGGCTTGGCTTTGTATCCTTTTTTCAGAGTAGGAGGGAATTTAGAATTTTTCGGAAAATAGTATGATGTTGTGCCTTCGCCAACAATGGCCTCATCAGGAATTACAATGTCTCCTATTCGCAAATCTTTCTGAGTTGCTCCCATGTATCCGATTCCGACTCCCCTGACTGCGTAACCGTGACACAAGTATCTCTCGAAAAACATGGACGCTGCACTAGAACCGGCGGGAGTAGTCACGTTGAGTATCCTCTTCCCGTCTTTTATCCCATCAAATACAGCATGCTTCACTCCTCTGCGAATCAAGCTCAGCTTATCCAGATATTCTCGAGGTGCTAACGCATCGCTGACTTCTTCAAAGAGTAAATTGCCCATTCCGAAATTTACGGCATCATACTTTCCTATTTCTTCCAAGCCCTCTTTTTTCCTGTAATCTTTCTCTTCATCTTTAAAAAGTTTCATAAAGTAGATTAAAATAGAAAAAGATTTAAATCTGATTCTTCTATCTCTTCAGAGGGATGAGGGGATTTTTAAATTCTAATCAGTAAATTGATATTATGAAATATGAAGAATATAAAAGAGATTGTATTTGGGGCTCTGGAAAACTGACCAGAGACTTGATTAACATTAGTTCTAAAAAACTTGATAAAGAAGGAAAGAAAGCAGTAATAAAGAAGTTAGGTGATATTACTGCTTGTCCTATACCGGATATAGTGATGAAAAAAAGAGGTTTTGATAAAGCTTT
>CAYGWD010000056.1:0-2491 GCA_964353745.1 uncultured archaeon
ATTCTATCTGGGGTAGGCTAACGTCAGCATTTGTGTTGCAGTCATACTTTCCCCAGTAGTTACAGTTCTCTATCATAACGTCCTTTACAGAGGAGCACTTGTAATCTGGCCTTGCGACCTCGCAGCTATCTTTTGGAGCGTATTGGGGAATGGTAACAACAATTATAAAGATTATCAAAGCTATTATTGCCAGGACATCTATTTTTCTTAATTTTATATTTGATAGGAATGCTAATCTAGTTTTATGCACTTCTTTTTTATGTTCTTCGTGCTTCTCTTCCTTGTGTTCCTCTGCCATAAAATCACTTTATGATTCCAAACTTTTTAATACTATCTGCCAGCTCTTTATGAGTTTTTGCGTACTCTTTCAAAGGAATGTTTTTAACCGAAGCGTCTATTGCCTGTCTTATTCCCATTGCCCCGCATCTTGTTCCTTTGGGATTCCAGTGGCAGCCTCCGCCGAACTGAGCTATAAAATCATTGCCGAATATACCGATTAACTTTGGTACCATTCCTGCGTGCAAGCCGCCGGAAGCTACCGGCATGACTTTATTTAAATTGTACATTTCCTTTGTTAAAGCATTACAATTTTCCAGAACCTCTTTTTTGGTTTCAAACATCTTGCCTATTGCTGTTCCGATGTGCAATTGGTCCAGACCTATTAGCCTTGTTACCAGAGCAATGACTTTCATTGATATGCCATGTTTTGGATTTTTAGTTATCGCCGCGTGACCTGCCCTGTGAGCATGCAAGACTAGTTTCAAATCCTCGTTAGCATTCCTTAAATTCTGCAAGGCGGACCAACCCGTTGTTATTATATCGACCATGACGTACTCTCCGCCAGCCTCTTTTACAAAATTTGCTCTCTCTAACATAGTGTCTATCTCTGCTGTTACGTTGGGCATGTAAATTTTCTTTTCACCAGTTTCTTTCTCAGCTTCATCCCTCATCTTCAAAGTTTCTATAATTCTTTTCTCGAATTTGTTGAAGCTCAGAGAACTCAGGTTCTCATCGTCCTTAACAATGTCCATGCCGCCAACCCAAGCATCATAAGCAACCTTTGCATGCTCTTCCTCATTTAATCCGAGCTTTGGTTTAACAATTGTTCCGCACAAAGGTCTTTTTTGAACCTTCAACAATTTCCTTATGCCATCCATGCCGTAAAGAGGACCTTTGAAAGATCTTACAATACTTTCAGGCCAATCAACATCTTCTAACCTTAAATTCTTAACAGCCTTCATGCCAAAAATATTGCCTGCAATGCTAGAAAGGATCTGAGACATGTTTCCTTGTTCGAATAGTTCTAGAGGATAGGCAATCTTTACAAAATTTCCTTTTATTTCGAATACCTTTGCCCCTAGCTCTCTAATTCTAGGGGTCATGGTAGAAACATCAACCCATGTGCCTATACTGCTTTCTGCAGCTACATCTTCTGCTGCTTGCTTCATAGAAATTCTTTTTTCAGGCTCGATTCTAAACAAACATATCAAATCGTTCTTATCAGTTTCGTATTCCAAATCAATGTAGCTCATTTTTTAACCTTTCCTATTCTGTATGCATCGTAACCAATGTAAATACCTACCCATAACGACCAGAAAATTATCCAATAGATGCCTACGAAACTTAATAGACCTGCTATAGACAGATACCAGAATGAGAATATACACACTGCCAAATAAAGTGAAATAAGATAAAAAGCATCTTCGGTTTTCTTTTCAATGTATAGATAGCCTATGCCCCAAAAAAAGAAATTCAAAACTGCCGCAAACAACGGACTTTTTTCAGCTTTCATTTTGCTATTCATTTTTTCTTCACCTTTCTAAAATTATCATAAATCCAGACTATAAGACACGAGAAAAGATAACAAAAAACAATATCAATAACAAGGTTTAACATTAAAAAATTAGTTTTTTCCATTCCACGAGGCCAAAATATTTGTTCATAAAACCCTAAAGGGAGACCAACGCTAACATTATAACAACCTAAACATGAGTTGCTAAATATAGAGATAATTATTCCAAATATGAATAAGACAATAAATAACACAATCTTTCTCCAGTCTGGTTTAAAAAATTCTTTCCAATTCATTTTAACATCCTCAAAATATTACCTGGTGTCATTATTCCCTTTTCCGTAACGACCCTCTTAACATATTTCCATGGCGTGACATCGAATGCAGGGTTCCTCACTTCCAAGGTCTTCATGCGCTCCGTGCAAACCTCCCTGCGACACCTCTCTTCAATAATTAGTTTCTTTCTTCTATCTAATTTTAATGTATTGCCAACAACATAGAAAGGTTTCTTATGTTCCTTAGCAATAACTGCCATAGGGTATGTTCCTATCTTATTGACAACGCCTTCCTTTCTAAGTGCATCACAGCCAACCATCACCATATCAACTTCTTTAATGAAGAATTCTACAGCAGAATCTATTATTAGTTCAACAGGTATTTTTAGTTTCGCTAGTTCTTTTGCAGTTTTTATTCCCTGAC
>CAYGWD010000057.1:0-2284 GCA_964353745.1 uncultured archaeon
TATGGACATAATAAAGAATCTTGTGAACATGTGCAACTCGATAGGTGGGAATCCTGTTTGTTCTTCGACCCAAGCAAGTTGTTCTGTATAGAAAATTGACAAAAAAGTATGTTGTGCTTTTATTACAGTCTGAAAAAGAAACTGTAAGAAGGATTGGAAGGAGGAAAATATGATATATTTAGTTCAGGTTTTTTAGACATTTCAATATATTGTGGAAGCTGCTTCTCTATCATTTCCTTGATTACCTCAGTTCTGTTTTTATAACATCCTTTCCCTACTATATTCTCGTCTATTGCATTAACAAGTTCTTTTAATACGTTAACACGAACATATTTTTTGGTATTGCCTTTTCTTGATTTTTCTTTTTCCATTTTTATCAACTGAAGTAATATTAATTATTTGTTAACAGGATTTAATTTTTTCTTACTACTCTCAATAGTAAAAATGTTAAAGATTTAGTTTAGTTGTTTCACATGGATAATTTCATTTACCAGTAAGAAAGATGTAAGTTTCAATATGATAGATTGAGTTATGAGTTGAGAAAGTTATCCATATGTTACATCCATTTGTTTCCAATTTTTCTCCCAATTCTCTTCTATTGTTTTTTGTGGTCTGATTTTTGGTTTCCTATATTTTAAAAATGTGCTAGATTCATAAGCTGTATCAAAAAATCCTTCTGAAGCAATAGCCCAATTTGGATTTCCTGTAACTACAGCAACTGCTATTGGAACTGAACGAACAATTCCTTCAATCACAGCACCGCCGATACTTAAATCTTTAGATTCGCCCATAGAACGACTCCAAAAATAGTGTCCTATACCTGGAATAGGTTCAAGAAAATATTTTGCTCTACCTTCAATTATTCTTTTCTCTAATCTTTCAGTAGCATATTTTATACGTTTACTAAAATTACTTGTTTTATCTATGAAAGTTTTTAATCGATTAGTTTGTGACATAAAATTAATTATTGTAATAGAAATATAAACATTAAAAAAACACCCATCAAAACCACCAAAATCAGGTAAAACCAACCAATTTCTAGCCATTTTCCAACGTTGTTTTCAGTCAATCTAAACTAGTTGTTTCCATATGATAATTTCATTTATCTGAATGAAAAATGGTGCCCCCGATGGGATTTGGACCCATGTTTGCGGCTTACCTCATTCACAGCCGAAGCTCATATCCTTCGAAATGAATTCGAAGGGCCACTTTGAGGTGTGGTTAACGCCACATGTCCTTGACCGGTCTAGACGACAGGGGCTTGATAAGAAATTGTTATCCGAATCAATTTAAATGTTTTATTATTCAGATGGGCCTATCCAGAATCGAACTGGATTCTCAACCGTGTGAGGGATCCGCCCTTCGTTTGCGTCATACCATTAGACTATAGGCCCATTAAAAATTGTGTTGGAAAGTTTAAATGTTTCTAATCTAAAAACAAATTATGAAAGCGGTTATCCTAGCAGCTGGAAAAGGAACAAGACTGATGCCTTTAACAGAGAACATCCACAAGGGCCTACTTTTGATAGGGGATAAGCCTTTGCTGGAGCACACAATAAACGCTTTGTCTGAAAATAATATAAGAGAGATTTTCTTGGTAGTAAACCATAGAAAGGAAGATATAATGAATTATTTTGGAGACGGTTCAAATTTCGATGTTAAAATAAATTATTTGTATCAGGAGAACCCGAAGGGAGGAACCGCTGACGCTGTGAGATGCGCAAAGGAAAAAGTAGATGAAAGCTTCATCCTTTTGAATGGCGACATATTTTTTCATCCGTCGATAATCAGAAAACTAATAGAATCATATGCGGATTGCGATGGCTTGATTGCTTGCAAGGAGGTTAAGAACCCTCAGGAATTCGGAGTGCTGAAAGTTGAGAATGGAAACATTGTTAGAATTTTTGAGAAATCACAAGACCCTCCTTCTAATCTCGCAAACCTAGGAATATATCTACTGCCTGAAAAAATATTTGACGCAATTGAAAAAACGCCATTATCCAAAAGAGGCGAGTACGAACTAACTGATTCTATTCAGATTCTCATAGACAAGGGTTTTAGGTTCAAACCAATCATTGCTAATGAATTTTGGATTGACATAGGAAGGGTATCAGACTATGAGAAGGCAAAGGAAATTTATAATGAGTGGAAAAGTTAAATTCTATGAAAGTTCAATTCCTTTCTTAACTGTCAAAGTATGATGCATGTGACCTGCTTTGAACTGAAAATAAGCGCTGAGGTTGGGATTTGAACCCAAAAGAGCTTTCGCTCACTAGCTTAGCAG
>CAYGWD010000058.1:0-2170 GCA_964353745.1 uncultured archaeon
GTTTGTCCTTTCATTTTAAATACCTCCTATTTAATTAATTTTATTTCGTCGACCCGATACTTAAAGGTTTCTATTGTTTTGCACATGAAATTGCTCTCGTTTCTCATATGGTAAAAAACCCTTTGAAAAGCATCTTTACAACCGTAAGTGCTACTATCAATATTGTTATAGATGCTATAAGCATCATTGGTATTAATCTCAAGCCGCTCTTCTCCTTGCCTGTCTGAATAAGACCTATTGTCAAAGAGCCAAAGAATGATGAAACTGATAAGGCTGCCACTGAGAACCAGAACAAGTCATTTGAAGATATTTGAGGGCCTTTTGCTTTCTGGAACATACTTCCCATTCCCATTGTCGAACCTGTCATTGCACCGCTCATACCTGCTGATCCCCAAAGTGTGGACATGGTATCAACAAAGAAAATACTTATTGAAAATAAAAATGGAGCTGCAATGACAGCAGCAAATAATATGAATATTGAGTAAGTCATCACGGACGCTTTTATTTCTTTTTTTAGCATCTGAGTGGTTCTTACATTATTGGCAACTTCCTCCAGCAGGTGAGCCAGTTCGCCTCCGGACTCTATTCCCTCAAGCAATAATTTTATTGTTCTGTCCAATATGCTGGACTTGACAGTCTTTGTCATTTCAGTGAATGCTACTTTTAATGGTTTTCCTCCCATTGTCCTTGCTCCAACCATCTTAATCTCCTCTTCAAGAACTCCGAACTCAGGCCTTGCAGAAAGCCATATGGCCCTGTCAATGGTCATGCCTGCCCTGACGTTCGCTGATATCAATTGCAGAGCGTCTGGCAAAACCTTTTCAATCTGGTTGGCTCTTGAATCGGCGATAAGCATGAAGAACAAATAAGTAAATATTATAACACCGCCACCGACTCCCAGGCCCATCAATAGCGACATTGCTCCGAAACCGAACAGCAGAAAAACAACAGTAGAGTTTAGGAACAACACAATTGACAAGAAATAAGATAAACCGACTATTCTATTGGTAGAAGCTTCCTTGATGCCAGCATACATTATCTGGGGTTTGAAAAACTCTCTGTATTTTTTTGGAGTCAAATAATAAAGATCTTTTTTCATTTATCTCACCATTAAGGGTCTTTTGGTTTTTATTACGCCCATGAAAAAGTATTGGAATATTGACAGACCGATTAATATTACAGGAAATATCAATTTTGGAATCTCGAGACCTGCGAACGATGACAAAATGATTAAGAAGGTTATCCCCAGGGTTGGCATTATTATTGCAATCATCATGTAGATTAATGTGTAAGGGCTCAACTCCTGGCCGTACTTTCTTATTGCTATTATCTGTTCTTGCGTTAGGTTGTGGACAATGGCTTCTAAGGCGTTCCCGATATCGCTTCCGGCCTTAATCGAGTTGGTTAATTGCCATAAGGTTCTTCTAAAATATAGAGAAGGATTTCTTCTAGATGATTCTTCCAAGGCTGCTATCTCAGACTTTCCAGTATTTATTTCTTTTACCACCTTTTTGAATTCTTCGCTTATTTCTCCATAATCCGCGCTTACACTTATCATCGAATTGAAAAGCGGGACCCCTGACTTTATTTCTATGAGCATGTGTTGCAGCGCGTTTAGCAGGTCTGATTCTAAAACTCTCATCCTCCTAGCGGCAACAAGGTTTGGATACTGTATCAGATAAAAGAAGATAAAAGTGGAAAAGACAGTACCGACCATCAACGGGAGGAAAAAATCTATTTTGCCGGCAATCAAGCCTATCCAAAAAATCAAGGGCGTCATAAGAACAAAATAAAAAACACTTGTCAATACTATCAAGGATGCATATTCCCTCGGCCTTAATTCAATCTTGGCTTGATAGAGACTCATCTTTAAGGACGGGAAAGCTTTGCAAACCATGTCTCCGAATTTTGAGAAATGTTCTGTTGCCTCTTTTGCTGCTTTTTTGATGGGAAACGGAACAAAGGGAATTATCATTTTAAACAGCTTTTTTGATTTCTTTCATTAAACTCGGGTCAAGAATTTCTTCAGCCTTGCCTTTTTTATTGACTATGCTCAACACTTTTTCCCTGTCATGATAATAATCAGCCACAACCTTTCCTACAGTGTTCACAGTGTTTATCCTGTTGTCCAGCATCCACTGCAGGACGCATTCCTTTTCTTTCAAGTCTC
>CAYGWD010000059.1:0-2083 GCA_964353745.1 uncultured archaeon
GATATCACGTTCGTAAATACATAGGAAGTGTCCGGAGAGTCAAAGTAGTATACATCAGAAGCCGCTATTGTCTTTGATACAGAGCCTGACTGTATGACAGGCATGGGTATCGGGTTAGGCTCGCCGTAATTGACAGGATCATTGGCTATGAGATACACATAGTCTCCTATCATTCTCGAGTCAAAATAATTACCATCTACAGAGACGTTCCTAGTGAGGACCGGATTGGCCCTGTCAGTCACATCGTATACATTGACAAAAGTCTTGGGTGAGTAGTATCTTGGAGGCATTATACCGATGCTAGGTAATGCAACTGCCTTTGAATTGTAAGAATAATCTCCATAACCGAACACGATTAGTTTATCCTTGTTTATGAATATTTCTTGCGGTGTTCCATCCAATTCTATTTCAGATACGATCTTGACATTTTCCGGTGGGTACGCGCTAACAATAACAACTTTATTTCCAGAAACAGTGTAGATATATTTTCCATCGTTTTTTACAATGTCCGCCTCGTCAACACCTTCCACTTGTATGTTTGTATTGGAGTAATCGCTAGAGGCCTGTCCGCCTGATGGGCTGGGTGCAAGAGGAGCATTAGTACTTTCAGCAGTAGTTTTCGCTACGCCTGCGGTTGTTGTCATTACATCTGCTCTTCCAAAGTATCCGCCGTAATAAGAGGACATCTCGGTGTTTGATTTTATGAAGTTAGTCAATTCGTCATAAGATGAGAATTTTTTCAGGTTGTTTTCTTTGATTTCTGGGCCTTTTTGATAAATAACGCCTACTGCAATGAGTAGCACGAACAGAATTACCAAAACTAAAATAGTTACGCTACCTTTTCTCATAAAGAAACTTTCTATTTGGGCCTTAAATAATATTATGATTATGTTAGGTTTTTACCTAAGAACCAAGGGTTCGCTAGTTCAAATCCTACTCTCCGCACTACCTTTGGTTCAGTTCCGACTTAACTTTTAGATAAGCATTTAAAGATTGTTTTCTTATGTAAAAATATGAGAAGCTATAAAGGTCTCAATTTAACAAGACTTCAAATATTAGATGCATTAAATAAAGAGACGGATGACAAAAATAGAGTATGGATGAAAACAAGTGAAATAGAAAAAAATATTTATGGTTCTGCTCTTTCAGGTCCTCAAAAAGATCTATTTTTAAAAGATTTAGGCCAGATGGAAAAGGTAGGCTACGTACTGAAACATACGCATAATACAAAAAATGTTAAATTGAGATTTTTGGATTATGAAATAACAGATAAAGGAATAAGAAAGAGAGAGCAAGCACATGAAGGTTTTATATCAGTTATAGTCCCATCTTCTTTGGTTGAATAATTTCTATCAATTAGACTACTCTGAACCCTAAATCAAGCATGCCCTCCGCACACCTGATGCTCAATACAGTGGGCATGAGGTTGGCAATAAGCATAAATGTTTAACAACCATATACAAAATAAGTGAAAAATATGGCTCCAATAGCTTACGTTTTTACTCAAACTAAAGATAATAAGAAAGAAGAAATTGCCAAGAAAATTCGTGGCATACATACAGAAGAAATACAAGTAATGGAATCAAAACCTATAAATGGTCTCTATGAAATAGTAGAAGGAGGTTTAAGACTTCAAAATGCCTCTTACACCACAGCTGCGAAAATATCAATAAGTGATGATTCACGACAATTAGAAAGACTTAAAAAACTCTTAAGTAAGAAAGGTGTTACAGACCCTTTGATTTTAATTCAATATGAAACTTTGATTCCCACAAGCTCAATAGGTCCTGGATCGAATCATAAAGGATAGAAATACATGAATCTTATTGAAGAAGCTTTGTTCAAATCCTGCCCTACGCATTTAACCCGTGTTAAAATCTCTTTCTGATAGATTTTTATGAAGAGATTTCTAAAATTAGATAGTGATAGATGATGAAGGACTTTTACAACTTGTGGAAAAAGGAAGAGCAAGAATCATTTTCAGGTTGGGATTTCTCTCATTTGAAGAACAGAATGATAGAAGAAAACCCTCCCTGGAATTATAATTTACTAGCAAAAAGACTTGTAAAAAAATCTACGGCTG
>CAYGWD010000060.1:0-1993 GCA_964353745.1 uncultured archaeon
TCTTCTCTTCGAACTTCTTGCCGATAACCAACGGTTTCAGCTCCTCTGCCAGCTTAACAGCATCACTCAATCTTATATAATTATTGGAATGAATGGTAAATAAAACATCTCCTTTCCTGACGCTGTCGCCCATTTTTACATTCATATGAATTCCTGCTCCCTTGTCCTTGGGAGCTCCTGCATCTCTTGCAACAAGGACTATCGCAGAATTCTTTATCCACAGAACCCTTCCTTCTGTATCAGACTTTATTTTGAATGTTTTATCACCGACTTCAATATTCTCTGGTTTTATTTCAGGGTCTCCTCCCTGTGCCTCTATAATTTCTCTCATTTTCTTTTCTGCCTTGCCGGACCTCAAAAGTTCCAAGGCTGCCCCATGATCTTTCAAACCGACCTCATTGAACAGAATATCAGAGAGCATAGTAGCTTTCTCCACCAAGTCTCTTGGCCCTTTACCCTGCAACGTTATCAACGCTTCTCTTGCCTCTAGAGCTGGACCTATGCAGTAGCCCAAGGGCTGGTCTCCGAATGTTACGCCACAAGCTATATGCATTCCCAGCCTCTTGCCCAATTCAAGAAAGTCTTCTGCCAATTCGCGTGCCTTTTGCACAGTCGTGATTTTTGCCTCCCTGCCAGTGGGTATGTCTATGACAACGTACTTGGCGCCGATTGCTTTTTTCTTAGACATTATGGAAGGCAGAAGCATCGGATCAATACCTAACGGATACTCTATCTTTATGAATTCATCATCAGCAGGGGACAGGTCTAACGCGCCGCCCCATACCAGACATGCACCAGTTTTTTTAACAACCTCCTCTATCTCATCAAGAGAAAGGCAGACAGGCGCCAGCACTTCCATGCGATCCGCAGTCCCAGCAGGAGATGTTATTGCTCTAGAAGATGTCTTTGGAATAATCAGACCTGCAGCAGCAAGTATTGGAACAAGAACTATTGATGTTTTGTCGCCAGGTATGCCGCCTATGGAATGCTTGTCGCATATGACGTGCTTGTTGAACCTGAATCTCTTTCCAGCATTGACCATTGCTCTTGAAAAACCTACAGCCTCGTCTATCGATATGCCCCTGGTGTATAGAGCCGTCACAAGAGCTGTCAATTCGATGTCAGATAATTTTCTTTCAGTGACGTCATTAACAATTATCTTTATCTTTTCATATTCTAACCTGCATCCAGAAATCTTTTGTTTTATGTAAACAATGGATTCTGGCTCCTTTTCCTTGGAAACTTCGACGTGTTCCCCGCCCTTTATGCCAAAGAACCTCGTGACATCATCGTTTGTTATCATCTCTCCCTTCATTGCGAATCTGGCCGTGATATCAACTATGGCTGTCAGCTCCTTTTCCTTACATCTTAGAGAAACCCTGTCCAGAGCATGCAAGCCTAGAAAGTCAGCATCCTCTTTGTTTAGAATTACAATATATTTTCCCCCGGCTTCCAAGTTTATGGGTCTTGCTACCAGTCTCATGCAATCACTCTTTACGTTTAAAAAGGTTCACGAAAAATTTTACAAGCGCTCCTCTACCTTCAATTATAAGGCATGACAGGAAATAAAGATAAGCCAGGGATAATATGTTGCTTATAGCGCCACTAATAGACATCTGCTCTTGGGTAACAAACATAGGGTTTATTGTTGACTCGAGATAATAGATGTTTGGCGACATTATGTAAACCTGCCATGAGGGAAGCCTGTCGCCAACTGCCAACAACGTAAAGGAAATAAGAAACTCGAAAGCGAAAAGTAAAATTAACTTTTTCCAGTTGGGTCTGAAAAAATTCAAGATCCTTTTTAAAATCATTTTAAATAACCTATAGGACAGGTTTGGTCTCCAGTTATTTTATTGCAAGCCGATTTCAGATCAGAACAGTCTAAGCCTGTGTTGTGATACTGGTTTTGCAATTTGCACAAGTTCAATATGTACCATTCTATCTGGGGTAGGCTAACGTCAGCATTTGTGTTGCAGTCATACTTTCCCCA
>CAYGWD010000061.1:0-1538 GCA_964353745.1 uncultured archaeon
GTTATCGTTTTGTTCGGTTTGTTCAACTTAACAGATATTTCCTTGGGTGTAAAGTTGCCAGTCTTCAAAACATTGACAATGTCTCTCTGCAATGGAGACAGCCTGTCGATAAACTTGACTTCACGCTCTTTGGGTTTTTCCTTTTCTCCAAAGCATTTCTCTACGAACTCTTTGGTTATTATCTTATCATTGTTTTTTCTTGCTATAAGTTCGCATACTCCTAGTATGTTTCTCGGTATGAATTTAGCCTTTTCAAATATGATTTCTAGGCTGCCCTCTTCAAAAGGATTCTTGTATCTGACCCTGTTAATTATCATTCCCATTGCCTCGTCACCTGTCATTGGTCTCAATCTCACTTTCCTGTCTCCTATTTTCTCTAAAAGAATTCCTTTGAGGTTATCAAGGTTTTCAGCTCTAGAAGCCAGAACAACTGAACTGATAATCTTATTATCAAAATTTCTTTTAACAGAGTCCGCTATCGTGGCAGGCAATGATTGAGCATCGTCAATAAGGATAGCAAAGGATTTCTTTCTTCCGAACATCTTGTTCCAGGAACTTGTCTTCTCTTTTATGGTTTTGTCAATGTCTATTTTCTTTATCTCCTCTTCGCTCATTCCCGACGTGTTCAAATAGAAAGCAGCGTCCTTAGACGATAAGCAATCTTCTAACCATTTCAGAATAATTGTCTTTCCTGTACCTGCTTCTCCCAACAAGAGACAGCAATCTCCTGATTTAATGAAACCTAAAAGCTCTTTTCTTATGTCATCGAAACCAGAAATAGCATCTGGCATTGAACTTTGCTCAAATAGATTGCTATTCCAACCGTATGTTTCGTACCATTCCATATCAACCACTACTTTATTTTAAAGAATGTGTACTTTACCATAAATATCTTATTAGTTGAGAATACTTTACAACATACTTTACAGTACTTTACGATTTTGACCAAAACTGATAAAACAGGCAAAAACCAAAAACTGGCCAGGGATTTGAGTTTGCATCGATTTTTGGCTTTTTGACCAAAAAATGGCTTTTAAGACCCAAAATACTTTACGGCAGGCTCAGCGGCTTGGAAATGAGGATTTTGAAAATCATCTATAACCCCTTAGCCAGGCATCTGTTCTTCGAACCAATACCGTTTTTTGCCAGCCCTAAAGACTGTTAACAAAAGTAATTTCTATAAGAAAGCAATATATTCATTATGGCAAACAAATACAAAAGGCCAAACCTAACTTATTTTTTCATAATAGCATGCGTCATTGCGTTCGCTCTTGAAATTCTTCTCAAATATTTTTACGGAGATGATTTTCTGAATACTCTATTTTATAGTTTCGGCTTTTCTTTACAGAATATTTTAGATGGAAGAATATGGGTTTCTCTAACATCAATATTTCTTCACGCTAATCTAGATCATCTCATATTGAATATCATTGCCCTATACTTTTTTGGCAAGGTCGTCGAGCAGGAACTTGGAAGAAAGAAGTTCTTAATATCATTCTTCGCATCAGCCTTTATTGCAGACTTGTTTGTAGTCGCTT